>CAMBIM010000001.1 GCA_945867505.1 Chitinophaga pinensis
GATGTTAGATAGATTTGAGATATTATCCAAAACAAAAAAGCCTCGTTCAATTTGAACGAGGCTATTTTGTTTTACGCGCATTGCTCTTAATGTTTAAAATGCCTTACTACAGTCATTACCATTGACTGATTGTTTTTGTTGGCGGCATCAATTGAGTCTTGGTCTTTAATGCTACCGCCCGGTTGAGCGATGGCAGTGATTCCCGCTTCGTGGGCAATTTGAACACAATCAGGGAATGGGAAGAAGGCATCGCTGGCCATAACAGAGCCGGTCAAATCGAAACCGAACTCTTTGGCTTTGCGAACTGCATTTTGCAATGCATCTACGCGTGATGTCTGTCCGCAATTACTGCCTATAAGTTGTTTGTTTTTTGCCAGCGCAATACCGTTGCTCTTTAAATGTTTAACAGCAATTACTGCAAATTCTAAATCAGAAACTTCGGCTGCGGTTGGTGTTTTAGTAGTTGCAGTTTTAAACTGGCTTGACTTTTCAGCTGTAGAATCTGCATCCTGCTCTAAAACTCCATTCAATAAATTCTTGAAAATTTTAGTGGTAGCTACTTTTGTTTTTTGCTTAATCAGAATGCGATTCTTCTTTGATTTTAAAACAGCCAGCGCATCGTCATCATAATCGGGTGCGGTGAGCACTTCGAAGAAAAGAGAATTCATTTCGTTGGCGGTAGCCAAATCAATTTTGCGGTTAGATGCAATTACTCCCCCGAAAGCCGAAGTAGTATCGCAGGCAAAAGCAGCTTTGTAGGCTTCAGCAATAGTTTCGCGTGAAGCAAGCCCGCAGCTGTTGGTGTGTTTGATGATGGCAATAGTCGGTTCAGAAAATTCAGCAACAAGATTGATGGAAGCATCTACATCTACCAGGTTATTGTACGAAAGTTCTTTGCCGTTCAGGATTTCAAAAATCTCATCGAGGTTACCGTAGAATACTCCGCGTTGATGTGGGTTCTCGCCATAGCGAAGCACCTTTGCATTCAGTTCGCTCTTTTTGAAAACTTCGAATTTGAATTCGTTGTTGAAGTAATTGAAGATAAGTGTATCGTAATGCGAAGAGGTCATGAAGGCTTTAGCAGCAAATTTCTTACGGTCTTCTAAATCGCTTTCTCCATTTTTAGTTTGAAGTAAGTCGAGCAATGATTCGTAATCGTTGCGGGTAGAAACTATGATGGTGTCGTTAAAGTTTTTTGCTGCGGCACGAATCAAAGAGATTCCACCAATGTCAATCTTCTCAATAATATCTTCTTCGCTTCCTCCGCTTTTCACCGTTTCTTCAAACGGATAGAGGTCAACAATCACTAAATCAATTTCGGGAATTTCGTACTGCGCCATTTCTTTTTGGTCGCTGTCGTTATCTCTTCTTCCTAAAATACCTCCGAACACTTTCGGGTGAAGGGTCTTTACTCTTCCGCCTAAGATAGAAGGATAAGAAGTAAGGTCTTCAACAGCCGTAACTTTTACGCCAAGGCCTTCAATAAAACTTTGGGTGCCACCAGTGCTGTAAATTTTTACATCGAGCTTGGCTAACTCTTTTACAATGAGGTCGAGTTTATCTTTATAATAAACGGAGATGAGGGCTGACTTTATTTTTTTGCGCATGGTTGAGGATGAGTTTTGTAATGCGCGCGAATGTATCCGCCAATTTTAGATTTCGGATTTTAGATTTTGGATTTTTAGTAACAGGTTTTCCACCCTACAGATTCTTCAACTTCTCCCAAAGCTCGGGCAGCTTCTTAATTATAGCTACTTGTTTAGCGAAGGTGCGGGCTTCTACTGCCGGATAACCGATGTAAGTTTTTCCTCCTTCTAAATTATTTGGCACGGCAGAGGTTGCCATTACAATGGCATCATCACCGATGGTGATGTTTTTGTTTACCGCTACTTTACCGTAGAGCGTTACGCGGTTGCCTATTTTGGTGTTGCCCGCAATACCCACCTGCGCGGCAATAATGCAGTGCTCGCCAATTTTTACATCGTGGCCAATATGCACCTGGTCATCGAGCTTCGTGCCTTTGCCAATAAAAGTATCGCTGCTAACACCGGCATCAATAGTAGTGCCTGCGCCAATTTCTACATCATCGGCAATTACCACGCGCCCTGCGCTGTGCATTTTGGTGTAGTGCGGTTTGTGGCGTTTGTAATAAAACGCATCGCCACCAACGGTGGTGTTGGCGTGGATGATAACGTTGTCGCCAATTTGAGTGTAGGCGTAAATAGTAGCGTTGGGGTGAATAACACAGTTGTTGCCTATGGTCACTTCTTCGCCAATAAAAGCATTGGGGTAAACAAATGTGCCTTCGCCAATTTTAGCCGTTGCACCAATATTGTTGGTAGTTCTTACTTCGGGCTTGAACCGTTCGGCTAAATAATTATAAGCCTCGAAGGGATTAGCGTTATAAAACAACACCTTGCCTTCTACCACTTCTATCTTCTTATTAATAATAATGAAAGAGGCTTTTGACTTGAGTGTGAAATCGTAATACTTCTCGTGGTCAACAAAAGTGATGTCGCCTTCTTCTACGTTATGAATTTCGTTCAGTCCTTTAACCAGTGCGTTTTCATCGCCAATAAGTTCGGAGTTGGTCCATGCGGCAATTTGTTTAGCAGTGATTGGTTCTTTGAGTTTCATGGGGTGAATATAAAAGCTATTGCCAGTCCACAATTCGCCATTCCAAACTTTCACTTTCTCCATTACATTCGCCCCTGCTAAAAAATATATATGACCAACAGCTCAACATCTACCGTTAAAGAAACCGCCCTTACGCAATTGCATATTCAACTCGGAGCCAAGATGGCGGAGTTTGCGGGTTATAATATGCCTATCAGTTACAGCACCATTACTGCCGAGCACAATGCCATACGCAACAGCGTGGGTGTGTTTGATGTAAGCCACATGGGCGAGTTCAGGCTGAAAGGCGATAAGGCGCTGGACCTGATACAGCGCGTTACGAGCAACGATGCTTCGAAGCTGACGGATGGAAAAATTCAGTATAGCTGTCTGCCGAACGATAAGGGCGGCATTGTAGATGACCTGTTGGTTTACCGCTATAACGAAACCGAATATTACTTAGTGGTGAACGCTTCGAACATTGAGAAGGACTGGAACTGGATTAGCCAGCACAATACTGCCGGTGTAGAAATGGTTAACATGAGCGATGATATGAGTCTGCTTGCGGTGCAGGGGCCAAACGCTATTAAGACTTTGCAGAAGCTGACCAGTGTAGATTTAAGCACTATACCTTATTACGCTTTTACGGTAGGCAGCATAGCGGGTATTGACCATGTGATTATATCGAACACGGGATACACTGGTGCCGGTGGTTTTGAGTTGTATGTAATGAATAACGATGCGCGCAAACTATGGGATGCTGTGTTTGAAGCGGGTGCAGAGTTTGGCATTTTGCCTTGCGGTTTAGGTTGCCGCGATACGCTGCGTTTAGAAAAAGGATTCTGCCTTTACGGTCATGATATTGATGATACCACCTCGCCAATAGAAGCAGGCTTGGGATGGATTACCAAATTCACCAAGAGCTTTATTAATTCCGATTATCATTTAGCGATAAAAGAAAACGGCCCTAAGAAGAAACTGGTTGGTTTCGAAATTACGGAGAAAGGAAAAATACCGCGTCAGCATTTTAAAATTAAAGATGCAGCGGGTAACGAGATTGGAGAAGTAACTTCGGGCACACAGTCGCCTACCTTGGGTAAGGCTATTGGTATGGCTTATGTAAAAACAGAATTCAGTGCTATCGGTTCTGAAGTTTTTGTAGACATCCGCAATACACCTATTAAGGCAACGGTGGTGAAGACTCCGTTTTTGTAAACCCCTAAATCCCCTAAAGGGGACTTAACAACATGGCTATCATTAAACCCTTTGAGGCGGTTCGTCCGCAGCCGGAGTTTGCGGCAGAAGTTTCTTCGTTGCCTTACGATGTAATGAACACTGCCGAAGCGCGGCAGATGGCGGAGAAAAATGAAAAATCTTTTTTGCATGTAAGCCGTGCCGAAATAGATTTTCCGGAAGGAATTGACGAACACTCGCAGGAAGTTTACGACCGCGCTCGCGATAACTTTTACAAGTTTATGGAAGATGGCACGCTGTTTCAGGAGGCGTATGCGTCATTGTATATCTATCAACAAAACATGCAGGGCAGAACGCAAACCGGTTTGGTAGCGTGCAGCAGTATTGAAGATTATTTTAATGACGTAATCAAGAAGCATGAACTAACACGACCGGAAAAGGAAGAAGACCGTATCCGCCACATGGAAACTTTGCAGGCGCATGTGGGGCCTATCTTTTTGACCTATCCTAAGAATAATGAGGTAGATGAGATTATACTTTCGATAACCGACAACGAGGAACCGGTTTATAATATTTTGACGAAAGACGGTGTGCGTCATGCGGTGTGGTTGATATTAGATAAAGACAAAACCGACCAACTGGTTTCTATTTTCGAAAATAAAATTCCTTTCACTTACATAGCCGATGGTCATCATCGCACGGCTTCTGCCGCTAAGGTTGGTTTGAAGATGAAGGAGCAGAACCCTAACCATGACGGAACAGAAGATTATAATTTCTTTCTCTCCGTTCTCTTCCCTGCCGATCAGTTGCAGATTATGGATTACAACCGGGTGGTGAAAGATTTGGATGGTTTAAGCGATGAAGCGTTCTTAGATAAGATAATTACGAATTACGAATTACGAATTACGAATTATGAAAACGCGAAACCAACAAAACGCCATCAACTAGCTATGTATCTTTCCGGCAAGTGGTATCAATTGGAAGCGAAAGAAAAAATTATTAAGAGTGACCCGATTGGAGTTTTAGATGTAACCATTTTGGATGAAAATGTGTTGAACCCGTTGCTTGGAATAAAAGATGTGCGCACCGATAAGCGGATAGATTTTATTGGCGGCATTCGCGGATTAGAAGCACTACAAGAAAGAGTAGATAGTGGCGAAATGAAAGTTGCCTTTGCGCTTTATCCGGTTTCGTTACAACAACTAATAGACATTGCCGACAGCGGGAAAATTATGCCGCCTAAATCAACCTGGTTTGAACCTAAGTTGAGAGATGGGTTGTTTTCGCATTTGTTTTAAATAAGAAGACCTGCCGGATTTTTTAAAACCCGGCAGGTCTGTATTACACCTACGGCACTTTATTTCTGCACAACCACCTTACCGGATATTCTTCCCTGCGTATTTGATTTAGCGGTTATAGCATATTGGTAAATTCCATTCTCTAAACCTTCCATAGAAATAGTTTTGCTAGCGCTATTAAGGTTTGCGTTCAGCAAATTTCTACCTAGTGCATCAAACAAATGAAACTCGTATTCTTCAACAGTTTTAAAATCTAAACCCGCAATTCTTATTTCGCTGTTTGCCGGGTTAGGATAAATAGTAACCGGATTTGTTTGAGCGTTTACAGTTTCTATTCCGGTTACGCTTCCAACTACACTATCCAAAACGGCCAACAGAGGCGAGCCTGATTTTATAAAAACAGGAAACTCACCAATAGGTATGTTGATAGAGTTAAAGGGGCCGCTGTAAACCTGTGCGTTATTAAAAAGATACGTCCAATCGCCTGTAGGAAAATCAAGGGTAATGCTGTTAGCAGAGCTTAACATCGGTGCTACAAAAATATCGCTACCCAGCATGTAGCTGTAGTCGGTGCTATTAAGAAATTGCATGAGGGATTGAGTAGCTGGAAATAAAGAATCGGCTTGGTGCATCAGGTAAGGAATCATAGCTTGGTGAAGACGCGTAAACTTGTTATAGATGTTATCGGTTTGCTGGTCGAACATCCACGGGCGGTGTTCACCTCCGCCTCCGTTTTCCATCAGCGGACTGAAAGCACCCAGTTGCGCCCAACGGATGAACAGGTCTTTATCCCTTCCTCCCGGTACCGGTTCTTCGCGGTAGCCTCCAATATCGGAACCAACCACCAGATAATTATTTACATCGCTCTGATACATATTGTTCAACGCGTTTTTCATTCCGTCAAATGTAGCATCTTGGTCGCCCACCCAGCAGGCAAAACCAATATCGCGCGGAGTAAACGCCACTAAGTTAGGGTCGGTAATAAATGCATAGCCGTAATTATCTACCGGTCGCGACATATTAGCGCGGTCGTTGCCCAATCGCTGGCGCGTATAATCATAATACAAGCGATAATAAGCATGAGAGTATTGCAACCGGGTAATAGCAGCACTTTGGCCGGGAGAGTAAAGCGCGTTGCCAAGAAGAACAGAGTAATCTGTTCCATCACACTTCCATCCGTCAATGCCAAGGTCAAGCGTTTTGTCCATCAAGGTCTTCCACCATGCTACTGCATCGGGATTAAAAAAATCAATCATGCTGCCATCACCCTTCCACCAGTTAATAACCGCAGAGCCTGAACCGGCATTTGCTTTCATGAAATAACCCATCGAATCAGCATAGTTCCAAAGTTCCGGCACATCGGTATTTATAGCCGTAGTAGTCCAAACAATAACTTTTACGCCACGCGCATGAAAAGAATCAACCATGGCTTGGGCATCAGGAAAAAGTGCTGTATCAAATTCGAAGGTGTTGTAGCCAGTTTCCCATGGGCTATCTATAATGATTGCACCTACTGGTATGTTATGCGTCAGGTAATCATCCACTAACTGCAAAGCACTGTGCTGGTTGCTTTCATCTTCCCAAACCCAATGTTCAAAAACAAACTGTGGGCAGGTTGATTGCGCGGTTACTGATTTACTGAAAATGCTGATGACAAGAAGTAGTAAAACATTTTTCATTTTGAGCGATTTTAGTTTGGAATGAAAACCAGCCACTAATTATACGAATTATGGTTGAAGCACCAACTCTTAATTTTTTTTATTCGTGTAATTAGTGGCTCTAATTTTTTAGTTGATTTTAATAACACTCTCACTTACCGAAGAGCTTTTGCCTTTCAGTTTAATGAAGTAAAAACCCGAAGGAAATTTACTGCCGTCAAACTGCGCATGGTTAAGGCCTTCGCTCACCAAACCTAAATTCTGTTTCAACATCAATACCCCGTTGGTGCTCCAAACTTCTAAAGTAACTTCTTCGCTTTTGTACGTATTAAACTGAATCATCAGTTCATTAAAAAACGGATTGGGGTGAACCATCACCGTAGTAATGTTATTGGCTATATTTCTTATGGCTGTAGTTAAAGAAGTATGCGGAGCAAGTGCCGGGTATGTATTCAATGCTGATGAAGGTGTATTGTTTTCGCGCAAAAATCTTTCACCATCATTTACATACCACGAGGGCGTTGTGCTTACTGTATACGTTTGTGATTTTACGCTTGACATGTAAACAAAATCACCTTGCGTGCGCGATGGAGTAATGTCTAACACATAGTAACCATGCAAAGTCAAATCTACATAGCGCACATAATCTGCTAACGAGTAAATAGTAGATTCTGTAACCAACTGCGGCAACTCGTTACCCGATGAAATACTTGGTGTAACAAATTCTACCCCCACCGAATTATTTCTATTCTGTGCATCGTAACCCGGTAGCGGCAAATCGTTAGCCCACGAGGTATGAATATCACCCGTAAGCACCACCACGTTATTAATATTATGGTTAATAATATGATTATATAACCTGTCGCGGTCAAAAGGGTAGCCATCCCATTGGTCAGAATTTATCATTACTGCCGAAGAGCCGAGTAAGCCAGCCGGAACAACCAGCGGAGTCATAATTACCTGTTGCCCTAAAAGCTGCCATTTAGCTGTAGAGCTATCTAAATTATGTTCCAGCCAATCAAACTGAACGGGCCCAAGCATGTTACGCGTAGAATCCTGAATAAGCGAATCGGAAGTAGGAACAAACTGTGCAGAGGTTACTTGCTTACTGCGGTCATATAAACGGGTGTCAATCATATTTAGGTCAGCTAAATCGCCCCAGGTAAAACGTCTGAAAATTTTAAACGTATCGTCTACATCCGGCTGACGAATAGGCAACCATTCAAAATAGGCTTTTACGGCATTTACTTTCCGTTGATACCAATCTCCGTCACCCACGCTATGGTTTTTTGCGCCATCCTTATAAGAGTTATTGGCGGTTTCATGATCATCCCAAACGCAAATCCATGGATACTGCTGATGCGCTGCCTGCAAATCTGCATCGAGGTGATATTGCGACTGACGCATACGATATTCAATTTCCAAAACTGTTTTGTTGTCAGGTTCATGAAAGCGGTCGCCAACCGGTGCAGCTATTGCGCCACCTTCGTAAGTGTAATCGCCCAAAAACAAAACGGCATCTATATCATTTCGCTCACTTAAATGGCGGTGTGCGTTATAAAATCCATCCTGATAATCCTGACAACTGGCTACAGCAAAGCGCAAATTATTTACTGCACCTACCGGCAGCGTTCGGGTTCTGCCAATAATAGATTTGAAAGTATCATAAGCAAACCGGTAGCAATACCAAGTGCCTGCCTGTAAACCGGTGGCATCTACTTTAATAGTATAATCCTTTGTGCTATCGGTATTTGCCGTTCCGTTGGCAATAATGCTAGTAAAAGATGTATCGGTAGCAATTTGCCAGTTTACAGAAACCGGGTCAACCACCGGGTCGAGGGTAATCCGCGTCCAGATGATAACTCTATCGGCCAATGGGTCACCCGAAGCTACACCATGATAGAATGGATAAAGCGCAGGATTAAGTTGGGAGCGCGATTCACCGGTAGGCGATTGTGCGGATGCTGCAACAAAAAATAAAAGGGTAGATAAAAGAAGGGAAAGGTGTTTCATGGAAATAAATTGAAAACGAAAGGTAAGAAAGAAATTGCCGCGAATTGCACGAATTAAAAAGCAACAGAAATTAGTGTAATTAGTGGCTGTAAGTTTGAATTCTATCTTTGGCATCATAAAAAACTATAGATGAAATTCGGAACAAAAGCAATTCATGCAGGTTTAGAACCCGACCCAACTACCGGAGCTATTATGACTCCTATTTTTCAAACATCTACTTACGTGCAGGAATCTCCGGGAAAGAATAAAGGCTACGGTTACGCACGCGGGAAAAACCCGACACGTGTAGCTCTTGAAAAGAACTTAGCCGCTTTGGAAGAAGGCAAACATGCTATTTGTTTCAGCAGCGGTATGGGTGCTACCGATGCCGTGATAAAATTGTTAAGCCCCGGTGATGAGGTAATAACAGGTGACGATTTGTATGGAGGTTCTTATAGAATGTTCACCAAAATATTTGAGCCGTATGGCATCAAGTTTCATTTCATCAACATGAGCGATGCGAGTAATATCAGCCAATATGTAAACGATAAAACGAAACTTATTTGGATTGAAACACCTACTAATCCAACCATGCAGATAGTAGATATAGAAGCCTGTGCCAAGATTGCGAAAGAGAAAAATATTCTGCTGGCGGTTGACAACACCTTTGCTTCGCCTTACCTACAAAACCCACTTTTACTCGGGGCTGATATTGTGATGCACAGCGTTACCAAATACTTAGGCGGACACAGCGATGTGGTAATGGGTGCATTGATTGTAAACGATGACAAACTGCACGAGCGTCTTTATTTTATCCTTAACTCCTGTGGGGCAAACCCTGGACCAATGGATTCATTTTTGGTTTTGCGGGGTATTAAAACCCTGCACTTAAGAATGGAACGCCATTGCTATAACGGACGGAAAATTGCCGAGTATCTGAAAACGCATCCGCGTATTGAAAAGGTTTACTGGCCGGGTTTTGAAGACCACCCGAACCATTTGATTGCAAAAAAACAGATGAAGGATTTTGGCGGAATGATTTCTATCGTTTTTAAAAATGCTTCGCTAGAAGATACGTTCAAACTGGCATCTTCTTTCAATGTATTCGCGTTAGCAGAATCGCTGGGAGGAGTGGAGTCGCTGGTAAACCATCCGGTAACCATGACCCATGCTTCGGTGCCAAAGGCAGAAAGAGAAAAAGTAGGCGTGGTAGATAACTTGTTGCGCTTAAGTGTAGGAGTAGAAGATGTAGAAGACTTATTGGAAGACTTGAAACAGGCTTTAGGGTAATATGAGGATTTGAGAATGAATACAAAAAGAAAAGCCCCGCAATTTTGCGGGGCTTTTCTTTTATGCTTGATAAAAAATTAAAGAATTACGTCCTTCACCTTTACATCCTGTTTTTGCTTTTTAATTGTCAGCGTTTCTTTATCTAAAATATTACGAACTGCTCCGTATTTAATGAAACGTTGTTTCACATATTTCTTCAGGTTCACGTCAACCAACTTGTTGTAGTTAACCGATACATCGTTTACGTTTTTAATAATCTGGTCTCTTACAGATTTGTAATAATCCTCCTGCATCTTTTGGTCAGAGGTTGAAGGAACACTCTTACCTGTCACACTGTCTACAATCAAATTTACCTGCGGTGCGTTGCGCATTAAGGCATCTAAGTTTTCCCCCAAATCCTGCAACGGCTTTAATACTTTTTCGTTATCTGTAATCAACTTTGCCATAGCGGCATCGTTGGTTTGCCCAAACAAACCTTTTGCTTCATCTAAACGGAAATTTACCAGCGCATCGTAAGCACGGCATTTATCGCCCATAGATACATTGCCCGCCTTATCGTAAAGTTTAGAAGCCAACAAGTAGCTTCCTTTCTTCATGGTCTCAGCAGCCAGCTTTTCGTTGGCTTCATCGTTTTTCTTTTCTGCATTGGCATCGCCCAAGCGCACAATCAAATTGTCGGCTTCTTCATCTCTGTGTTCTGCATATAAATAGTCGGCATATTTCTGAATACCCTCTGCCACACCACCGCTCAAATAAGCATCAATAGCTTTTTGAAACTCGTTGCGGTTGTAATAAATATCGCCTGCTTTTTTAGCGGCTTCCGGTGTCTTTAATTTCAAGTAAGTTTCTGCAGCCTTCACTTCATTATCTCCGCCTTTTTCAAAAAGCTCTTTGGCAATCTGCTCTATCTTCACCTGTGCATCACCAATTAAATAATACTCCAATGCCTTAGGCGAGCCTTTCTCATTATATCTGTCGCCAATGGCACGCGCCCCTTCTTTGGTAGCTTCGGCTTTTGCAAACAGGTCCATAGCTTTACGAATAGACTTTGCTTCATTCTTTTCATCGCCACTAAACGCATCTTCTACATACGCTTCGGCTAATTTTTTCAAACCTTCTTTCTTTTCGGGTTTATCGCAGCGGCTGTAATTGCTTTGTGCGTTGGTGTAATCTTTCTTATCTAAAAACGCATCGCCAATCAGGGCATACATTTCGCGTTTCATGCCTCCTTTTTGAAACGACTCGGTAGCCTTCTGCACCATTTCATTTCGCTTGGCAGCATCCTTCTGCTCCATAGCTTTAGTCAATGTTTCCTTTCCCTTATCAATGTCTTTGTTCTGCGCATTCAACTGCACGCAACAGGCCAGCATCATCACAATACAGGCGGCTATGCTCATCGTTTTCTTACTCATATAATTTTGATTTAGTGAGATTATGGTTTAAATGTAAAAACAACTTTGCTTTTCCAAAATATTATTTTCGTTGGCAATGAATCAACTCCTCCTTCTCATTGGTGTTTCGCTGGCACCTGGCATCTATCTTTCGGTGGTTATTTACGGCAAAGACCAATACGATCGCGAACCCAAACGAATTTTGCTTACCGCTTTTCTCCTTGGTTGTTTGAGCATTCTGCCTGCTGTGGTTGTAGAAAATTATTGGACGAACATCGGCTTTGGTGTATCCGAAAGTTTTTGGTGGACGATGTTTCACGCGTTTGTTGTCGTAGGTTTTACCGAAGAGTTTTTCAAATTTTTAATGCTGCGGTTTCATGCTTACCGCCATAAAGAATTTAACGAGCCCTTTGATGGTATTGTGTATGCCTCGTTTGTAGCCCTCGGTTTTGCCACGCTCGAAAACCTGCTTTATGTTTTGCAGGGTGGCTTATCGGTAGGCATTATGCGCATGTTTACTGCCGTGCCTGCACACTTTGCCTTTGGGGTAATTATGGGCTACTATGTAGGCAAGTCAAAGTTTCCGGGAGCGAATAAAACAGCATGTCTGTTGCAGGGTTTGCTTTATGCTTCGTTTATGCACGGGGCTTACGACTTCTTTATTATGCAAAAGAATTTCCCCGCACTCGGTATTTTCACTTTCGGCATTTTGATAATGGCGTGGCGCATTTCAAAACGCAGTATTGAAGAACTTCATGCCGATTCGGTTTTCAGGTTTCACAATCCTTTGGTATAATCATAAAATCCCGCTCCAATTTCTCGGAGCGGGACTAAACAAAACTCAACTCACACTAAAATTGAGTGGTGCTTCAAATAAATTATTGCTTACTAAACTTCTTTACCGCTGTATTGCCTTTAGAGGTTTTTTATTGGATCTTCTAAATGCCTTGCATAGCGCAAGTTTATAACAGAAGCTATTTTCCTACGTGTCTTAAATGGCAACCTGACAGTTTGATGTGGTGTTAATTATGCAACAAGCACTTGTGCCTAACATTCAAGGCAAAAAAAAAGAGTGCGGTACCCCTACCGCACTCTCACACCATAAAACCCACTCCATACCCCTATGGAATATGATACGAAAATGAGAAATGAAATTCATATTTAAAAGAGGCAATGTGTTAATGCCGATAAGATAAAACAGCCAGACATAAAAAATAGCCGGGAACCACCCCGGCTATTAACCATTTACCATTAAATAAGAAAAACTTAAGAAGCCAGTGGTAATGGTTGTTGTATTTCGTTAGTAGCTTCTTCTTCCAGCATTACGGGCATACCGAACGCCATAAAAGAGAGCTTAGCATTTGTCATTTTTAGATTAAAATCTACGGTGGGTTGTTCTTTTTTGCTTTGCACAAAAATCATGTCTAGTCCGTTCCAAACCAGAAACCAGCCCAGCGGGTCAATCATCATTTCTAAACCCTTTACCAGCATTAGTTCGCTAAAGTTGTGGCCTACGGTAACCATAAAAATGATAATGGCGAAACCGGCTACTGATAGTAAACTGCCTGTGCGCAATATTTGGCGCATTTCGTTTTTAGCTGCTTGCGCTTTAGTAGCAAAGTAATCGTGTATGTTGCTGATGATAACCGATTCGGTTTCCGGATCTGGCTCATCGGCCATTAAGTTGAATTTAAGTTCTACGTTGGCAGACTCAACTTCGTGAACCAGTTTGCGCACCTCGGTCAAAAAATTGTCAGACAGGGTGCGAGCCTTAAAATGGCTCGAATCGTATTCCGAAAACAAGTCGTCATATCTATCTAACCAAATGCTTATCTCGCGGTATTCGTTAGGGTTTGTTTCAGTTGCTTCAATAGTGTCCATAACCTACAGTTTTTAATTTTCTTTAAATAGAATTCAAAATCACGGGTTAATCTTTCCTCTATTGGGTTGAGCTGTTTGGTCCAGTTCTTCTGAACCTTTGTTATCAGCGCTCCGCTTTTGTGCGGAACGCTGATAAAGGTTTAGAGTTTATTAGTTGATACGAACAATTTTAAGTGTAGTTTGTGATGTGCCTACTTCTGCTGCCATAGTTCCGCTTTCGCCACCAATGCTAATAGAAGCTGTTTGGCCGCTGGTCATAGAAACAATAGTTTGAGTAACAAGACTGCTGTAAGTAGTTCCTGAATATGGAGTAATGGCGAGTGTAGTTTCTGTTTCGGTAGCACTGTTTACTATAATTCTTGCTTTAATCCAGTTGTTGGTAGGACTTGAAGTAGAGTAACCGTTATTAACTATAATTTGGTAAGTACCAGTAGCCGGTGCGGTAAATATACCTGTGGAAGTGTTGTAAGCAGAACCCACGTTGATAGAAGCCGAGTTGTAAGCTAAAGTGCTATAGCTGGAAGCCGGTGTGTATGAAGTAGTTCTTGTTGCAGACACTAAAATAGTAGGTCCTGTAGCTACTGTAGCCCACGACAATGTTCCGCTACCGTTAGTGCTCAATGCCTGTCCGCTGGTTCCATCGGCACTTGGTAAGGTATAAGTAGTAGCACCTGCAGCCGCTGCCGGAGCAAAGCCTACATAGCCAGAAGTTGAACCTGATAAACGAAGTGTTCCCTTTACGTCTAACTTGCTGCCTGCCACCATTGTACCAATACCTACGTTACCAAGGCTATCAAAAATTACGCGCTCTACGTTATTCGTGCGGAAACGCAGGCTCTTATTGTCTGTAGTGCCCATAAAGTTGGTTACAGCAGTAATACCCGAGTTGCCGGTAAGACCCCAGTTTCCAGCACTTGGCGAAGCCCAGCTTAACACGCCCGAACCGTTGTTGGTTAGCACGCTACTGGCAGCACCCTGTGCAGTTGGTAAAGTAATAGAGTAAGATGATGAAGTAATACCCGAGTTAAGGGTTAGTGTATTAGAGTTGGTGTTGTTTCTGAACACAATCACCCCGTTAGTAGTGCTGGCTTTACCTAAGCCCATCGTGCCGTTTACATCTAACTTGTAAGTTGGGTTAGAGTTGTTAATACCTATGTTACCGGTGCCACTAATACGCATTCTTTCATTGGTAGTAGGGTCGGCTCCTCCGGTCATAAACACATAAGCCTTACCCGAAGTTCCTGCGCCCATATACATATCGCCACCAACGTTGTAGATGTATGAATCATCCGGTCCACCCATGATTGCACTGGTGTTGCCACTGCCATTAATACCCATATCAATATAGTTGCTGGTTTCATCACCGTTGTTAGCCGTGGCCACAATATCTGATGAAGCAGATGCGCCCGATGAAAGGTTTTGAACGTTTAACTGTAAGTAGTTGTTAATAGTTCCTTTGGCTACAATAGCATTTACCGAAGAAGTAGTTCCGCAATCCACCAACAATTTTTCAGGGAAAGTAGAATAACTCGGCACCGTAGTGCTTGAACCAAAGCGGGCGTTACCCAAGCTGTCAATTACAAAGCGTTCAGCATTGTTAGTGCGCACACGCAAGCTCTTGTTATCGGTAGTTCCTAAAAAATTAGTAGCAAAAGTAGTTCCGGTAGTTCCGGTAATGCCCCATGCGTTAGTGGCACCATCGGCACCAGTTGCTCCCGTTGCACCTGCTGCGCCAGTAGCGCCTACTGCACCCGCAGCTCCTGTTGCACCTGCTGCACCGGCAGTTCCTGCTGTGCCCGTAGCACCGGTTGCACCGGTTGCACCTGTAGCACCTGTAGCACCTGCAGTACCGGTTGCTCCATCCAGGTTGCAAGACCATGATGAATAACTGCTGCCTGCAGCCGTAGTAGAAGTACATTGTATGGTAATAGAGCCTGTGCCCGAGTTATAAGATGTAACGGTTCCGCGGAAAAGATTTGCAGGAGTGCTTACCGGTGTTACCACTACTGTTTGATTAACCGAATAGGCAAGTCCTGTTCCTACTGTAAAAGTTTCAGAAGCACTAACTGCCGGAATAGTAAAAGTAGTTGCGCTTGTCGTATTGTATCTGTCACCATTGGCACCATCGGCACCTGTTGCTCCTGTTGCACCCGTAGCTCCAGCTGCGCCAGTTGCGCCATCGGCACCTGCCGCACCTGCTGCTCCATTGGCACCTGCTGCTCCTGTAGCACCTGTTGCTCCTACTGCTCCTGCTGCGCCATCTGCACCCGTTGCGCCTGTAGGGCCTGAACTTAAAGCTACCCAGCTTAATACTCCCGAACCGTTATTGCTTAACACCTGACCTGCCGAAGCCTGCGCTGTAGGCAGGGTTAAAGAATAAGAAGCTGAAGTTATTCCAGAATTAACTGTTACTGTGCGGTTATTGCTGCTGTTAGAAAACACTAATGAGCCGTTAGTAGTGCTTGATTTACCTGTGCGGATTGTTCCGTTTACATCTAATGGATAAGCAGGAGCAGTTACGCCAATACCTACATTCCCTGAACCGTCAATACGCATTCTCTCGTTTGTAGATTCGCTCGTTCCGCCTGTAAGAAACTGAATAGCTTTAGAAGCCGTAGCCGTTCCAATTAATAAATCTTGCCCTACGTTGTAGATGTAGGCATCGTTAGCCACACCCATTATACCGGCATTGTTACCGCTGCCGTTAATTCCCATATCTATATAGTTAGTCACTTCACTTCCGTTATCGGCAGTTGCTACTACATCGCTGGATGCAGAAGTACCGTTAGAAGTGTTTCTGATGTTCAATTGCAAATAGTTATTGATATTACCTTTACCTACAATGGCATTAACCGATGAAGTGTTACCGGCATCTACCACAAACTTTTCAGGATTAGTAGCATCGAAAGTAGAAGTGCCTACGCCCACATTGCTGCCATCGTTGTGAAGGCTGCTACTGTTTAACACCCAGTTGCTGCCATCCCAATAGGGAGTGTTGCCTACTGCTGTCCCAGGGCTTAAGAAGCCATCGGCACCGGCAGAACCTGCCGAGCTGTATTTGCGCCAATCAGCACCGTTACTTATATAAGTATTGGCTTCCTGCGCTTCAATAGTATCAGCCGCAGCACCATCAATAGTTTGGGGGCTGGTAGTTACTATACGTGCAATAGGACCGGCAGAAGCATTTACATTTTTAATCATGTAAATTCTACCCTTGCAGGCAATCGCATCGGGTAGTGTAATCGAGTCAGCAGCCGTGCCGCTAAACTCAAGTGCATAATCGTTTACGCTTAATACAGTAGAGCTGTCTACAGCTCTGTAGCCGGTAGCAAACGATCCGTCTACCTGTAGTTTTGAATTAGGTGTAGTAGTGGCTACTCCAATGTTTCCGCTTTGTGCCGAAACAGTTGTTGCGCCAAGCAACACCATGAACAATAGAAGGTTTAACTTTTTCATTTTAATTGGTTTTGGTTTTCTTATTTAATGATATTTAGGTTACGAGTAAATACTTGAGTGTCAGATTTTAATACCGCGCGGTAATTGCCTTGCGGTAACATATCCGTTGAAAAATTGAAACGTGAACTGCCATTGGTTGTATTTATTTCATTTTGCAACAACAACTGCCCTGTCATGTTATATAACTCTACGTTGAATTTTATTGCTGTATTAGCATTGATAATAATGCTGGTGCTTTCGTTTGCCGGGTTAGGGAAGAACTCGGTAATGTCAAGCGTGCTTTCGCTTTTAATAGAAGCCTGAACAATTTTGGTATCCTTATTTGCTCCATCAAAATCAACTTGATTTAACTTATAGTAATATACTACATTAGGTTGAGCGGTTATATCGTCAAAGTTATAAGCAGTTTCGGTCGTGCTGTTGCCTCCGGTTTTATTTTCTACCCATCCTATCTGTTCAAAGTCTACTCCATTAGAACTGCGCATTACTTTAAACCCGCTGTTATTTATTTCCAGAGAAGTAGCCCAGTTAACACGTATAAACTGATTGTCTACCGGTTGAGCAGTTATGTAAAGTAATTCAACAGGTAAAGCATTGCTGCTTCCCGAGCGCGCCATTTGAAAGTGCGAAAAGCCGGTAAATACACCACCCGGCACACCGTCACCGGCATAGCAAGGGCTATTTCTGTTATAAGTTAACAAGTCGGTTGGTCCGGATACTGAACCAAGAATTTCTGTATTCCAATCTCCTGTAGGTACAGATGAAATGCCGCCCGCTCTCGAAATCATTCTCCAGTCGTCTGTTCCTGTGCCTGAAAAAGCAGGGAAAGAGTTAGGATAAGTTTCAATTACATATTGGTCAGCTGCGTTACCGCTAAAACTCCAGTAACCGTGGTCGGTTGGTAGGGCATCTAATATTATCCATTGTGGCGTGCTACTGTTGCACGGGTTAGAACTAAAGTAATAGTTAAACCCGCTATTATCTGCCGGTGAGCCAGCACAGCCTACACATGATGGACGAATGAAACCCACACCACCGGTAGCATCTACAAACATGTTGCTTACTTTATCTGGCGTAGCACCTAAAGATGTAAAGGTTAAAGCCGCTGCGTTGTAACCATTTGTAGCACTTGCCACCGGAAACACATAAGGCACACCAGTGGTAGATACGTTGCGCGAAAAGCCTCCCAAGCCAACACCTTGCGCCCCACGATTCTCGATGAAGCCATTGCTTTGGTTACCGTTAATCATTAAAGGAGCGTAACCCATTACCGCATTTTCAGAAGGGTTGGTTACAAACAATTCGTAATCGGTAGAACCGCTGTAAGTTTTAATAATTCCTTTACCCGAATTATTGGTAAAGGAAGAATAAACCGTTGGGGTATAAGTATCGGCACCACTTGTAGTGCTTCCGAATACTAAAGAACCATTTACATAAGTAGCAGTTTGCAACTCAACTGCTGTAGCTGAAGTTGCTTTATCAATAATTAAGTTGTGTATGTAACGGGTAGAAGAGTTAGAGAAATCTCCTTTAATAGCTTGTGTGCCCGTTCCTATAAACTTGTAAGCGCGTTCGGTTGAAGTGCCATCGCTACCGTTCTTTATTTGAGCGGTGTTGTCGTTTGTCAAATCGCCCATCAATTCAATTACACCATCGTTTTCAAGGGTTGATGTGTTTTTGTTTTGCAAATCGCCTTCTATATATAGTATAGAAGATTTGTCGGTATGCAATGTGCCGCCATCATTATATAAGGTAGCCTGTGCATTAACTTGTGTTGCAAAAACAAGCGACAACAACAAAGTGGAGAAGTATCCGCAGTAAGTAAATTCGCTTTTTATAATTTGTTTTTTCATAACCATCTTTTTTTCGGTTTAGCAGCGGTTATTATTTGTTGTTCAAGTTTTGTTTAGAAAAATGAATACCCGCAGCACCATCCTTTACGCCATTGAGTTTGTTATCGTTTCAATTCGCTAAGTGTTTATGACAAGGATTTACTTGTGAGTGACGGAGAATGACACTACAGAGGTTTAAACTAAGCAAGTGTAGCTTGTGTAAAAAGCAGGTTGGCATTATTGTTTTTTTGAAGAAAAGACCGATGATTTAAAATGCCGGTTTAGAAATCGAACATTGTTTTTTGAGCGCATCTATTTCTAATATCAACATCATTTGTAAATACTTTGTATTTAGTTTCACAACCTGTGGCTTGTTGAACTTAAATTGTACTATGTTTATGTGGCTGAATTATTGCAACTTGTATCAAACTAAAGCTCAAACTCTATATGCAATCAGATAAAATAGCAATGAAAATAGGTGGAGAGTCTATCTTTAAAGCAAGTGCTAGCCCTATCAAAACGGCAAACTTTATTGCCAAATCGGTAAATAATCCGTTCCGTCAAAAAATATTGGCATTGCTTTTATCCTGCAAAAGCCTTGCGGTAAACGAACTTTGCGAAAAATTAGAAAGCGAACAATCTATTATGTCGCAACATTTAGCCATACTTCGTAAAGCTGGCTTGGTTGATAGCGAACGCAACGGTAAGCGCATTTTGTATTCCGCTAATGAAAGACAACTTCAGGAAGTGATAGATTGCCTGCTTTATCTTAATAGATTGATGAAGTAGTAGTTTGCTAATCAACCAAGGTAACTTTAACCATATTGGCTCTGCCTTTATTAGTTAGAGGCATACTCCCTATATTTACGGCAAGATCACCGGCTTTTAGTAAGTTGTTTTCTTTAAGCGTGCGAATAACATCGCGAATAGAAGTATCGGTACCCACAAATTTATCGTAATAGAAAGCACGAACGCCCCAGCAAATGCTTAATGCGTTTAATAAATCGCGGTTTTCGGTAAAAATGAAAATGTTGGCTTTGGGGCGGTAACTCGAAAGCATAAATGCTGTATAACCGCTAAACGTCATTCCAATAATTGCACGAGCTTCTAAATCGCTGCTGATGCGCGCAGCATTGTAACATATAGCATCGCTTAAATAAGTAGCGGAGTTTTTATCCGCCTTCTGCTGTTTGTCATATATGATGTTGGCGTGTTCAATGTTCGAGAGAATTTTCTCCATTACCTGAATCACCTTCACCGGATGCTTGCCGGTGGAAGTTTCTCCACTCAACATTACAGCATCGGCTCCGTCAATTACCGCGTTGGCTACATCGGTAATTTCGGCACGTGTTGGGTTGGGGTTTTCAATCATGCTGTCCATCATTTGTGTAGCCACTACTACCGGCTTGGCGTATTTAATACACTTAGCTATGATGTCCTTTTGAATCAGCGGCATACGCTCCTGCGGAACTTCAACAGCTAAATCTCCACGGGCAATCATAATGCCATCGCTTACTTTTATTATTTCATCTAATTCTTTTAAGGCTTCGGGCTTTTCAATTTTTGCCATCACCTTCATGTAGGAGTTTTTCTTGCCAATAATTTTTTTCAACTCCAGTACATCTTGTGGTGAACGAACAAACGAAAGCGCAATCCAATTGGCTCCATTAGCAATCGCGAATTTTAAATCTTTCTTATCCTTTTCTGTAAGTGCCGGAACGGTAGTTTTTGTATCAGGCAGATTAACGCCTTTGTTGTTGCTTATTTTACCGCCAGTAATAACCTTTGCAATTATTTTGTCTTTACGGTTGGTGGATAGAACTTTCAACTCAATTTTTCCATCATCAATTAAAATGGCATCGCCCAACTCTACTTCTTTAGGCAGATTATGATAGCTGATGTAAAGCTTTTTGAAAGTGCTGACACATTCTTTGTTCGTTATTTCCACTTCGCGCCCCTGCTCTAATACTTCCATATTATCGCGCACTTCGCCTAAACGGATTTTCGGTCCTTGCAAATCGGCAAGTATGGCAATGTTGAGGTTGTGTTCTTTGTTTATCTGTCGAACTTTCTGGTAGCCATCTATATGTTTCTTGTGGTCGCCATGGCTCATATTAAATCGGAAAACATCTAGCCCGCTTCGAATCATATCTTCCATTACTTCAATTTTACTGCAAGCCGGTCCGTAGGTGGCAATAATTTTTGTTTTGTTTACGCGTACTTTCATAAGTGGAATTTCTCCGAATTTTCTAGTTAAGGTTACTATATAATTTTCCGTTTCATCAATTTCAAAACAGGCTTTATTTCTTCATAAACTAACCGCTCTTTACTTTTAATTTTCTTTAAAGGTATTTCGGCAGTCATTACCACTTCCGGAAATTGTTTTACTCCGTGTATCAAATTTCTCAAATTATCTTCCTCGCATTTGCCGTGTATCTGCAATACATAATCAAAGTTGCTTATTTCCGGAAGCAGAACATCCTGCAAATTTTTGTTGGTGAAAACAACGAATTGGTTTTTATCGTCTTCCTCCCCAGCTTTAAAAACACTGAACTGAATTTTTCGGGTGCGGTCTGTGGGTTCAAAAATTAAATCGATTACTTTTCTAAAATCGCAACTGAGCAAGTTATTAAGATGGTAGCAGAGTTTATACTCTTTAAGTGACGAAGAAATACCTACTAATTTATAGTCGGTAGATAAATCGTTCGTTATTTTTTTGTCTGCCATGTTGCTTGAACCGAAAGTGAAGATAAAAACAAATTGAGTGACGTATACTTATTCTGTTTGGTGTTATAATCAATTATAAATTTGAATTTTCAAACTTGAAATGCCAACGCTTCTTCAATCACCCATCGAATTTTTAAAAGGCGTAGGTCCGTTGCGCGGAGAAATTCTGCGTAAGGAGTTGCACCTGCAGACTTTTGGCGATTTGCTAGTGCATTATCCGTTCCGGTATATTGACAGAAGCGTGATTCATAAAGTAAGCGAGATAAATCCGCTTACGCAGTTTATTCAACTTAAGGGAAAGATTAACGGGTTTAAAATTTTAGGCGAGGGAAAACAGAAACGTTTGCTTGCCAGCTTTCGCGATGGCAGCGGGGAAATTGAATTGATTTGGTTTAAGAGCATTGATTTTATTCTGAAAGCACTCAAGCCGAATGTGGAGTTATTGGTTTTTGGCAAACCCTCCATGTTCAATGGGCTGTTCAACATTGCCCACCCGGAAGTAGAAATTTTTACGGATGAAATAAAAGCAAGTGGCAAAGGTTTGCAACCGGTTTATTCTTCTACCGAAAAAATGAAGAAGAAAAATTTGGACTCGCGCGGTTTAGCACGACTGTTGCAAACGCTGGTTGCTCAAGTTAAAGAAAAAGACGTTCCTGATTTTTTGCCTAAAGAGATTTTGCAACAATTCAAATTAATTCCGCGTTACCAAGCCATATTTAATATCCATTTTCCGAAAAATGAACAGCTACTGCATGAAGCTACACGCAGATTAAAATTTGAAGAGTTGTTTCTTATTCAATTACAGATGCTGAAAGTAAAATCGAACCGTTCAGAAATTTCGAAAGGTTTTGTTTTTGAAAAAATAGATAATCAGTTCGATAAGTTTTATCACCATCAATTGAAGTTTGAACTGACCGGTGCACAAAAACGCGTACTGAAAGAAATAAGAAAAGATACGCTCACTGGCAGACAAATGAATCGGTTATTACAAGGTGATGTCGGTAGCGGTAAAACGGTAGTTGCTTTGCTTACTATGTTGGTGGCGATTGATAATGGCTTTCAGGCTTGCTTAATGGCGCCAACTGAAATTCTCGCCAATCAACATCATGAAAGTATTACAGACGCGCTTCGCGGAATGAATTTAGAAGTAGCATTGCTAACCGGCAATGTAAAAGGTAAAGCGCGAAAACAAATTCTAGAAAACTTAGCAGAAGGCAAAGTTGATATTCTTATAGGCACACATGCGCTAATTGAAGACACAGTTGTTTTCAAAAACATAGGCATGGTGGTGATTGATGAGCAGCACCGTTTTGGTGTTGCACAACGCGCTGCACTTTGGACAAAGAATGAAAAGCCTCCACATATTTTGGTAATGACTGCCACACCAATACCGCGCACATTGGCTATGACTATTTATGGCGATTTGGATGTGAGTGTAATTGATGAATTACCTCCGGGAAGAAAACCAATCCGCACCGTTCACCGCACCGATGCTGACCGGTTGCGTGTATTTGGATTTATGAAAGAGGAAATTCATAAAGGGCGGCAAATCTATATTGTGTATCCGCTGATTGAAGAAAGCGAGACGCTTGACCTGAAACATTTGATGGACGGTTACGAAAGTATTTCGCGTGCGTTTCCAAAACCCGAATTTCAAATCAGCATTGTGCATGGGCGAATGCGCGGAGCGGATAAAGATTACGAGATGCAGCGGTTTGTAAAAGGCGAAACGCAAATTATGATTGCCACCACCGTTATAGAAGTAGGAGTAAATGTGCCGAATGCAAGCGTAATGATTATTGAAAATGCGGAACGTTTTGGTTTGTCGCAATTGCATCAGTTGCGCGGACGAGTAGGGCGCGGTGCAGAACAATCTTTCTGCATTTTAATAACCGGCAAAAAGCTATCTAATGAAAGTAAACAGCGCGTATCGGTAATGTGTAAAACTAATGACGGTTTTGTAATTGCCGAAGAAGATTTGAAGCTGCGCGGCCCTGGTGATTTAGAAGGAACGCAACAAAGCGGTGTAATAAACCTGCACATTGCCGACTTGGTAAACGATGTAAAAATTTTAGAAGCTGCGCGAACTACCGCACAAACTTTGATTGAAAGCGATCCAACCCTTTCGAAGCCCGAACATTATTCGCTGTTAAATTACATGAGCGAAATTTCTAAAGAAAAAATTTGGAGTAAGATTAGCTAGCCGGTTGCTTACGCTTAATTGCGTTAGGTGGAAGAATGCCACTCTTCGGTTTTGATGCTTTAGGAATTTGCGGTTCTTGTTTTCCTTTCTTGCCTTTTTTTTGCGGAAGACTATCGGCATACGTTGGGCAAGCAATTTTGTTTGAGTTGCACGAAGGCGCACTTGCAATTATGACAACAGCAAAAAACAAGAGCAAAAATTTTCGGAATAGCAGCATCATTTTCTTTTTCAGTATAACGTAAATGTATCTGTTTTTGATTCACGAGGCAAAGTGCAATTCAAAAAATTCATTTTCAATAGACCGAAGTTTTTGCCCGATTTGGAAAAGAGAAACGCGCAATTATCTTTGTTGGATAAATATTAATAACCCATTAAAAATTTCAATTATGAACAAAGGTGAACTCATAGAAAAGATTGCGAAAGATGCCAAAGTTACCAAGAGCCAGGCAGGTGATGCGCTTGATTCATTCATCAACGCAGTTGGAGCAACACTTTCGAAAGGCGGAAAAGTTACGCTGGTAGGTTTTGGAACTTTCTCTGTTTCTAAACGCGCAGCACGCAAAGGTCGTAACCCACAGACCGGTAAAGAGATTAACATTAAAGCAAAGAAAGTAGCGAAGTTTAAAGCCGGTGTTGAATTGGCGAAGAAAACAAACAAGTAATTTTTTCTTTCTGTAAAGAATAAAAACCTCGGTACTGAAAAGTGCCGGGGTTTTGTTTTGTATAAAATGCCAATTGATTTTTTACATTCGCCCCAACAAAAAAACATTTTTAATTATGGGAAGAGGAGATAAAAGAACCGCAAAAGGAAAAAGATTCAAGAAATCATTCGGTAATAGCCGCCCTAAACGCGTAAAGAAAGCTGCCGCTAAAAAACCAGCAGCCGGTAAAAAAGCTAAAGCACCAAAAGCCGTAACAGCAAAGAAAGCACCTGCTAAAAAAGCAGCCGCTAAGAAAAAAGCAGAATAATTATTTAGTTGATTTATAGTTGGTGAATTGGTTTTAATCAAAACCAATTCACCAATTTCTACTTATGGTGCTAGCCGTTTAATCCTCCACGCACCATTTTCCATTTCATATATTATTCTATCGTGCAATCGGCTGGCGCGGCCTTGCCAAAATTCAAAGTATTCGGCTTTTAAAATGTAGCCACCCCAGTTTTCGGGGCGTTTGATTTCGCCTTGCTGTTTTACTTCTTCTAAGCGGTCTTCTAAATATTCGCGGGATGGAACTTCTTCGCTTTGCTCGGATACGATGGCACTTAAGCGGCTTTCGTAAGGGCGTTCAGAGAAGTATTTTTCGGAAAGGTGGACTTCTATTTTTCCGATGGTGCCTTCTATGCGCACTTGTCGTTCGAGTTTATCCCAAAAGAAGAGCAGCGATGCTGCGTTGTTTTCTGAAATTTCTCGACCCTTGCGGCTATGGTAGTTAGTGTAGAAGATAAAGCCGTTTTCGTCAAATGCTTTGAGCAAGACAATTCGCGAAGATGGTTTGCCTTCTTTGGTAGCGGTAGAAAGTGTCATGGCATTGGGTTCAATTATTCCATCGTTGGTAGCATCTTCGAGCCACCAGCCGAATTGCTCGTATGGGTTAGGCGAAATTTTATGTTCGGTGAGTTCGTGTTTAGTGTAGTTGCGCCTGTTGTTGTGTAAGTCTTTAGATGCTGACATGCTATAGTTTTGTTGTTGCAAATTTACGAAAGGAAGCGGAAGGATGGGTGAGGTAAATCAGTTGGAAGTTTTGTCAGCTATAGCCAGACCCGCTTCTTTGCGAGGGACGCGTCAAAACCCCTTGGCGTTAAAAGAAAACAATTGTTTTTGTAGGCTTATTTCTTTTAGTTTCATTTGGATTCAATTCCGAATAATTTTTGTTTAAAAGTTACGCTAAGTGTGGTAAGATTTTACCTACTTTGCCCGCAATTCAGAACCCTCTCAAAACACACATCAAAGCATGGCTTTGTTTAATTTTTTAACTCAGGAGATTGCCATTGACCTTGGCACCGCGAATACGCTTATTATTCATAACGATAAAGTTGTAGTTGACCAGCCTTCGATAGTTGCTATTGACCGCAGAACCGATAAGGTGATTGCGGTGGGTATGCGCGCTATGCAGATGCACGAGAAAACGCACGAGAATATTAAAACGGTGCGACCGCTGCGCGATGGTGTAATTGCGGATTTTAAAGCGGCAGAAAGTATGATTCGCGAAATGATTGCGATGATTTATGGTGATAAGAAACCGCTTTTTCCGCCACGTTATAAAATGGTTATTTGTATTCCTTCGGGAATTACAGAAGTAGAAAAACGCGCGGTAAAAGATTCTGCCGAACAGGCAGGTGGACAGGATGTAAAAATGATTCACGAGCCGATGGCTGCTGCTATTGGAATTGGTATTGATGTAGAAGAGCCGAACGGAAACATGATTATTGATATTGGCGGAGGAACAACAGAGATTGCAGTGATTGCGCTTTCGGGTATTGTGTGCGACCAGAGTATACGAGTAGCCGGTGATGAGTTTACGTTGGATATTGTTGATTATATGCGCAGACAACACAACATGTTGATTGGTGAGAGAACTGCGGAAATGATTAAGATAAATGTTGGTTCTGCGTTGACGGATATTGATTCTCCACCGGATGATTATCCGGTGAACGGAAGAGATTTGATGACTGGTATACCTAAACAGATTATTGTTTCGTATTCGGAGATCGCTCATGCTATTGATAAATCGATTTCGAAAATTGAAGAAGCTATTTTAAAAGCATTAGAAACAACTCCACCGGAGTTGGCTGCGGATATTTTTAAGACCGGTTTGTATTTGACCGGTGGTGGTGCCTTGCTACGCGGTTTGGATAAACGCATTAGCCAGAAAACAAAGTTACCGGTTCATGTAGCGGAAGATCCGTTGCGTGCGGTTGTTCGCGGTACCGGTATTGCCCTGAAGAACATGGATAGGTTCACTTTCTTAATGGATGACTAAATTTTAATTAGCAAATGAGATGATTAGCGAATTAGCGAATGAAATACAAAATACTTCTGCTGCTTTTTCCATTCGCACATTATCAAATTCGCTAATTCGCTAATTGAAGTTATGTATAACCTCTTCCAGTTTTTTCTTCGTTATTATCTTCTCCTTCTTTTTCTATCGCTTGAGGTTTTCTGCTTTTATCTCATTTATCAGAACAAGCATTATAACGAAGTAACTTATTTAAATGTAGCCAACGAGACCAGCGGAAAAGTATATGCCAGTTACAAAGGCATTAACGATTATTTTTATTTGAGAAGATTCAGCGATTCTCTGGTGGCAGAAAATGCAAAATTACGTGAAGAACTTGCTGAATCGAAATACGATACTAAAGTTGATTCGGGTAGCATGCGTGATTCTACTTCTAAAAGTATTCAGCAATACAATTACATCAGCGCACGAGTAATTCAAAACTCGGTTAACCACGCTAAGAATTTGATTTACCTAGATAGAGGAAAGTTACACGGTGTGCGGAAGCAAATGGGCGTAATAAATGGAAACGGAATTGTGGGGCAAGTGATAAGTGTAACGAATAATTATTCCGCAGTGATGAGTGTTTTGAGTAAAGATTTTAAGGTGAGTGCAAAGTTTAAGAAAAATGAGTTTTTCGGCAACATGCATTGGGATGGTATTAATTCAAATACTGCCAGCATGGAAGATATTCCTAAACACGTTCTTGTTAAAGTTGGTGACACAGTTGTTACTAGTGGGTTCTCCCAATTGTTTCCCCGCAACATAATGGTAGGCACTGTGAGCAATGTAAAAATGGAAGCGGATAAAAACTTTCTTGATATCAAGTTAAAGCTATCAACCAACTTCAATAGCTTGAGTTATGTGTATGTGATAAACAATATGCGCAAGGAGGAAATTCAAGTGTTGGATACGCTTCTACCTAAAGCAAAATAATTTGAATTTTTAATTCAGACTTATCTCAAAACTTACTACCTTAGTAATAATTGTTTCTGCCGCTTGACGATAGATATTAAACGTATGGTCATTGATGGTAACTACAATAGAATTATTTGTAGAATCGTTTTCTTTCATTACTACCAAATCTCCGGGAAAGACCCCGAGTTCAAATAGTTTTTCGCAAAGTTTAGAATTGCGCATGTCTACAATAAATGCCTTCTCTCCAGGAGATAAATGATGCAGGGGCTTCATATCAAGTGCTTAAGTTCACAGTAATTTAATACAAGGCGCAACTTTTGTCAAGAGGTGAATTAGAATCTTTCTAGTGCTTCAACCGGTGACCACCAAATTCAGGGCAATCGCACTTGTTTGCCTTGCAGGAAGGAAGCGAAGTAGCAAGCATAATTCCTGTGATAAGGAGCATGAGCGCCCGCACGATATTTTTAGTTTGTTTTTGCATATTATTACAACGTTCGCACGCAAAAATAATTATACGATTGGAACCACCGAAACGAATTTTAGTTACTGTACTCGATTGGGGTTTGGGTCACGCTACGCGTTGCATCCCGCTTATTAAAGAATTGCAAAAGCGAAACTGTGTGGTGTTTGTAGCCAGCAGCGGAAGAGCATACGATTTGCTTAAAAGGGAATTCTTTTTAAGCATCCGCTGTTTTGAGATTGATGGTTACAACCCTATTTACCCAGATGGCGATGGCATGGTAATAAAAATGCTGACGCAGATGCCTAAGTTTTTGAAGGTAATTTCGAAAGAGCAATTACAGGTAGAAAAAATCGTGGAACGAAACCAAATTGATCTGGTGATTTCTGATAATCGCTATGGATGCTATAGCACTAAAGTAAAATCCATTTTTGTTTCGCATCAACTGAACATTCAAATGCCTTTGTTTTTTAAATGGATGGAAAAGCAAGTGAAGGAAAAGAATCACGATTTTATCAGAAAGTTTTCAGAGTGTTGGATTCCTGCACCTGAGGATTCATTTATTTCAAAGCTTGCTACCAACGAAGGCAATTTGAATGTTCGATACATTGGTTACTTATCAAGATTTGAAAAGCAGAATTTGCCAAAGAAATATGATGTGTGCGCGGTTTGCTCGGGACCCGAACCACAGCGAAGTAATTTAGATGCACTGCTGACAGAACAGTTCAAGAAAAGCAAACTGCAAACCATTTTAGTTTGTGGTAAGCCGGAAATACTAAGTAAGTATTATAAGAAAGACCAACGTTTTACCATAGCCAATTCATTAACTACCGAAGACTTAAACGAGACGATTGAACAAAGCGAAATAATTATTTCGCGTTCCGGCTACAGCACCGTGATGGATTTAGCCAAACTTGGGAAGAAAGCTATTTTTATTCCTACACCCGGGCAAACGGAGCAGATTCATCTTGCGGATGAATTGATGAAACGCGGAATTGCGTTTTCGATGAAACAAGAAGAATTTGATTTGGAAATTGCGTTAAAAGAAGCAGAAAAGTTTAGCGGTTTTGCGAACTTTGGCTTTGACGACACACTTTTAAAAAACGCTATTGATTCCTTAATATGAAGAAGTTGATTAACAGTTTTGGCTACGCGCTTAAAGGAATGTTCTTGGTTTTAAAAGACCAGCAGAACATGCGCATACATGCAGTGGCTGTTATTGTAGTAACCGTTGCCGGACTTTTTTTGGGCTTAACTGCTATTGAGTGGAGTTTAATTGCTCTTTGTATTGGTTCTGTTATTAGTGCCGAAATGATGAATACCGCTATTGAAGCATTGGTTGATTTGGTTTCGCCACAGTTCAATGAAAAAGCAGGAAAAATAAAAGATATTGCTGCCGGTGCTGTTTTGCTTACGGCCGTTGTTGCAACGGTGGTAGCAGTTTATATTTTCGGAAATAAAATTTTTAATCTCCTGTTATGACGAAGAGCTTTTCTTCTCTATTCCTATTCCTTTTTTCTGTTTCGGTTTTTGCACAAACTTCTTTTGAAGGAACGCTGAATATATTTTATACCAATGAAAAGAGTGAGAGTATACTTTGCGAAATAAAAGTTAAGGGCAATGATGTTTACATTAAACAGAACGAAAACGGGAATAAAAAATATGACCGATTTGTCATCAATCTACAATCGCGCGAACTGTATACTATTTCGGCACACGATAGAAAAGTAATTATCAAATATCATATCGATTCGCTGTTGAGTTATTATGATAGAAATAATTTGAAAGAAGGATTTGTGCTTACTCCAGCCTTTGGTTTTAAAGCTACGGATAAAGCAAAAACAGATGGTGGAATTTCAATGGCGAAATATACCGGTGAAACTAATTTGAATAAAGCCACTATTTGGGTTGGAGAATCTACAGCTCCTATCAATTCTTTAATTCCATTTTTGCAATTACTTGGTAATTGGAACGAAGCAGATGGCTTATTTAAGAATCAAATTCTTGAAGCGGAAGTAAGCAGCAAAGTGAGCAAGAAAGAATCGAAAGTAAAAGTGAGTGTAACGGCCGAAACTGTGGCGAAAGAAATGTTTGTTCTACCTAAAACTTATCTGGTAAAAGACTTTAGCAAACTGATGAACGAAGAGCGGAACAACAAAAACCTGAAAACAATTATTCAGACGTTTGCGGAGTTTTAGTTCTGCTCTACGGCCGTTACGCTTTCCGCTTCTTCCTCTTTAAAAAACGATTTCTGAAAAATAAGAATTAAGAAAACACCAGTGGTGATGGAAGCATCTGCCACGTTGAAGATGAATGGAAATATTTCATGCGAGCGTCCGTTCCAGGTAATTTCGGGAAGTTTTACGTGAATCATGTCTACCACTAAACCTTGTAAAAAACCGGCATATCCGTGTGGTGGAAAAACGCGGGCAACACCCATGTAGCTATCGGAAAAAATTATTCCATAAATAGTTCCATCAATCATGTTGCCAATAGCACCCGCAAGAATCATACTTGCGGCAGTAATAAAACCCCAATGTGCTTTTTGCTTTAGCAGATAATAAATAAAATACATTCCTCCACCAACTGCCACTAAACGGAATCCGCTCAAAAACAATTTACCCCAAACTCCTGGTAGCACCATACCAAAAGCCATCCCCGGATTCTCGGTAAAGTGCAAACTGAACCAAGATGTTACAGAAATTTCCTCTCCTAAAAACATGTGGGTCTTTACCCAAAACTTTGTGAATTGGTCGATGATAAGAATGGCAATTACTATTAAAAATGGTCTGTATGGTTTCATTTAGTTCAGTTCTACTTTTACTTTTAAAATTTCTTCGTTCAGCTCTACTTCATCAAATTCATTCAGCGAATCAACCAGTAAAATTTCTTTTGCAAGAATTTCGTTAGCGATGTAATCTTTGAATGAAGCCAAGGTTTTTTCGAGCAATTCATTCTTTACTACTGAAACTTTTATCCTGTCGAGGACCTGAAAATCTTTGTCCTTGCGCAGGTTCTGAACTTTGTTTACAAACTCGCGCGCATTTCCTTCATGCTTTAATTCATCAGTAAGGTTTACATCTAAAGCAACAGTAATTCCACCTTCGCAAGCAACTAACCAACCTGGAATATCTTCTGTTTGAATTTCTACATCAGCAATCAGCAATTCGAAAACTTCTCCATCCAATTGCAGATTGTATTTCTGTTCGCGTTCAATTTTAGAAATATCATCGGTAGTAAATGTAGACAACGCGTTTTGAATGGCTTTCATTTTTGTGCCTGCACGTTTGCCTAACTCTTTAAAGTTTAATTTAATTTTCTTCTTCACCACACCCGAAGCATCACTGATATATTCAATCGCTTTCACGTTCACTTCACTCAAAATATAGTTTTCGACTTTGGAAAGTTGCTGTTGCATTCTCTCATTCAATACTGGTATCAAAATTTTAGAGAGCGGCTGACGAACTTTTATTTTTTCCTTTTTGCGAAGTGATAGAATCAGTGAGCATATTTTTTGCGCCAATTCCATTCGCTCTTCTAAATCTTTATCAATTAAGTTCTCTTTCGATTTTACGAGATAAGAAAGATGCACTGATGATTTTTCTTCGTTCAAATTTTTATAAAGCCAATCACTGAAGAACGGAGAGATAGGCGACATTAACTGCGCGACAACATTCAAACATTCATGCAAAGTTTCGTAAGCGGCTTTCTTGTCTTCGCTCATTTCGCCTTTCCAAAATCTTCTTCTGTTCAAGCGCACATACCAGTTGCTTAAATCTTCATCCACAAATCTTTCGATAGCGCGCGCGGCTTTGGTGGCTTCGTAATCTTCAAACTGCGCAGTAACTTCCTTTACCAGCGACTGAAGTTTTGAAATTATCCAACGGTCAAGTTCAGGGCGTTGCTCTACCGGAACAATATTTTGCTCGTCAATTTTCCAATTATCAATATTGGCATACAAAGCGAAGAAGCCATAGGTATTATACAGCGTGCCGAAGTGCGAGCGCATTACATCCTGCAAGCCATTCATGTCAAACTTCATATTATCCCAAGGGTCGCTGTTGCGCATCATATACCAGCGAGTAGCATCGGCAGAATATTTTTCGAGCGTTTCAAACGGGTCGATGATATTACCCAAACGCTTACTCATTTTATTGCCTGCTTTATCCAACAACAAACCGTTGCTCACCACATTTTTGTAAGCTACAGAATCAAACAACATTACGCCTAACACATGCAGCGTAAAAAACCAACCGCGGGTTTGATCCACTCCTTCTGCAATTAAATCAGCTGGAAAATTCTTCTTGAAAATTTCTTCGTTCTCGAAAGGATAATGCCATTGAGCATAAGGCATAGCACCGCTATCGAACCAAACGTCTATCAAATCGGCAACGCGTTTCATTGGTTTGCCGGTTGGGGAAGCCAAAACAATTTCATCAACCACCGGTTTATGTAAATCAGTTATCTCCATTGGTTTCATCAAACCAGCTTTTGCAGACTTCTCAATTTCCGATTTCAATTCAGCAATAGAGCCAATACAAATTTGTTCGCTTCCATCTTCCGTCAACCAAATTGGTAGCGGAGTTCCCCAATAACGTGAACGCGATAAATTCCAATCCACTAAATTTTCTAACCACTGACCAAAGCGACCTTCACCGGTGTGTGCAGGTTTCCAGTTGATGGTTTTATTCAATTCAATCAACCGGTCTTTTACTGCGGTGGTTTTTATAAACCAAGAATCAAGGGGATAATAGATAATTGGTTTATCGGTGCGCCAACAGTGCGGATAGTTGTGTTCGTATTTTTCATTTTTGAAAAGTTTGTTTTCCAATTTCAGTTTCAACACAATCAACTCATCAACACTCATGTGATTTTTTAAATCAGGAATAATATTGTTGACGCGCAGAATTTCTTTTTGCAGATGAAAGTCTTTCTCTAAATCAGCATCGTTGTAATAAGCATCCTTCACAAAGCGACCTTCCAATGGAAACTGTGGGTCGTTTACTTCATCTACAAATTTACCTTGCTTGTCAACGAGGGTAAGCGAGCCAATACCATTTTGTTTTGCCACTTTAAAATCATCCGCACCAAAACTTGGTGCAATGTGAACTATACCTGTTCCATCTGTAGTAGTTACAAAATCTCCAAGAACAACTTTGAATGCATCTCCATCCGTTGGTTGAGTGTATGGGAGAAGTTGTTCGTATTCTTCACCTTCAAAGTTTACACCCAAATAGCTGCTCAATTCCTTAAAAGGAATCTTTTTATCCCCCTTTTTGTATGCATCAAAATCTAACTCCGCATTCTCCGAAGAAAAATACTTGCTCATCAAATCCTTTGCAAGGATTACATGAATTAGCTGATGTGTGAATGGGTTATACGTCTTAACTAAAGAGTAATTAATACTCTTCCCCACTGCAAGTGCTGTATTTGAAGGAAGCGTCCACGGAGTTGTCGTCCATGCAAGAAAGTAAACATCGCCTTCAATATTTTTAAACTTATCTCCTTTGATTTTGAATTGCGCAATCGCACTCACATCCTTCACTTCCTTATAACATCCAGGCTGGTTTAATTCATGCGAACTTAAACCGGTGCCCGCAGCAGGAGAGTAAGGTTGGATAGTATAACCTTCATACAACAAATTTTTGTCGTAGAGTTTCTTGAGCAACGCCCACAAGCTTTCTATATAGTTGTTCTCGTAAGTGATGTATGGATTATCCATATCCACCCAATAGCCCATCTTGTCGGTAAGGTCGCGCCAGATGTCCGTGAACTTCATCACATCTTCGCGGCAAAGGCGGTTGTATTCGGCAACGGTTATTGTTTTTCCAATATCGGCTTTAGTAATGCCGAGTTGTTTTTCTACTCCGAGTTCCACCGGTAAGCCGTGTGTATCCCAGCCTGCTTTTCTTTCTACGCGGTAGCCCTGTAAAGTCTTAAAGCGGCAGAACAAATCTTTAATAGTGCGGCTCATTACGTGATGAATGCCGGGCTTACCATTTGCACTTGGCGGACCTTCGTAAAACACAAAGCGTTTATCATCTGGGCGGCTTGCCACGCTCTTCTTAAAAATATCGTTCTCTGTCCACCATTTCAAAATTTCTTTTTCAATGGCCGGCATACTCAATTGGTCGAATTCGGGATAGCCCTTACTGTTTGGATTCTTGCGGTTCATTACTTCTTAAAAATGAGGGGCGAAGATAAAAATTTACAAAGGAGATGAAGCCTGTTGCCGAAGCCAGATAGAAGCGTAGCTGTTACACAAAAAACCGTTTGTAAAACTGCATAGCGTTGCCGTGCATTATTTTCTGAACCAGTTCGTGTGGAGTGTATCCAAACCAAAGGTCTTCCTGATATTTATTCTGTTCTAAACAATCAATCAAATCTTGCTGGAACATCGGAAATTTAGCGGCAGATTCATAAGGCTCCATGTGGGTAATGGTTCCGTCAAAATCGGTGCCGATAGCTACTACATCCCACCCCGATTTATCGCCAATTGCTTTTACTAATTGAAAAGCATTATCCCAAAACAAACGCGTGTATTCTTTGCGTTGTTTTTCTGAATTTTCAATTTCTGTTATCTTTTTAATCAAATCTAAACCGCCTAACATTCCTCTATCCATCATCAAACCAATTAATCCGCCCGAATGATGAATAATGCGCGCTTCCTCGTTTGAAATATTGATGCTCCAACGCCAGAAGCGGTGTGAACGTGACTTCACCATTTTGTCGGCATCCTTCATCGAGCTATCCATAGTGCTGAACCCATTTACCCCCGCATGGCTGCAAACAATCGGAATCATATCGTTTGGATTGATAGCGTTATAGTTCCGTACAAACTCGTAATATTCTTTACGGGCGGTCAAACTCATGTGCTTGGTATCAATCAGAATGCGTTTACCATTTTCACGGCTTAGTAAACTGCGCAGCACATGCCAGCCCGCTTCGGTTATTCCTTTGTCTTTTCCTTTGTTCTGGTTGGCAAGTCCGTTGATTGGTCTCTTGAAACTGGTGGCATGTCCACTCAAATTATTCCAAAAATGGTGAGCAAGATTTATTTGAAAAGGAGGATACTCCCAACGCTTGATGGCTAAAATATTATCCGTTAGTTGCTGTATTAATTCTTCCTTACTCAACTCATCAGTATCCGGTGCACCAGTGCCTAAAGCGTGTGCACCTTCGATAGTTACAATACCTATAAGTGTGTTTTTCTTCTTCAGCGCTTGCTGCAATTCAGTGTAATTGTTCACCAACACAAATTCATTTTTGCCATCTTGGCTTTTGCCTTGTTGGCCGAACACGTAAGCGTATTCTGCTTCTAAATCTTTAAAGTAATTGTAATGCTTTTTTAGTTGAACAATAGCATCCATACTATAACCGGTAACTACTTCCTGAAAAACATTGATTCTGTTTTTTCCTATAAGCAGTTTAGGAATATTGCGTAGGTGGAGAAATCCTCTTTCAGTAGGGTACAGCGAAACCTGAAAAACTCGAACGTTACCCGTAGCCATAGCGTCAAGATTACATTGCGATTCTTTAAGCACATGCTGCGAAATACCTTCAACAGTTTTAGCAAACTTGCTGTCCATTTTATGATGGATATTATCCCACATATTACTGACAGGTTCCGGATAACCAGAGTTGAACGATTTTAGATTAGGATGACAGTGAAGGTCTACAGTAAAAATTTCTTTGCTCATATTTTTCGGGTGTTACATACATTGACGGGAGGAGCGCAAATTATATTTTAATTCGGCAGGCTGTTTAAGAATTCTTTGGCATCATAATAAGCCTGCAAAGCAGATGAATTAATGCCAGGAATACTTAAAAAACCATGGAACATACCTTCGTATTCTTTATATTTCGCATGGTTGCCCGCATTCTTCAGCTGAATAAAATAATTAAATCCGTCATCCAGCAGCGGGTCGAATTGTGCCGTAATAATAAAAGCAGGTGCAAGACCGGTAAAATCAGATTCATAACATGGAGAAACTTCGGGAGCGCAATGGTCTTCTTGCCTTGGAGTATATTGCTTCTGAAACCAAAACATGGTCTCCTTTTCAAGTAAATAACCCTTACCATTCCGATCAATAGAAGAGTTATTCAGTTTTCCATCAATCCACGGATACCCCAGTATCTGCGCTTTTAGCGGAATGCCTTCTTTCCTGCATTTATGTGCCATGCATGCGGCTAAATTTCCACCGGCACTGTCACCGGATACCACTAAATCGTTTGGATTGCCTCCGTATGTTTCTATGTTTTTTCTCACCCATTTCAACGCTGTAAAGGCATCATTATGAGCAGCAGGAAATGTATGTTCCGGGGCCAGACGATAATCTACCGAAACTACCAAGCAATTATTCATCGTACACATCCTTTTGCAAACGTTATCGTGCGAGTGCAGGCCATACAAAACAAATCCGCCACCGTGGTAATAAATAATTACGCGCTGATTTTTTTGAGTGCTGTTGTTGTATAGGCGAATCGGTACACCATCAGCAATAACATTGGTTACCTGCGCTACCTTAATTTTTTTGTCGAATAGAATAGAGCCTAGCCAGGCAGCACGGTCAGACTTTTTTCGCAAATCCGAAATGTTTGTAATACTTTTCGCATCAATCGGTTTTTGTAACTTAGCAAAAAGCAGTACGAGTTTTATTTTCCAGTTCATGAGTTTGAAAGTATAAGATTTTGCTGATTTTAATCATTCAAATGGGTGGTAATTGTAGTAGTGGAAATTTCCAGATTATCCTTTTTAACTTGCACAGCCTCACCCACTACCACCGTAATTTCCGAAAACAGATGTGGAATAAATTTTCTATCCCATCCACCCAAACGGTATGATCTGCTACATGAAAAACGAAGCGGAATAACCGGCACTTGGGCATCTCGGCTCATGAAAAGCACTCCGGACTTTAACTCCTTTGCGGGGCCAGCAGGACCATCGCTGGCTATGGCAGTAGAATAACCGTGTTTTAAGTAGCCAATAACTTTTTCTAAAGCAATCTTACCGCTATTGCCGCTGCTGCCAAGGCAAATATGCTCAACGCCTGTAAGATTAAGTAACACGTGAATAGGTTTCATATACCATGCCGGATGATTCATCCAGACTTGCCTTTTTACTTTTGGGAAAACGATGAAATAAAAAACCAAATCGGTATGCCAAATACAATAAACAGCTGCGGAATTTTTCGGCAATGGCTCACCGGTAAATTTTATTTTACAAGTAGCGTGCATTAACCACAAATAACCAAACAGAAGAATACCCGCGCTATAGCCATAAAACAGAAAGAAAGGTTTTACATACCAAGGAATATTATCTACACGCAACATGCTATGAAAGTAAGTTTGTAAAGTAGGATTAAAAGCAACATCCGTTTTTTTAAAACTAAAAGATATATTGTATTCTATAAAAAAACCACTATCGCACAATGAGCCAAACGGGATTTTCTATCAGCGAGTACCACGACATTAAACCGATTTATGAAAAGCTGAATAAGTTGGTTTCGCTGCCTCTTGCAAAAATTGCTCCGGCACAATTGGAAAAATATCTGAACTATTTCGAAACCAAATGTGCAAAATCAAAAGCGATGATGCAGGAGGCGAAGAAGTATATTCCCGGTGGTGTACAGCATAACCTGGCTTTTAATTATCCTTTCCCTGTTGCGTTTACTAAGGCCGAAGGCGCTTACTTGTATGATTTAGATGGTAACCGTTACATCGATTTTCTGCAAGCCGGTGGGCCAACTGTTTTAGGCAGTAATTACGAAATGGTAAAACAAAAATCTATTGAACTCATCAATGAATGTGGACCATCCACCGGTTTGTTTCACGAATATGAACTGAAGTTGGCAGAGATTATTTGCCGCCACATGCCATCTGTAGAAATGTTTCGAATGTTAGGTAGCGGAACGGAAGCGGTGATGGGTGCATTGCGTTTAGCAAGACTGATAACCGGTAAAAAGAAAATTATAAAAATGGGTGGTGCGTATCATGGCTGGAGCGACCAAATGGTTTACAGCCTGCGTATTCCCGGCACGTTTATTTTCGATGCCAAAGGAATTCCGTTTTTAAGTTCTTGGCATACGCAATCGGTACCGCCAAATAATATTAAGGCGATGGAGCGCACCATGATGCTGAACCAACTGCGCGGTGGAACGGCTGCTGTAATATTAGAACCAATGGGACCCGAAAGCGGAACGTATCCGTTGTATAAAGAATATTGTAGTGAGGTGCGCGCGCTTTGCGATAAGTATGGTGCGCTATTAATTTTTGATGAAGTAGTTACCGCATTCCGCATTGGAATGAGTGGCGCGCAGGGTTATTTGAATGTAAAACCTGACTTGACCATTTTCGGTAAAGTAGTAGCCGGGGGTTATCCTGCTGCAGGTGGTATTGGTGGCAAAGCCGAATACATGCAAGGATTAGCAGCCGGTTTAGAAGGTGGCAAAAAAGTAAAAGTAGGGGGCACTATGGCGGCTAATCCGTTAAGTTGTTGCGCAGGTTACCATACGCTGGTAGAAATTGAGCGCACTGGTGCTTGTGAAAGGGCAGGACGCGCTGGCGATAGAATTACCAAAGGTTTAAATGCCTTGATTGATATATACGGTTTGCCGTTCGTAGCTTTTAACCAAGGGGCAATTGTGCATTTAGAAACAGCCGGAACGCTTTATGTAAAACTCAATCTTTTAAAAATAAAGAGTGCATTAAAAGAAATAGATGCACGTAAAAAACTGATGGAGCAAATTGGTGCGGCTTATATGGCTGAAGGTGTAGTTACGCTTGCAGGAAGCCGTTTGTATATGAGCATGGCAGATACCGATGAAGTAGTTGATGATGCGTTGAACCGGTTCGAAAATGTTTTTAAAAGCATAGAGAAATAGGCGATGCAAATTGAGGAAGCAAAAAATATGGTTTGCAATGCCGGTAAGCAATTACTGAAAGAAGGCTTGGTAGCGCGCACCTGGGGTAATGTTAGCGTGCGAATCAGCAATACGCAAATGGTTATTACCCCGAGCGGAAGAAGCTACAATGAGTTAACACCAAATGATATGGTGCTGGTAGATTTTTACACGCTTAAACATGTAGGCAGTATTAAACCTTCATCTGAATTAAAATTGCATTGCCAGATTTACAAAACGCGCCCGCACATTAACGCGGTAATACATACACACCAGATGTATGCATCTATTGTAGCGGCAGCACAAAAAGATGTAGTGGTGTTGTACGAGGCGCATCAAAAAATATTAGGCGCAAAAATTATTAAAGCCGCTCCTTACGCTTTGCCGAACACAAAAAAAATTACCGTAGAAAGTGCCAGAGCCATTGAAGATTCTAATGCAGCACTAATGGCAAACCATGGTGTGGTTTGTATTGGTGAAAAACTAGAGAATGCTTTTGATGTAGCACGAACCTTAGAAGATGCTTGTAAGTTATATGTTGATTCTAAAAAGCAGGTAGCGCATTGAACAAGCAAGAAGCCATAAACAGTTTGCTGCCAGCAAACTGTTTTTTTAAAACACAAAGCGAAGGCTATAAAAGCTGGGGTCATGTAAATGTATTGCAGTTGGCGGTAAGAATAAGTGCTACTGAATTTTTAGTAACCGATGCAAACAAACCGTTAGGAGGAATTACCAGTGCCGACATTCAATTGCAAACTTTTTCATCAAGCCTATTCGGACAAATTTTTTCTTCCCGTAAAAAGATAAACGCCATCCTGATTACACAACAGGAATATGCTTCGCAGTTACTAGAGGAAGTTCCTGCCATACTTGATGACCAAGCTCAATTGCTTGGTGTTTCTATTCGCCTGGCAAAAAATGAAAGCCAAATTACAAAAGCTCTAAGCGGACGTTATGCCGCCATTCTGCCCGATAAAAAAAGCATTTGCCTCGGCACCAGCATAGATGATGCATATGTAGCTGCGCAGTTACTCGAAAAAACTTCTAAGGTTTTTATAGAAGCAAAATATATTGGCGGAGCAAAAGCCATTAACAAATTAGAAGCGTGGCTCATGCAGCAGTATTATCAGTTCAAATACTCGAAAGAGGCGGTGAAGAATAGATAGAAAAACTAAAACAATACTTTCGAAGTTCCTCCTTGCATTAACCTTAAATCAATTTTATCTTCTTGTGCTTTCTTTAGTAGAAAGCGAAAGCCGCTATCTACATTATCTGTGAGATAAGGCAAGGCCACTAAAGCCTTTGAAAGGGGCTTGGTGAAATTATCCCAATGCAGGGGTATAATTGCCTTGGCACCGGTAGCCTGCACCGTGTTTTTGTAGTAGTTGTTTTGAAATGTATCGCACTGCAGACCCAACATGGCGCATCCTAAAAAGAAAACATCGGCAGGGTAATTATTCAAAGTTCCCTCTATATAATTGGTGCTGGCTTTTACCAGCATTTTGCGTTCTCCATGTTTTATATAAAAATCGTAGGTGCCGCCTTCAATATAGTCTTCCACCTTGGCTGGTTGCTGAAGAGGCGATGTAATATCCGGATGGTTAGGGTCGGTAGCATTGGTTTTGCCGAATAGTTTAAACGGCGGTGTATGCTTTGAATGAATAGCTGTAATTGAAAACTTGCCAAGGCTTATTTCTTTACCTACTTCAAACAATTGCATACTGGTATCTTCCAACTTTTCGCCTTTGCAAATATTGAGGGTAGAAGATGAGCCATAAACTTTAGCACCTGTAAGCTTGGAAACTTCCGGGGCATCCATGGCATGGTCGTAATGCGAGTGGCAAACAAATATTCCTTTCAAACGGTTGATGTGATAATCGTTTATTACTGATTGAATAATTTCTTTATCAGAACTCACCTTCCCAAAAACTACTTTTCCCGCAGATGGTCTGCTAAAGAAGCCATCCACTAGCAACTGTGTTTCTCCATCATCAAACAATAGTGTTGATGTACCGAAAAAAGTAACGAGGACTTGTCCAGGTTGCAGTAACATTCCTTTATCATCAGCGGTAAAATTTGGAAAAAAATATTTGAGGTCAGCGGAAGGCTTAAACGCGTGACAACCGCTTAGCAGTATAAGAGTTAATAGAATGATTCTGCAATCGCGCATGTTTGCAAAGATGATATAAAGCAGCAGTTGTAATAGATGAACTATGTAACTCTTATCAATAGTTGTGTAACGCTATGTTTACTGGTGCATCTACATTTGCACTACTCAATAAACAGAGTGTTTTATGAAATATTTTAGCTTGACATTTATCTTATCGGTTTTAATTTCTTCCTCCGCATTTGCGCAAAATATTTGTGTTGACGGACAATGTTTTTCAACTTCACTGAATGATAGTTCATTTCTGTTTCGCGAATACTGGCCGATTAATGCCACGCTAAGTCAACAGCAGGGTTCTATGAACGGGAAGAAACCAAACAGAACTATTATAAGTTTGGCATTGAACGGCAGTACTTACACGCAAAGCAATGGCAACTCCTTTTGTGAAGGGGTGCAACTGGAGATAAGTTTTGAAGAAGGCAAACTTGCGGCAGAACCAACTTACACCGTTTATATGCAATACCAATCGGGTTTGTATACAGTGAACACCGAAGAAGGAACACTAAAAATAAATTCATTCAAATTAGAACCGGATCAACACAGTTTCCGCTTGTTTGCCGAATTGGATTGCAGTATGCGCAGTTGGAATTATGCGATTGATAACAAAGACGCGATACGGATGAAAGCCAATTTTTCAAATATTCTGATTACTATCCCCGAATGGCTGGTGGCAAAAATATGAGAGCAAAAAAAGGCATTAGCCGCAACGCCAACTTTGCCTATCGTTATCTTATTTGCCGAACATCAGTTCCTAACTCCGTCAATAAACATGAAAAAAAGAAACTGTTTCATGTCCGATAAATATACATATCAAGAAGAATAAAATCTTACTTAAACAGAGATTGCAACTTCATGGCAAGGCCCATATCGCCTTTCACTTTTATTTTGCCGCTCATAAAAGCTGTCATAGGATTTACCGAGCCGCTTATCATGCCTTGCAAATCTTCCTGTGATACGCTGATGGTACAATCAGCTTCTTTATCATCGGCAGAAACTACATTACCGTTACCGGTGCCGTCAATAAAAATTTTGTTGTCCCCAAAATCGAATTTTAAAGTTTTTCCAAGAGCCGGTGATTTGCCTGCGCTTGCGCTTAATGTTTCTAGCATTTTTTCAAATGCCATGTTGGTTGAGTTTTGTGGTTTAATAACGGATTGAACGGGTTGACTTGGTTGTTGTTCGCTTTGCGCGTAATTAATAGTAAGCCCTTTGCTTTCGTATTGCTTATCGTCAATAATCATCTTTGCAATAATCTCGCGCATAATTTCTGACGATCCTCCGCCAATAGTTAAGATACGGCTGTCGCGGAACATGCGTGCCATTTTATATTCTTCCATATAACCATAGCCACCAAAACTTTGCAGACACTGGTAAGCTACTTTATCACTCAACTCGGTAGCTAAAAGTTTAGCCATGCTACTTTCTTTTACCACATACTCGCCATCGTTATGCAACCGACAACAGTGGTAAACAAAATGTTTGGTGCACTCAATTTCGCTGGCAAGTTGTGCCATTCGGTGGCGCAATACCTGAAACTTATTAATAGAACGACCAAATGCCTGACGCTCGCTCATGTATTGCAATGTATAATCCATGGCATTTTCGCACCCGGCAATGGCGGAGATAGCACCTGTAAGGCGTTCTAATTGCAAACCGCCCATTAGATATATGAAGCCCTGTCCTTCTTCACCAATTAAATTTTCGACAGGCACTCTTACATTATCAAAAAATAACTCTGCCGTGTCGGAGGCATGCCAGCCAAGTTTCTTTAATTTCTTAGCACTTACACCCGCTGCATTACGGTCGATGATTAAGAGGCTTACACCTTCAAAACTCTTACTTGTAGTAGCATCGGTTTTTACTACAGCAACAATATAGTCACCATACACTGCATTAGTGATAAACGTCTTTGAACCATTCACTACATAGTGGTCGCCTTCACGCACCGCACGTGTTTTGATATTCTGCACATCGCTACCGGCACCCGGCTCAGTAATGCCAATGCACGAAACCAATTCGCCCTTAATTGTAGGCACGAGATATTTTTGTTTTATCTGCTCTGAGGCATGCTTATATAAATAAGGGGTACTCATATATTGAATAACCAATGGCGTAACGGCAAAACCCCCGCTCCATAATTTAGCTACTTCCTCGCAAAAAATTACGGAGTACCAAAAATCGGCTGCTTCGCCACCGTACTCGGTGCTATAGTTAAGGCCGAGATATCCCATTTCGCCAAATTTTTTCCAAATCTCCTTAGGTATGCGCTGCTGCTCTTCCCATTGGTCGATGTTTGGCACTACTTCGCGTTGTAAAAAATCTTTTAAACCCTGACGGAAGAGGTCATGCTCTTCGGTAAAATAGTAGCTTTTCATTTTTCGTTTTTGTATTAAGAGGCGTAAATATAGCGGAGGAAAGTATACGGCAAACACTGCTTGCCTGGCAAGAAATCAGGCAGCCGATACGCTAAACTCGCTTTTGTAAAACCAAGTGGCAGCAATGGCGGTAAGGGCAAAATAAATAGCTACGATTACAGAACCGAGGGGAAGAAAACTATTTAAACCGAACCAATCGCCTTTGCTGATGCTGTAAGCCACAATGCCAATCGATACCAAAACAAGGCTGGCAACGCCATATTGCTTTTTATCGAGCAGAGAAGTAAAACCGAAAATAGCGAGCAACAACAACATGCCGTTTATTAACGCTTCAGTTTTTGTGATTTCACCAAAGCGGAAAAATAAAAAGCAAAGCAGCAGAAAAATAACACTCATGTGAGTTACACTAAAAGCGCGAAACCAGTTGCTGTAAACTGGATTATATTTTTTGAGGTCGCTCATTTTTTCTACCGTAAACAACGGATACTTCTCCATTACATCGGCCGGTCGCCAACCGGTGGGCATAAACCAAAGGCGGAATTTGTCGCCTATCTTTTCCGTATGCCAAGCATCTGCCGCCAAAGTATACCAATGTTTGAAGTTGATAATATAAGGGTTCCAAGTTTGTGCCGGTCTGCGCATACCATACACACAAGGTTCGGTTTCCAGTTCTTCCTGGTAGGTTCCAAACATTCTATCCCAAATAATAAAAATTTGACTGTAGTTTTTATCCATGTAAATATCGTTCATAGCGTGGTGCACTCTGTGAGCCGAAGGCGTAACTAAAAGGTATTCTAGAAAACCGAGTTTGCCAATGTAGCGTGTGTGATACCAGAACTGACTGAATAAATGAATAGGCCCAACCAAAGCCAGCACTTCAACGGGGATGCCGATGAGTGCCATAGGTATCAGCATTAAAGTGTAAACGTTGGTCATCACGGTAATCTGCTGACGAAGCGCACAAGGCAGATTAAATTCTTCGCTGCTATGATGCACTAGATGATGACTCCAGAAAAAATTAACGCGGTGCTGCAACCGGTGCGACCAATAGCCTGTAAAATCTAAAAATACGAACACAATAATATAAGGCCAAATGCTCCCCTTAGCCCATTCCATTAAATGCAGATGCTCTTGCAAAAAAGCGTACGAAACAATTACGAGGGTTAAGCCAAGCGTAGATTTAAGAATGTTGGTCATCCCCGAACTTAAACTTGCTATAGTGTCTATTACCGGCTGTTGTTCCTTGTGCTTCCATCTGCCCCAAATCATTTCAATTAGAATAAGTATTAGAAAGCCCGGCATGGCAATCAAGAGAATATTTCCATAAGCATTCATGACTACAAAATTTTGTAAGTAATAATCGGAATTTTTTCTGACGCTAACTTCACTAAATATTTTCACCACAAAAGCGGGTGTAAACAATTTGCTTATTACTTTGCCGTCCTTAAATACAATTCGAAAATTATGAGCAAACAAATCAGCGCATTTACCAACGATGCATTAGGGAATTTAGATGCCGTAGGTGTGGCAGAAGCTATTGCTAAAAAGCAAGTAACCGTACAAGAAGTAACCGAAGCGGCAATTGCGCGAGCCGAAAAAGTAAACGGTGAGTTGAATGCCATTGTAATAAAAACGTATGATGATGCGCGCAACTACAACACGCTTGCAAAAGACGGTGCGCTGTATGGCGTTCCTGCTTTTATAAAAGATAACGAAAATATTAAAGGCTATCCTACGCAATTAGGTACGGGTTCGTTCACTTCGAAAATTGCGAAGAAGAATAGCCGCTTCGTGAACCAGTTCCATTCTACCGGAACAAACAGTTTAGGTAAAAGCACTTTGCCCGAGTTCGGTTTAATATGTAGCACCGAAAACGAACGTTGGGGTATTACGCGCAACCCGTGGAATACCGATTACACCACCGGTGGCTCTTCTTCAGGTTCCGGTGCATTGGTGGCGAGTGGCGTAGTTCCAATTGCTTCGGCTAATGATGGCGCTGGTTCTATACGCATACCTGCCGCCTGTTGCGGATTGGTGGGATTGAAACCCACGCGCCACCGGTTAGTACCCATGGACGGCTCGGAGTTGATGCCTTTGCAAATTGTTTATGAAGGAGTGCTTACCAGAAGTGTTCGCGATACGGCAGCGTTTTTTGCAGCAGCCGAAAAGTTTTATAAAAATCCGAAGCTGCCGCAGTTGGGTCATGTAACGCAAGCCTCAAAGAAAAAATTGCGTATTGTGTTTTTCGAAAATCCTGCTGCAGGTAAAGGCGCACATCAAGATGCCGAAACCTATCGTGTACAATTAGAAACTGCGGCATTGTTGCAATCGAAGGGGCATACTGTTGAACAACTTCCGCTTCCTATTGATATAGAAGCGATGACGAACCACTACTTGATGTATTACGGCTTTCTGGCTTATATGATAAGCCACCATGGCCGTTTAGTTTTAGGCACTAAAGTGAACCACGAAGTGCTGGAGCCATTCACTTTAGGGCTAAGCAAAAAATTTAAGGATAATAAATTGAAACTACCGCGCAGTATCAAAACGCTGCGCCAGGTTGGTGCCGATACCGAAAAACTTTTTGATACATATGATATTATTATGACTCCTGTGCTGGCACACACTACACCACAAATCGGTCACTTTTCTCCGAACCTTTCTTATGAAGAAGTATCGAAACGTGCAGTAGAATTTGCTACTTATTGCGGCTTGCAAAACATCACGGGCGCACCAGCTATTTCGCTGCCTATGGGTAAAACTGAGAATGGTATGCATGTAGCAGTACAGTTCTGTGCCCCCTTTGGTTTAGACCAACGTTTGCTCGAACTGGCTTACGAAGTGGAAGAGGCTAAACCTTGGAAGTTGCTTTATAACGGATGATAAAAAAGTGTAGCTTCTACTCGTAGCTTCCTTCTTCTTTCTTCAACAACTCACCTTTGGCAGAATAAACTACCATAAAATTTTTAGCCCCTTTAAATGCTGTAATCTCATAGGTTAAAACTTTATCCGGTGTTTCGGTTTCAAAAGCGCGCTGCACTTTACTAGGCACTACTGCATATTTGGCTTCGCTTTGGGTTTGCAGCCATTTCCCGGTATTATCAAATAAAGCACTCTGCCGTTTTTTACCGTTAAAGAACTGTACTTCATAGATTTCTGTTCCGGTTTTTATCCAGCCAGGTTGCGAGCCATTCGGAAACTTTACATTAAAGCCATTTGCCGCAGACGCTGGAACTTTATCCATCGTCAGCTTTTGTGCAGAACTGAATGCAACTGCTATGATGAAAAATAAAAAGAAGATAAGTTTTTTTATTGTAGAGGAAATTGAAATAAGATATACAAATGATTATTTGCTTACTGGCGGTGTAGGCATTGACAATTCTTTTCCTGCGTAATAGGAATACTTTATGTTATAATAGTCTTTGTCCTTTACTGCAACCATCTCCCGTAATACAAGATTGTGAGTTTCGTAACTGCCAACGCGTTTATCATAGTGCCGGTTATCTCTAATCGGGTTGTAGCCTGACTTGAGAACGGCATGAACAATTTTTGCGTATTCTTCTTTGCTTTCTGTAAAATAATCTACTTCCACAGACCTCGCGCCTTCGCTGTCTTTAATTGAAGTGACATAAATTATTTCTCGGGTGGCGCGGTTTATCAATTTCAGTTTAATATTTTCTCCGCTACTACTATCCTGCTTAACGGTAAAATCTTTTTTCGCTAAATATTCTTTTGGGCTTTTAACCGAATTCATTCTTTCGAAATCTTTAAGGCTTACTGATTGTGCAAAGCAAAATATGATAGCTATGATTAAGAATAGAAATAGAGAAAGTTTTTTCATGGCAGTGAAAATAAAAATGTGGGAGGAATTTGTTTGCCTGCATTACCAAACTGCATGAAACAACAAAGCCGCTCTTTTCGAAGCGGCTTTGTTGTTTCAGCTATTTTAGTGGTTTATTTAAACAGCGATTGCAGTTTCATAGCAAGACCCATATCGCCTTTCACTTTAATTTTGCCACTCATAAAAGCTGTCATCGGGTTTACCGTGCCGCTTATCATGCCTTGTAAATCATCCTGAGATACGCTGATGGTACAATCAGCTTCTTTATCATCTCCGGTAACCACGTTAGTGTCGCCAGTGCCATCAATAAAAATTTTGTTTTCGCCAAAATCGAATTTCAACGTTTTGCCCAGAGCCGGAGCTTTACTTGCGCTTGCGCCTAATGTTGCCAGAATTGTTTCGAATGCCATGTTGTTTTGTATTTAGATTTAGTGAATAATTAGTACTGTTTAGTTAAGCAGACTACTGCACTACCAATTTACGGTGTGCGGCTTGCCCTTGTTTATTGCGAAGTTCTACTGAATAGAAGCCAGCAGCAAAATTGCTGATGTCTACAGTTTCGGTATCGTATGAAAGCCCTTTGCGGTAAACCACGCGACCGTTCATATCAAGTATTGACAAATCAAATTCTCCTTCTTGTTTTACAATCTTCAATTGATTGGTAGCCGGGTTCGGAAAAATGCGGAAGGCCATTCCTTCTTCTTCTTGTATACCTGTTGTGCATTGGGTTATTTTACCAAGCAGATACAAAGCAGCCGAAGTAATGGCAGGCTCTACACATCCGGCATGGTTTAAATTTCCAAAATTCTGTATCTCAATACTTGGTGCTCCGTTGGCTCTCCAAGCCGTATCGGCACGCACAGCGTTCAGGTAATTTACCTGATCATCACTAAAGCAATAATGGATTTTTACCGGATTCTGCGGAGCCCAACCAAGCAAATCATTCTCTGCTAAAATTAGACGAAGAGGGTGTAGCGTGTCGGTAGAAAATTCAGCAATAACAGAATCTTTAATCATGTTGCGCGGCACGGGGTCGCAGTACTGGTCGATATAACCGGTAGAACGAATTTTACTATAGAACAAAGGAGGAATAACAGTGTCATACGGACTTTTAAAAACATCTGAAGGAGTGGGATACTTTTGGCGCAAAGCAGGATATACCGAATGATAGCCTAATAATAGATAAGGCAAATAACTAGGTGCTGAAAAAGGAACGGTAGAAAGCATTACTTCTACCATGGTCTTCTTTAAATCGTAAGGGCCAGACATTGGCGCACTAGCAATTACATTAAACTCGTTAGGGAATTGTTCCTGTATTAGTTTGTTGGTGGCCATAGTGGTATAGCCGCCTTGTGAGTAACCGGTCAACAATACCTCTCCGCTTAACGGCAAGCTAAGTGTATCTGCCAATTGGCGAGCGGCACGCATAATATTTACAGATGCGTAACCCGAATGAAAAGCATTAACATACGGATGAATTATAATACTGCTGTCGCTATCGCCTAAGCCCAGTTCATCGGGCATGGCGGTAAGCACACCTCCAATACCCCCGAAGAAAAGACCAATAGGTCTTTCAGGACCCTCATAGCTTGGCACCTCTAAACGTTTAGCAAACGTACCATGCGCATAGCAACCCAATGCCGCAGGACAGAGCAAGTTTTTAGGAACCACTACAATTCCCGATGCATTAACCAGCGAGTCGATATGCTTATACGGTGTTTTATAAATTACCTGATATATATCTACATCGTATTGAGGTAAGATGGGCAAAGCAAAACCGGTAGTGCTCAAAAAGCTATCTAACTCGTTCGCAGTAAAGCTTTGCTGAATACGATACGAAACTAATTGTGCATTAGAGGTATGATGAAATAGAAAAAAAACGGCAAGAGCAGTAAATAGTTTTTTCAAGTGATGGCTTTGTTAGTAATAATAGAAAAATTTTATTGACGAATTATAAAACTGATTTGTTGTAGGCTATCCGACAACAAAGAGCAGAATTAAAGATATAAACAAACCAAACAGATTTTTGTTGAACAATTTTTTTATTCCACCATTTTCAAAAATGCTTCTTCCGTTAACACTGTAGTCGAAGAAATCTTTTTCGCCTTGGCAAGTTTGCTGCCGGCATCTTCACCAACCACCAAGTAGTTAAGATTCGCAGAAACTCCACTCAATAATTTACCACCATTTTCTTCTACCAGTTGTTTGGCGCGGTCGCGGGTAAACTGTTGCAAAGAGCCCGTAAACAGGAAGGTTTTGCCTTGCAGCTTATTATTTTTAGAAAGAGAATCTTCTGGGCGATTCTCGGTATTTACTTCAAAATTTTTCAGCTCTTTAAGCAAATGAATATTGGCTTGGTTTTGAAAGAAATCGAAAATACTTTGTGCTACCTTGGGGCCAATGCCTTCTATGTTCGTCAAGTCTTCCACACTCATTTTTTCTAAATCGAAAATGGTGTGAATGTGTTGTGCCAAATCTTTAGAAGTAGTAACCCCCACATGACGAATGCCCAACGCATTCAATAATCGCCATAGTGGGCGGTTTTTCGAATCTTCGATACCAGCTTTAAGATTGCTTACACTTTTTTCTTTCCAGCCTTCTAGCTTCAAAATTTCAACATAAGGCAAGCGATACAGGTCCTCTATATTTTTAATAAAACCCCGCTGAATAAATTCGATGATAGTAGAACTTCCACAGCCGTCAATATCCATTGCATCCTTGCTTACAAAGTGAATAGCCCGCTCTTCGGTTTGCGCTGGGCAGTCCACATTATCGCAGCGCCAAATTGCATCTTCTTCAGGCTTCACTAAAGGCGAATTACAGGAAGGGCAAGTGCGCGGAAACTTAATTTTTACTTCGCTGCCATTTCGCAAATGAGGAACTGAACCAACTATGTAAGGAATTACTTCACCTGCTCTTTCTACAATCACCGTATCACCCAACAACAAATCTTTTTCTAGAATAAAGCCTTCATTGTGTAGCGAGATAGAAGAAATTGTTACGCCAGCTAACGGCACCGGTTCAATCTTGGCCACAGGAGTTATTGCTCCTGTTCTGCCCACTTGAAATTCTACATCCATAAGTTTGCTCTGTGCCTGTTTGGCAGCAAACTTATAAGCAATTGCCCAACGAGGATGGTGCGAAGTGCTGCCGCATTGCTGCTGCATTTTCAGCGAATTTACTTTCACCACCATGCCGTCAGTTTCTATTTGAAAGGATAAACGTTTTGCATCCCAGGTGTTGATGAAATTATCAACTTCCTGTGTGCTGGTACAAACTTTTAACTGTGTGAGAGGAGTTTTGAAGCCGCAGTTGTAAAGCATTTCTATTACTGCATAATGCGAAAGCAGTTTTTCTGCAATCAAATTCTTTCCGTTGGCATCTTCAGCAAAACTTACATGATAAAGAATGGCTTCTAATCCGCGTTGGGCTACTTCGTTCGGGTCTTTCATGCGCAAAGAACCGGAAGCGGTGTTGCGTGAATTTTGAAAACCTTTTTCCCCTTTAGCAATACGTTCGGCATTTTTCTTTTCAAAAATTTCTTTGGTGATTATTACCTCACCACGAATTTCAATTTTATGAATTCCGAATTTTGAAAACGGAGCAGAAAGCGGAATTGAAGGAATTGCCTTGGCATTGTTGGTGATGTCTTCGCCCACCGTTCCATCGCCACGCGTTGCAGCACGAACAAGCATGTCATTTTCGTAAACCAATGCAATACTTGCTCCATCAAATTTTGGCTCTACACAATATTCAATTTCAGAAGTTTTAACCAAGTCAGTTACTCTGCGATTGAATTCTTCAATGTCGCTAAGGTTGTAAGAGTTCTCCAGTGAAAGCATGGAAGCTAAGTGAGAAACAGATTCAAATTCGTTCGTAAGCGCTCGTGCTACGCGTTGAGTTGGAGAGTCTTCAGTTACAAGATTTGGATGTAGAGATTCAAGTTCTTTTAGTTTTTTGAAGAATAAGTCGTAATCAAAATCAGTAATAAGTGGTTCGCTTAAAACGTAGTAACGCCAATCGTGATAATTAATGACTTTGCGAAGTGCAATTGCTTTTTCTTCTTCAGAAAAATTGTTTTCTGATTTAAGAAGTTGTTGCGAAAGATGGTTGAGTTCTTCTACTTGTTCCTTTGAATACATGAATCAATTTAAAAATAAAACACCTACTCTTAAACTCATCATCTGCATTACATTCGGTTCTTTCTTCTCATCATGGTCAAATAGATTATTAATGAAACCATTGTGGTAGAATAAACCAACCAGCAAAGAAGTCTTTTCATCAATACGATATTCAAAACCCGCACCTGCACCTAAGAGAACATCAATAAAGTTTGACCAAAAACTAGGAATCGCTTTTGATACATCGTTGCCTTGTTTCAAAATATTTTCTTTCTCAATCAAAATATCGCCACCGGATGTAGTTGGCACTGAATCGCTGTATGTAGCGCGCGCACTTACAGTTATGTTTAGTGTAACACCCACTTGCCCCCATGCCACAAAATTTCCACCTTTAATAGGGTTTGTTTTCAGTTTTAGATAAGCAGGAATTTCTAAATAATGAAAAGCGTATTTCTCATTCACATTCCTCACTTTTAATCCTCCTACATTTTCAAATTTGTCTCTTCCATGAATATTGCAGCCATCATAAGCACCACCAATGCCGGTAGCGAGTCCGTAGTTTTTAGCAAACCAATATTCTAACAAGAAACCGTAGCTGGTACCAAAGCGCGGCTTACCTTGTAGCAAATCTTTTCCGAAAGGTTTTGACCAAGCCACACCCGGAGAAACTTGCAAACCGATTCTAATTTTATCGGTAATAGAAAAACCTTTTACAGCGAACGATAGAAGAATAACAAGCGTTAATATTCGTTTCATTTTATAAATACATTTATGTGGGAGCAATTTCGATTTTTGCACAATATGAAAAAAATAATTTTTCTGTTGGTGTTGTTTTCGCTATCCGGTTGCAATAGTTGCAATAAAACCAAAAGTAGAGAAAAACCCGATGTGTCCGACATTAAGATTGATGTTCAACTACAGCGATTTGATAAAGATTTATTTGACTTGGCAAAATCAAATTGCGATGAAAAGCAAATTGAAGCCATGCGAAACAAGTATGGTTCGTTCTTCGATTTTTATGTTAGCCAGTTTGTAATTGGCCCGCGCCAACCTGGAGATACCGCGCATATTGAAAAGGGCGCCTTGCAAAAATTTCTTTCCGATACTTACATTAGCCGAATTCAGAATTCTATCAACGCGCATTTTCAAGACACAAAAGATGTGGAAGAAGATTTATCGCAATCGATTAAGTATTTCAAATACTATTTCCCCGATGCTACTGTGCCTAAAGTGGTAGCCGTAAATTCCGGTTTTTCTATTGGTGCATTTACATATGAAAAAGATTTATTGGGTGTGGGTTTAGACCAATATCTTGCTCCAAATTTTCCTGATTACGACAGTGCTGGAGTCTTTCAATATCTGCAACACAAAATGCGCAGACAATACATTGCGCGAAACTCAATGGAAGTGTTGTATAATTTCTATTTCGGCAGCGAAGATTTATCGCACGGCAAAACTTTAATTGAGGCTATGGTAGATAAGGGTAAGAAGATGTATTTTCTCTCTTATGTTTTACCCGATGCACCGGATAGTTTGATTGTTGGCTTTACTCAAAAGCAAACCACTTGGTGCGAAGAAAGTGAAATAGATGTATGGAAATTTTTGAACGATAAAGACTTGTTGTTTAAAGACAATTACATGGATCAGAAGAGATATTTGGATGAAGGTCCAACCATTACCGGTATGCCGGCTGAATCTCCGGGTAGTCTTGGCAGTTGGATTGGCTTGCAGATAGTTCGAAAGTTTATGAAAGAAACAGGTGGTAAAATTTCGCTACATGATTTGCTTTTGAAGTATGATGCCAAAACAATATTGGCCAAAGCAAAATATCGTCCGTCAAAATCTGTTTTCTGATAAGGGCAAAATTCTATATTTGAGTCAACTCATTCTCGTTTTACATGTTAGATACAAAAGGCAAAGAACAGTGGTACGATAAGTTGGCGCGAATTTTCAATTCTACCATTTGCTTTTCGTTGGCGTATTCGGTTATTACTTTTGGCGGCTACTTAGCTATGGCTTTAGTAGGCAAAGTGTTTAAGTATGATGCTAATATTTATTATTTCGGTATTCGATTTTTCTTGAACGGGCACAAATGGTCGAAGCTGAAAATAACACTCATTTACTCCACCTATCCGCTATTCGCGCTGTTTTTCGGCTTGCTCATGCTTTACATTTTTGACCGCGTTAAAAAGAAGCCCGCTATTTTAAATGTGTTTTTGGTTTGGTGCTTTGTAATAGGCACAGCCATATTTGCCTCGCAGGGAATTATAGCCTCGCTGGGAGCTAACGAATTCAATTCGCCTTTCTATCAAAATTTCGCTGTGGTTTATGCGTGGTGGTTTTTGCCTGTGCCGTTTGTGTATGCCATGAACATTGTATTCTTTGCGCTCATGCTTTACTTCTCCATCAACTATCCAAAATTGTTCTTGCGTTTTTCTTACTCGTTTTCTAAGGTGAATAAATCGTCAAGACGCAGAGTTTATTTTATTGAAACTGCTATTGTGCCGTTTGTGTTGGGAGCTATTGCTACTACGGCTATTACTTTTCCTATGAACATTTTTGTCCATGCAGTTTATTTAATGGCAATTGGTGTATCGCTGATGTTAAGTTGGATTGCGTTATTTTATTTAGAAGTGCAACAAGACGAAGTATTAAAATATAAAGTGCTTCAAAAATTTGGCTTTGTTATGCTGTTTGCGCTGGCACTTTTTGTAGGCTTTATTAAAATATCTTGGCGCGGAATTTTCTTTTAAATCCGTGTTATGCGCGCGCTTCTTCAAAAAATTTCTTATGATAAAAAATTACTCAAAGCGACATCGTTTGTAGTAAAGGTGCTGTTGGTTTATTTGATTTGGAAGATTTTATTTTTTCTGTTTAATCAGGAAGGAACAGTATTGAATAAAGTTTGGATTCTGTTTACTGATTGGTTTGCTTATATAACCATTCAGCCTGCTGCGTTTGTTCTCCAGAAATATTTTGGCTACGAGCTAATTTACAATCACCGTAATATTATCATCAACGGCACACCGGGTTTGTTTTTGGCTAACCATTGTTTAGGCGTTTCGGTTTGCGTTATTTTTTCGGGATTTATAATTGCTTATAAAGGAAGTTGGCTACACAAGCTTTGGTATATACCTGTTGGTATACTTTGTATTTATGCCATCAACGTTACGCGCTTAGTCGGTTTGGGTTTTGTGCAACATTCATTCTCCACTTACTTTTTCGAGTTGGCACATACGCGCGTTTATTTACTGATGAGCTACGGTATGTTCTTTCTGCTAATTGTTTTATGGATGAATTATTTCTCGAAGAAATAATTATTCAGCAGTAAGATTCATTTTTTCAATAAGCGCAGGGCTTGCCCAATCTTCCTCTCCGTTTTCTTTCAAAATAACTTCATGTTTTGCGTTTAAAACGTAGCTGGTTGGAATACTGAATATATCATACTGCTGTAGCGGTTTTTTTGAATGAAGAATCAGGAAATCTGTTCCGCGTTTTTCTTTAAAATCTTGTAATCGTTCAACCGTTTCATCTGAAATTAGAATGAATTGAAAATTTTCTTTCGAAAGTATTTGTTGTGCAGAAGCAATAGAAGGCAACTCCTGTATACATGGTCCGCACCAGGTAGCAAAAAAGTTGATGAAGAGTTTTTTGTTTTGAAAAGAATCGATAGAAAATTTGTTGCCAGTTAAATCGGTTAACTCTAAAGTTTCGAGTTTCAGTTTTGGCGCAACACGATATTTGTTATAGAAGAAACCAGCAACAAGAATGGCTATTGCAAGTGCTGAAATGAAAATGAATTTATTCTTCATGCCAATTGAAAACGATTGTGGTAATCAACTGCGCTGTGACGAATTACTTCTAAGGCTTCCTCTCTGCCATATACAGCAGCAATTTCAACCTTTCGTGTTCCAGATGAGCCGGGTAAGTCTTTATAAGTGAGAAAGTAATGCTTTAGCCGATTTACAATTGATTCGCTTAGCTCGTTGATGTCTCTATAATTTCCATACACAGCATCGTCTTTCATTACGGCAATTATTTTATCGTCAGCTTCGTTCTTATCAATCATTCTAAAACCGCCAATAGGAATTGCCTGAATCAGAATTCCGCCATTTTGAATATTTTTTTCTTCTAGCACCAAAATGTCCATTGGGTCTTGGTCGCCATTAATGTATTGCTTGCCTGTTTTTGCCATACAAAACTTCCCCACTTCTATATCGCAAAGCGTTTGAGGAATAAAGCCGTAAAGCGCAGGAACTACATTTGAAAACAATTGCGGTCTATCCACCTTTAGCCAACCGCTGGCTTTATCAATTTCATATTTCACTTTATCGGCAGGAACAATTTCGATAAATGCAGTAAGCAAATCAGGAAATTTTTCTCCGAAGGAGATTCCGTGCCAAGGGTGAGATTTGTATTGAGGAGCTTTCATTTCAGGAACGGAAAATTTAAAAATGGAAGAATGAATATTTGAAGGCAGGAGGAATGCTACAATATTCAATCTTAATTATTCAATTGCTCTTTACCAACTTCCGCTGCTACCTCCACCGCTAAAACCGCCACCACCAAATCCACCGAAGCCACTTCCTCCTCCGCTACTTCCACCGCCTCCAAATCCGCCACCAATAAAAGGACCACCGCCCCAACCCCCACGGCTATAAGTTGTGCCTCTGCCGTTGCCCTTAAAAATCATAGGCAGAATAAAGAAAATAATAAAGATGATTAGGATAATAACCCAAATAGGTATCTGCTTATCGTTATCGCGCTTGTCGTTTACATACATGCCCGATAGGCGAGCCATAATTTCATCGGCTGCTTCATTAAAGCCGCCATAAAAATTGCCTTGTTTGAAATTGGGAACGAGTTTGTTTTTAATAATACGGTCGCAAATGATGGCACCCAATTTTTCTTCTACCCCATAACCGGTGCGGATAGAAATTTTACGCTCCTGCTTTGCCATTAAAATCATCACTCCGTTATGATTCTTTTTAGAACCAACGCCCCACTTTTCGCCCAATTCGGCTGTATAGCTTCCAACTTCTGCGCCTTCTAAACTTTCAATAATTACAATGGCAATTTGAGTAGAGGTAGAATCGTTGTAGGCTACTAACTTTTGCTCCAGTGCAGCTTGTTCATCCCCGGAAAGCACATTGGCAAAATCGTTAACTAAACGCGGAGGTGAGGATTGAACGGGGAAGTTTTGCGCTTGTAGCAAGACGATAGATGATAGAAAATAGATAATAGATAATACAGCAGTGCGAAGTAATTTGTATTTACTGACAACTGTCAACTGCCGACTGCCAACTGAACTATCCTTCACTAATCTCATTCGTCAACTCGTTTTTGTCGTTTGCTTGCAAAGGGAAATAATGCTTGAGGTGGTAACCGGTTTCTTTAACGGCAAAAACAATTCCTTCTAAAAATTCATCTTGCTTAAAATGTCCGCTCATTACTTCCTTTATTCCATCCCAAAAATTGGCTGGCACTACTTCGTTTATTCCTTTGTCGCCAATTATGGCGAACTTCTTATCGTCATAAGCCAAATAAATAAGTACACCATTTTGCTGCGCGGTTTCGTTCATTTTTAATTGAAAGAAAACTTCGGTAGCTCTGGATAGCACGTTTTCGTTTTTGCATTTGGCTTCTATGTGCAAGCGAATTTCGCCCGAAGTCATTTGCTCAGCATCGGTTATTGCCTGAACAATTGACTTGCGTTCTTCTTCTTTAAAGAATTGTTTTTGAAAAAGCATGTTTAGAACTTAACCTTCGGTGCGTTCTCTGTTCCTGCATCGGATTTAAAATAGCCCTTTGGAGTAAAGCCAAACAACTTGGCTGTAATCACAGCAGGGAAAGTTGCAGTGTTAGCGTTATAGTCGCGAACAATGTCGTTGAATTTTTTGCGCTCAAAGGCAATCTTGTCTTCGGTGCTGGCAAGTTCTACGCGTAATTCAGAATAACCTTTAACGGCTTGTAATTCAGGATACGCTTCAACCGTTGCAAGTAAACGTGATAAACTTCCGCTCAACTGACTTTGTGCCGCTTGATATTTAGCTACATCTT
>CAMBIM010000002.1 GCA_945867505.1 Chitinophaga pinensis
TAGCGATATAAAGAACCCTGAAGAGTTGTTGGTTATAGATTCTATCTATCATCCTACAGTTGGGGTAGAAGGTTATGGCAGACATTGTGTAGACGATAGTTGCAACGCTAGTGTGTTTAAATATACCATGGGCAATGCGGTAATGATGGCTCCTTTTTATTTCATCGCACACTATGTTACGCTTGCCTCCAAAAGTTTTCCGGCAGATGGCTATTCAGAACCCTATCAATTGGCCGTAGCTTTGTCCACTTGCTTTTGGGCAATAGCCAGCTTGGCAATTCTTATTTTACTACTTGGTAATTGGTTTACTCCGGCAGTTACAAGTATTACAACTTTGCTCATCGCTCTCGGCACTAATTATTTTTATTACGCTTCGCTGGAAAGCGGTATGACACACATTCCAAGTTTTTTTTGCATAGCCTTATCTTTGTTAAGTATGTTGTTGTGGTTGGAGAAAAAATCATGGCTATACGCTTTTGTATTCGGTATCTCCACCGGCATGGTTGCCTTAATCCGTCTGCCTGATTTAGTGTTTGGTATTATTCCCGCTGTTCTGTTTATCAAAACATTTATTGATTCGGATAGAAGTAATCGTATTACGCTTTTAACGCAAGCCCTCTTTGCCATCTCACTTATTGTAATTGTTTTTCTACCGCAGATGATTTATTGGAAACATGTTTCGGGTAGTTGGTTTTACTATTCGTATGCCGATGAAAAATTCTATTTCAACGACCCGGAAATTTTAGCCGGATTATTCAGCTATAAAAAAGGGTGGCTGTTATATACTCCCGTCATGTTGTTTGCCCTTGCAGGAATACTTTTGGCAATAAAGAAATTGCCTTGGTTGGGCTTAGGCGTATTACTTTTTATAGCAGTAAATATTTATGTGGTATTCAGCTGGTGGATGTGGTGGTATGGTGGAAGTTTTGGTGCAAGAAGTATGATACAATCATATGCCGTGCTGGCAATTCCGTTAGCGTTTGTAGTGCAATGGCTGTGTGATAATGTTTCAGCCATAAACAAGAGGAAGAAAGCAATGGCAATCTCTCTTAGCTGTATTCTGCTGTTCTTCTTTACGCTTAACCTATTCCAAACATTCCAATATAAACGCGGCATTATTCATTACGATAGCATGACAGAAAAAGCATACTGGGCGGTATTTGGAAAGATTAAAGTTGATGGTGAAGAATGGCGGAAGATTTATTCAGAATAAATCTGCACCGCATTAATTCAAACTTCTAAAATCTACCGGCACAACTCTTGAAACGCCTTGTTCTGCCATGGTAACACCGTAGATAGCTTCTACAGAACTCATGGTCATTTTGTTGTGCGTTACAATAATGAACTGCGATTCTTTAGAGAACTCGCTGATGATTTTGTTGAACTTGCCAATATTGGCGTCATCCAATGGTGCATCCACCTCATCGAAAATACAGAACGGTGCGGGTTTTAGTAAGTAAAGCGAGAAGAGCAAGGCTGTTGCCGTCAACGTTTTTTCACCACCTGATAACTGGTCTATAACCGTAGGGCGTTTGCCTTTTGGTTTAGCTATGATTTCGATTTTAGATTCCAACGGGTCGTCAGGATTTACCAGGAACAAATCGCATTGGTCATCGGAACTAAAGAGAGTTTGGAATACTTTAATAAAGCTTTCTCTGATTTTGGTGAACGCTTCAACAAACTGTGTTTTAGCCGTGTCTTCAATTTCTTTAATGGTAGCCATCAAAGAACTCTTCGCATTTTCTAAATCGGTTTTTTGAACAATGATAAAGTCGTAACGCTTTTTCATTTCTTCAAAAGCCTCTAACGCCATCGGGTTTATCTCGCCAAAGTTCTCTATGCGCTTCTTCACCTTTTCTACTTCTGCCTGCACTTCTTCCAGCGGCTGAACCATTTCAAAATCTTCATTCAATACCACGTTAATGTCTACATTAAACTCTACGCTCAATCTTTCTTTCATGGAAGTTAAAGACAACTTCAACTCATTGAACTTATCGCTGATATTGGTGAGCAAGTTGGCTACGCTATCGCGGTTGCGGGTAAGTTCGCGCACCTTGGTATCGTATTCGTTAATAGCTCCGCGCGAATTGTAGTAGCCTTTTTCTGCGGCTTCTACTTCGGCAGCATAACTTTCTTTATCGGCATAGTTGCTGAGCAAAGCGGTTTCAATGTCTTTTGCCTTCTTCTGACTTTCCTCTAACTGCATCTGGCTTTCCAGAATCACTTCATTGTTTCTGGTCAACTGACTCGTCAACGTTTCAATCTGGCTTTTCTTAAAGCCTAATTCCTGACTGATAGAGTTTACGCGGTTCTGTTGTTGGTGGAATTCGATGTTCTTTTGGTTGTAGCGCGATGATGCTTCGCTTAACTTGTTGGTCAACTCTACAAACTCTTTATCTGTTTTTTCAAGGATGGCTTTTGCCGAACCTTGAGTTTCGCGCAAAGAACTTAACTCGGTATTGATAGTTTCTACTTCCGTCTTTAACGTATCTAAACGCTGTGTAATCGTCTTGCTCTTTTCATCGGCACTTTCTAAAAACTTCACTAAGCTATTAATGCTGGCTTGCGAACCCGAGAACTTAGAGGCCAACTGATTTACCAGGTTGCGTTGCGCATCAATATCGCGCGCTACACTGCTTGCCTTCAGCTGATTAGTTTTTACCTGCGCGTTAGAAACCTGTTGGTGCAATTTGTAAGTAGAAAGTTCTAATGCTTTTATTTCTTCCTGTAGCTTTTCAAGGTTCTTTGCACGACCAATTTTCTTTCCTTCAAACAAACCAACAGCACCACCACTCAAAGCAAAATCTCTACGGATAAACTTACCGCTCTTGGCAAGCACTACTACTTTCTTTCCTTGTGTGTCAAGATTAGTTGCATCAAAGCCCGCATCGTCAATCATGTAAACTTTATCGAGCAGATAAGCACCAAGCTTTTTGTATTGCGCATCTAACTCTACTAATTCCTGCACAGGTTTTGTTCCGGCTATTTCAACAGCAGAAGTTGGCTCATACTTTTCAAATTCATCCAGAATGAAAAAATTCGCGCGACCCATCGAAGAATCGTTCAGCATGTTTACCGCCATTACCGCTTCCTGAATGTTTTGCACCACGTAGTAGTTCAAATACGGTTCCAGGTAATTTTCAATCGCCACGCGGTATTCTTCGGCACAGTAAATAATATCGGAAAGGAGAGGCGCCTCTTTGCTCCACTTCGCATTCTTCTTCAAAAACTTGATAGACTCCGGAAAGCCTTCCAGGTTCTCTACCAAACTCTTGGTTAAATCGTATTCGTTCTTCTTGGCATCCAGTGTTCTGGTTTCGGCAGTTAACTCCTGGCGGGTTTTTTCTACCGAAGTTTCCAGCTCTGCAATTTCTTTCTTCTTGTTTTCTTCTTCGGCTATCAGCGATTGCAGTTTTACTTCCGCAGTTTCTTTATCAGTCTTCAGCTTTTCGAAATCTTTTTGCAGTTGCTCTAACTCCAGGCGTTTCTTCTGCACATCTTCATCGCTGTTCAGTAAATCGCGCTGCAAACTTTCGTTGCTGCTGCGGTTAACCGCCAGCTTTTTATCCAGTTCAAATATCTGGCGTTCTTTTTCGGTGTAAGTTTTCTGCTCGTTGGTCAGCGTATCTTTTAAACCATTGTGTTGACTGCGTATTTCGTTCAGCTCGGTTTCCAACACCGTCAGTTCGCTTTTGCGGGCATCTAAAATGCGGGCTTCGCTTTCGTGGTCTATGCTTAGTTTTTCTATAGATAACTTCAACTTCTCTACCGAGTCGCTGGCTTCTAATATTTGCTTTTCCGCAGTATCTTTTTTGTCGAGGGCGTATTTTGTTTGTGAGTTGAGGAGGTTGCGCTCGTTTTCTTTTTCGCCTACACCGGCTACTAAAATGTTGAGCTTACGCTGCACATCGAACAATGCCTTTTCTTTGTCCACGTTGCCCAGTTTCTCTTTCTCCAACGTAGCTTCGGCATGGGCCATGGAGGCTTCCAACTCAAACTTATTATCGGTTTCTTTTGTTCTTGCTTCTTCTAAGTTCTTGTAGGTTTCTTTATAGGCCTGTAAGTTATACCGAGTTAAAAGAAGGCTCAACTGCTTGTATTCTTCTTTAAGTTCGTAGTAACGCTTGGTCTTTTTAGCCTGCGCTTCCAGGGTTTTTAAGTTGCCTTCAATTTCAAAAAGCAAATCTTTAACGCGGTCCAAATCGGCATCGGTGCCTTTTAGTTTATCAATGGTTTCTTTCTTGCGCTTTTTGTATTTGGCTACACCGGCAGCCTGCTCAAACAGTTTACGTCTGCTGTTATCGCGGTCGTTCAGAATTTCGTCCATCATCCCCAATTCGATAATGGCATAGCTATCGGCACTAACCCCGGTATCCATAAACAGCGAGGTAATATCCTTTAAGCGGCAAGGCACATCGTTCAGGCGGTATTCGCTTTCGCCATCGCGGAACAGCCTGCGGGTAATGGTGATGGTTTTATAATCGGACGAAACTAAATTCTTGGTGTTTTCGAACGTGAGCGAGACCTCTGCCATGCCCGCAGGTTTGCGGTTTTTGGTGCCGTTGAAAATCAGGTTCTCCATCTTCTCTAACCGCAAGTGGCTGGTCTTTTGCTCGCCCAATACCCAGCGGATACTATCTACCACGTTGCTTTTGCCGCAACCGTTAGGGCCTACTACTCCAGTAATTTTATTATCGAAGTGGATAGTGGTTTTTTCGGCAAAGCTTTTAAAGCCTTTAATTTCGAGGGTTGTTAATTGCATAAGGTGTCCATGTTTATCTCTGTAAAAAGGGGTGGTGAAAATAGAAAAACAGAGTGGGCAAAAACGGAAAGAAACCAACAGCTATCCACACTGTATCCACAAAATTTGGGCTGAAATTAGGTAAGAAAACGGGCGAATAACCCCGAAAGGGTTTCAACCCCTTTCGGGGTTTGGCAATGGGCTCTCTATATCGGGTACTTGGTTATCGTTTTAAAAACAGAAGCCCCGTATTTTTGCGGGGCTTCTGTTTTTGTGTTCTAGAGCCGCTTCTGTTGCCAATCCACTATATAATAACTACCTCCTTGGCGGTCTTGGTCCCATCATTCGCAAAGCTTCGCCAATAATTTCATCAAATTTTTTTTGCTGCTCGGCATTGCAGATGGCGCGTATCTTTTTGAAATCGTAAAAGGTAGTCAACTCCGTTTGTAGCCGGTTAGCGGCAATAGAATCGGCTAAGATTTTTACCGTCACCGAGTCGGTGGCTTCGCCTTGCATCAGCTTAACATAAGGATCGTGCAAATGGCGGTCTTGCGTATGGATAGCTTCCATATTGGCTCGGTGTTCTTCCTGCAAGGTTTCGTATTGTGCTTGTTGTTGTTCGTTCAACTGTAATTGCTGGGTCAACCATACCGAAACCTGACGCGGGTTGTTGGGTTTGCCGCCTTTGTTTAAAAACACAAACGCCAGCGTTCCTATATTCATGAGCACCAGGGCTATGATAACGGCATAAAGAAATTTGGTTTTGTTGGTCATAGTCTCTTAAAAATTATCGCTGCTGTTATGCAGCGCGTATTCTTTGGCAAAGGCTTGCAATTGTTCGCTGCCGCCATTGCTTTTATTGTTCGAAAATGAAACACAGGCAAATACATTTAAAGTAATCAGCACCAACAGCGCAGCGGCAATCTGCAAAACATAAGTAGTAGAAACTGCGGCTTCTGCATTTATTCTGCTCATGGTTTTTGCATAAAAGCCCGCACCGGCTTTAGCGCGCTCAATAGTATCGGCACTGGCTAAAACTTCTTCTGCCCATAATTCCCTTTCATGGTTCATATATAATTTAGATGCTTTTGGGTTTAAAAACTTGCGGCTTATTGTATTTCATTTTCCTCATAATAGTCCATCAATATCTTCTTCAAATTCTGCTTAGCACGAAATAGCAGCGACTCCACAGCCGAAACCGACATACCGGTTATCTCACTCACTTCCTGATAGCTCAGGCATTCAATTTTATTCAGCGTAAAAGCTATGCGTTGGTTTTCGGGCAGCTCTTCAATAGCTTTAAACAGATAAGCAGCGCGCTCTTTGTTTTCTAACTGCACACCGGGGTGCACATAATCAGGAATTTCAAAGCGCGGTCCGTTATCGCCTTCACCAAAAATGCTTTTTACAAACGCAAAACGTTTCTTGCGTTTCTTGCCGCGCAAATGGTCGAGCGATTTGGTGACGCAAATGCGGTAAATCCAGGTAGAGAGTTTGGACTCTGCTTTAAAACTTTGCACGGCCCGGTGCACCTCTACAAAAACTTCCTGCGCAATATCTTCGGCATCTTCGGCATTGTGCAGCACACCCAAACAGGTATTGTAAACTCTATCCTGATAGTTTTCTACCAAGTAGCCGAACGCTTTTTCGTTTCCTTCTCGCAACTGTAATATGAGCAACTGTTCGGTCAAAGTGGTTGCATGTTTTGTAAAAAAAGCTAAGCCTATGCCATCTGATAAGCGTTACAATAAAGCGCAAAAAAGTTATAAGATTCTATTTTATTTTCTCGCAGACTACAAGGGCTGCACGGAAATATAGTTTGTATTTGTCTATGTTTTCTGTGCTGTTTTTAGAAAATAGATTTCAATTTTAAACTCACCGAAAGTTTTAGGAACAAGTGTCGTCTAATAAACCATTAATGAGGAAACTCAAATTTTTTTAAATCAAAATAATATGAAGAAAAATTCTCTGACCATCATTTTTGCAGTTTTGCTTTTTGCTTGTTTGCAAATAACCGCGCAAGTTACCGACCCTGCTGTTACTTCATGGATTATTAATGTAAATAACGCTACTGGTTATAATGGACTAACGGCAAACGTTCAGCAGGTGAACTATACCGCTACAGATGTATATGTAAGCTGCACTTGCATTCCGGGTTACGATATTGGCCCTTGGGTGGGCAACCCCAATACACCAGTCAATGAAAATTTCTGTTTTAAAATTACTCGTGCACCGCAGCCTAAAACCGGCACCAAAACCGCCACCGGTGGCGGGCATATAGGTGTTTGGACCAACGGTGTAAGCATTTTTAATGCAAAAGATGCTATGTCATATAATAATGGCGGTATCTGGAATCAGGATGCTTTGCCAAATGAAGGAGCTAGCTTTGATAATTGTTTGGGTCATCCTGCGCCCAATGGCGAATATCACCACCACGTAAACCCAACTTGTTTGTACGATGACCAGGCAACCACAGTTCATTCACCAATTATTGGTTTCGCTTTTGACGGGTTTCCTATTTACGGAGCCTATGCTTTTGCTGATACTAACGGTACCGGTGGTATTACCCGAATCAAAACAAGTTACCGAATACGCACCATTACCGACCGCACCACGCTTGCCGATGGCACAGTTTTGCAGGCTAATCAGTACGGGCCGGCAATTAGTTTGCAATATGCATTAGGAAAATACATTGAAGATTATGAGTATGTGCAAGGCTTGGGACATTTAGACCAATACAACGGGCGCGTTTGTGTAACCCCTGAATATCCGCTTGGCACATACGCTTACTTTGTAACTATTGATAGCAATCAGGTTCCTGTTTATCCATACACTATTGGTGCTTCGTATAATGGCGTAGTTGCTGCCGGAAACACTGGTATGCAATCTGGCCATAATACTATACCCGGAAATGCAGCTTTATACACTGCACCAACTACCGGTATAAATGAAACTACTGATGAACTTGCAGTGAATGTTTTTCCTAACCCAGCGAAGAATAAAATTTCTATTCAGGCACAACAGCAATTGACGGACGTTGCGCTTACAGATATAACAGGGAGAGAAGTAGTGAGGATTAATAATATTTCTTCATCCAATTCAACTATTGATGTTTCGGGTTTAAGTGCCGGAACTTATTTACTACGTGCAAAAAATAACCGCAACAATTTTGTAACTAAAGTAGTAGTGGAGTAATTGCTAAACTTTTCTGCGCAACTGAAATTTCTATTTTCGTTTTGATTTAAAACGCATGGCTGCGTAGTTCAACGGATAGAACGAGGGTTTCCTAAACTCTAAATAGCAGTTCGATTCTGCTCGTGGCTACGATTTTTTGAAAAGTTTGTCCTATCAAACTATAGAAGCTACCACTTCTTCCGCCAAGCCAAAACTCAGAGTCATACCGGCACCGCTTAAGCCGTTAATGATGTGAATGTCCTTTTCAGGTGAAGCCACAAATTCCGTTTTGCCTTTAAGTTTTGCGTAGGTGCCATTCCATGTTTGGGCAATTTCAAAATCCTGAATTTGTGTAAATGAATGTAGGTAATGAATGATGAGTTGGTTGATTTCATCTCTATCAAAAGGCTCATGCACTAAACCGTATTCGTGCGAATCGCCAATTGTAATTTCGCTCAACCCATTTTGCGAAATCATTACATGTATTCCCCATTTAATGTAATCGGGAAGTTCGCGGTTGTAACGTTCTTGCAATGTTTGAAGCGAAGGGCAATCGGCAAATGCTCCATAATGTGTAAGTGTTAATCCTGCGCTCAATGCGGGACCAATTTGCCAATTATTATCCTGCGCTACTGTACGCAGCATTTGTAATTTGCATTTGGTAATTCCGCTGGCGATGAATGTTTCTGGATACAGCGTTTCGAAATCGGCACCGCTACAAACAAAAATCATATCGGCTTCGAACATTTCTTTTCCGCTGTATGCTTTTCCGTTTTCAATTCGTGAAATAGCTTTGTTAAAATGAAACTGGATGCCGTATTTTTTATTCAGATAAGCAGGAAGTTTTTCAATGGCTTCACGCGGGTCAACAATCAGTTCAGTGGAACTCCACAAACTTGCTTTAAGTTTCTTAGGATTTGTTGCCTGAGATTTTGCAACAGTTTCTTCGGCTGTAAGAATTTTGCAGTCGTGCAAATCTTTATTAGCAGCATAAAATTCTTCTATCACCGCTAATTCATCATCGTGATAAACGTTGAGCAATGAACCCACTTCGCCAAACCAAATATTACCTTCTGCACAACTTTGTTTCCAAATTTCTCTCGAGCGCAAAGCGCGTTCGCGCAACTTACCAAGCGGCTGACCCATAGGCCAGACCATTCCGAAATTGCGAATGCTTGCACCAACAGCTTTTTCATTACGTTCAATAACTTTAACCGTAAAACCTTTTTCTGCCAACGCGCGTGCGGTCGCCAAACCAACAATTCCTGCACCTATAACAATAGCCGATTTACTCATGATTTACTTTAGATATTTTTTGATTGAAATAGACAAGCGAGAACAGCGTTAAAATAATTCCTGCAACACTTGCCATGTATAATGCATTGATGAAAAAGTTGCTGTAGCTCATTTCGGCATGACCGAAATTTTTAAACAACAAAACGCCTATGCTTCCGAGGTAACCGAACGAATCGGCAATGTAAATCAGGAAACCAACATTTGCCGGCTTGCGGGTGGAAGCAATCAACCGCTCGAAGAAAACAACATTGAAGGGAATATAGCCAAGATATAAGCCAAGCCCGTTCAAAACCATCCAATAAAAAGCAGAAATCTGATGATGCGTAAAAGCATAGGTTGAAATTCCTGCAATAGCAAAACCAATTATTACCATGTAATGATTGATTTGCAGTGCGCGAAAATTATTTTTCACCAGCATAATTAAACTCATGCAAAAAAGAACAGCCACTGAAATAGGCGTTTCGGTAGTGGTGAAAATAGAAGCATTGTCAAAACCAAGTTCTTTCCATATATCGGCTACAAAGTTGTCGCGAAAATCGCGTATAACGGAAAGCAATACGTAAGTCAGCACTAAAACAATTATGCCCGGTAAAAAGTGCGAGATAAATTCTCTTCTTTCTGCACCGGTCATGGGCAGGCGTGGACTGCGGTGTTCTCTGTCATCTTTATTTGGATGTGGGGTTTGCTCTAAAAGAAAAACGGCAATAAGCATAGGCACGAAAAAAATCATGGCCGTAACAAAGGGCATCCAGTATTCCGTTACGTGCATGTCCTTCATCAGCCATTTGCCTATTGATTTTACAAAGCCGGAAGAAAAAATAAAACTTACTGCCAATACGCTTCCCATAAATTCTGTAGCTCTTCTTCCCTCCAAATACGAAAACACCAAACCCCAAACCATCCCTAACGGAATACCGTTAAAGAAAAAACAAAGAATATTAAACGGAGCGGGAACGAATGGGAGAATAAGTAAGCCAACAGCAGAAAATGAAATAAGCCCAATAATTCCTGATGCCCGATGATGATGTTTCATTTCAGAAACAATGCGGATGCCTAAAAACTTACTCAAAGTATAGCCTGCTAACTGCGCAATAATGAACAGGATTTTCAGATTAATTCCGGCATAAGATTCTCCATCGAAAGTAGCCGCAGTAAATGGTTTCCGAAACGCATACATGCAACTGTAGGTGCAAAAGGCAATAATTGCCGCATACACTGCTATCAATGCAGTTGAACTCTTTTCTAATTTAGGAAGAAGCGGTTTAGGAATTTGCATGAAATGCTTATTGTGCCGACACTATTTCTGCTACTTCCATTAAATCATCAATTAGGTGAGTGTGTTTTTCCTTTGCTAACTCTTTGCGCGTATAAGCACCGGTGGTAATGCCGATGACAAATTTGCATCCCGCAGAAGTTCCTTCTTTTAAATCCGAAATGGTGTCGCCAACTTTTGCTACTTCGGTGGCAGACTTTATTCCAGCAATTTTCATGGCTTCAAAAATCATATCCGGATGTGGCCTTCCGTTTTTTACTTCATCGCTGGTTACCGAAAAATCAATCAACTGATTTTTCGTCCAGCCTAATCGCTTAATAATTGTATCGGCAATATCGCGACTAAAACCGGTGTCAATACCCACTTTAACTTTTTTCTCTTTAAGCAATTGAAAAATAGCTTCGGCATTCTCTTTTGCTTTTACCGATGAATCGGTTTTGTAAAACGAAATCATATCCTTCAAAAATTCTTGATGAATTTTTACTACTAAATCGTTCAGCTTTGGTGCTTTAATACCAAAATCGTTTTTCAATAATTGCTCAATGGCAACCGGCTTGGGAATACCCATTACTTTATTTGCATCTTCCCGTAGTATATTGTAATCAAACTTTTTAAAAGCATGGATTAGCGAAGCATGAACATTGTCTTTGTCCTCAACGGTAGTTCCCGCCATATCAAATACAACTAACTTAATTGCCATGGGTTTTGTTTTGTGCAAAACAAATTTTCTTTTGCTAAATGATACGTTAAGGTTGCATTAACATTTACAGATGCAACTTGCTAAGGTTTACTTAGTGCTTTACCCAATGCAGCAATTCTCGGAACTAATTGATGCCATAACTCTTTTTCATTTGTTACGTATTCTGTCCACAGCGTTGCTTCGCCACCAATAATATTTTTGTTCTGTTCTGCTGAAAGCAATTTTGATTTTGGCGTAAACCGCTCTACCTTTTTTACTGGTATATACGTCATCCACCAAGCGTGTTTTTTATCTTTTGCAGTTTGCGGATAATCAAAATAGCAATAGAAACGCGGAGCCATTATTACCTGATTGCCGTGTTTCGCGCCTTTGATTCCAGCACCTTTTCCGCGCCAACTCATCACTAATGTACTATCGTTAATTCCACCGCGAATAGCTTCGCCCCACATAATGCTTCGTCTTCCTTTGGTTAAAAGATAATCTTCCAACTGTTTCATAAAGTAATGTTGTATTTGCTCACCACTTTTCAAATTTTTCTCTTTCATCAGCTGTTTGCAAAATGGGTTTTGCATCCATTGCTGTTTAGGCACCTCATCTCCCCCTATGTGTATGTATGGCGATGGAAACAATGCACATATTTCATCTAACACATTAAACAAGAAATGAAAAGTAGTATCGGTTGGGCATAGAATATCTTTATGAATTCCCCAACGGTTAGAAACCGAAACAGGCTTACCGGTGCAACCCAAAAACGGATAAGCGGCAATTGCTGCAGTTGAGTGACCGGGCAAATCAATTTCAGGAATTACTGTAATGCTTTTGCTCGAAGCATACTTCACAATTTCATGTACATCATCTTGCGTATAAAAACCTCCGTAAGTGGTGCTGTCTTTTTCTTTTCGCCAGGCACCAACTTCTGTCAGCTTCGGATATTTTTTAATTTCAATTCGCCACCCTTGGTCATCGGTTAAATGCCAATGGAAATAATTGAGTTGGTATTTTGCTAGCGTATCTATGTATTGCTTCACAATTTCTTTGGAGAAAAAGTGACGCGACACATCTAAGTGCATTCCGCGATAAGCGTATGATGATTCTAAACTTTGAGCATATGAACCTATGCAGAGATAGCTGAAAACAACAAATAGAAAACTTCGCATTGCAGCAGTATTAAATTTCAATCTTCAATATTAACCCTTCAATCATTAAGCAGCTTTCTTTCTCCTGCCTTCAACAGGTGCATGAAGAATGGCATCAATAATATTGGGCAAATCATTGTCAAATTTTATTTGAACGGCTTGTTCATGTTCAAGCCAAAACTTTACTTCGTCTTCGTTTAATCGGTCAGAGGTTCTAACTCCCATAGCGGCCAACTCACGCGCATTGCTGATTTGTTCGCTTTGTTTTTTGATAGGGATAACAAATAGTTTCTTGCCCAGATAAAGTGCTTCGCTAACCGTTTGAAAACCTGCAGCGGTAAGTACTGAATTGCAATTAGAAATATCCTGAACAAATTTTTCGTTGTTTAACGGCTTTATCGTGCAGTTGTTGATGGTTCTTTCATACTTCGCAGTTTTAGAATAAATAATAAACTGATTGTTTGAAAGAGATTTTGAATGGAAGAAATGCAACAGCTCTTCATCGCTAAACGAATTCAAATAAACCAACGTGAAGTTTTTGTCGCTCACTACCGTATCTCTAATTTCGGAACGGATAACGGGATAGTAAATAAAGTCATCAAACTTCTGAAAGTGCATGCCTATTTTATTTTTTGTTGGGCACATTACTGTAGCAAAAAATTTTGTAGTGCGATTGCCTTTTACTCTTCTTAATTTTTTTGAAGTAACCGAATACATATTACCAATCCCCACCGATTTTACACCCGCAATTTTTGCACCCCACAAAGTAATGGGCTCAAAGTCGGAAATAATTAAATCATATTCTTTAAACGGAACGCACATTAGTCCGTATGCAAACGAAGCAAAGTTTGCTTTGCCTATAGATTTTAAAACTGAAATTTTGCCCTTCTTGCCATAGTAAAAACTAAACGCTTTATACTCGTAATTTACCTCAAAAGGCAAACTCATTTGCGCTTTGCCTCCGCTAATCAGCACATCCAATTGTGTAACTTCAGGATGTTGTTTAAGCAGTTTGTAAATTTCTGTTGAGCGGCTAATATGCCCGTTGCCTGTTGCCTGAATTCCAAATAGAATTTTCATAGCAAAATTGGTTTTAGATGAAACGAAAAGAACAGAGAGATTATTTCGTGTGGCGAGAAGAGTTGAGTTGGAGAGTCAGATTCGGAATTTCTTCCGTAGAAAAATGAGTTTGAAGCGTTATGTGTTTTTTGCTTCAAGCTATGCGGATTTCATTAGCAAATGAGGCTTTAGCGGAATTAGCTTCGCGGTGTTTATCGAAAGCATTCTGCATATCAATTATATCAGGCGAAAGTTTGCGGATGATGGTTTCATCTTCATTCTCTGTTGCAAATTGTAAGTCTTTAAAGTAAACCAAGTTCCAATCGTCTGTATACTCCAACGAAGTAAGATTCTCAATCCAGTCACCGGAGTTGAGGTAATGAACAATGCCATCGCCTCCTACATACTTTTTCATTACAGGTTCATGAATATGCCCGCAGATAACGTGCGAGTAGTTGTTTTGAATAGCAATTTCAGCGGCCGTCTTTTCAAAATTATTGATATGCTTAACGGCAGCCTTTACACTATCCTTTACTCTTTTAGAAAGAGATATTTTTTCGCGACCAAATTTTTCAAGTATAAGATTGACAAATCGATTGATAAGTATCAGAATATCGTAACCCGCACCGCCAATTTTAGCTAACCATTTAGAATGGCGCATAGTTACATCAAAAATATCTCCATGAAAGAACCAATGCTTTTGTCCGTCAATAGTCAGTATCAGTTTGTCTTCTAAGTGAAGACTGTCTAAACTGAATCCACTGAACTTGCGCAGCAACTCATCGTGGTTGCCTGTAAGATAATACACTTGTGTGCCGTGCATCATCATTTTAATTACGCGTTGAATTACGCGCCAATGCGAATCGGGAAAGTAAAATTTAGAAAGCTGCCAGATGTCAATAAAATCGCCATTGATGATGAGGATTTCAGGGTCGATACTTTTTAAATAAGTATTCAACTCTTCTGCATGGCAACCGTAAGTGCCAAGATGCACATCGGATATTACTGCCACTTTCATTTTCCTTTTTTCCATGTTCTAAACGTTTCACAAATGTGTGCGGCACACATCAAGTCCACGTTCCCATTCCGTTAACATTCAATCAATGTTGTGTTTGGAAATTGTAAATGGTGCAGAAACGTTGTGGTGTTTTTAGGAGTATCCACAAATTGAATTTGAACGAAGAAAATTATGTTGATGTGTGCTTAACACAACAACCTTCAGAAACCGGTGATAGCAATTATACTTGACTTATTAAAAGGTGCAGGATTAGTAGTGCTTGGATGTTGAATAGATACAAAATAGGTTTTGCCATCAGGCGTAAACATATTTCCGGTAGTTTCGCAACCTTCGGGAGCTACCATAAAACGTTTCAAATCTTCCAGTGTTGGGTTTTTAATAGACAAATCGAGAAAGTAAACTTCGTTATAAGTTTCGTCTTTAGCTACAACCGTTGCGCTCGCGCTCCCGTTTCTATTGCCGTGTGTGTCTTCACTTATTACTAAATATTTTTTGCCTTTAATGGTTACTGATGTCATTGCATCCGGGCTGCTGAAGCAGAACATTGAATCTATCTTGGTTATTCCGCCATTCAGTAATACGCGAAGTTTGTTTGTTTTTAAGTCCAATTCCAGAATTCGTCCAAACGGGTCTCTATAACTGTTGCCGGTTGTTCTGCAAAGTTCATTTAAGTGTTTAGCAGGTTTTCCACCCATCGCTATTTCTTTATCAAAATCAAATTCATTAGTGCCTGATTCGGTGATGTAAAGTTTGACATCTACTTCTTCAATCCATTCGTGGCTGATAAACATAGACGCCCCTTTACGTACTGATACATCAATAATATCCATCAGCGAATCTTCCTGCATGGGCAGTTCAATCCATGTTCCGGTTTCTGCATCGGCACTTTGTTGGTAGGCGTATAGTTGACCGTTGTTGTAATCACCTTTTTCTTTCGCTACATATTTAAATATGATGGCAGGCTTATTATCGCTTGTTAGGTAAACTGTTTTCCCATCAGGCATGCATTGCGCATCTTCGTGGCGGTAACGCCCGAAGTTTTTAATCTTTTTAATTGCCTGATGCGTTTTAGGGTCTACTTCTATCATCCAACCATAATTCAGATATTTCTTTTTGCAGTTGTAGTCAGCAGTATCTGTAATGCCAAAGCGGGAATTTATTTCTGTGTTGCTCAATGGAAATTCTTCTTCAGTTGTTAGAATAGTTCCGTTGGGTGTAATTGTTCCTCCGCAATTTCGAAATGTTTCGCCAACGTTGGAGAAATCAATGGCATGAAAGTCGCCTATTACTTTCCATTCCTCATTTTCTTTTTTTACTTCAAAAACAGTTCCACCTCCACCATCGCCAAGTAACGCGTTTGGCTTGTGTTCTTCATGGTTTACATACAAATAACCGTGTTCGCTTGAGTTATCAATAGGAAGATAAATAACCATATCCTGACTTCCTTTAGCACCTGCACGAATACCCGAGTTTGTAACCACCGTGTCGTCTTCGCTAAAAAGGATTCTGTATTTGAATCCTTCGGGAATTAGAACCGTGTGGTTATCGTAGTTAATGGCAACAGGTTTGAATAATTCATTTTGCATTTGTTTTGTATTGCAAGAAGAAATTATAAGCAGAAGAAAGAATGCCGGTGTATATTTCATGCGGCTAAAGTATAAGCCGTAAAGCAAAAGCAGGTTAAATAATCATTACGATTTAGCAATTAGGTAACAATGCCTATTTACATTCGCTGAAAATTATTTTATGAAACTGTCACGCAAAAATTTTCTGCAAACCGGCACACTTGCCGCCATTGGATCCGCTTTACCTACAGCTCTACAAGCCGAGCCTAAAATTATTTCACCTAACAGAAAAAGACTATTACGCATAGCACACCTAACCGATGTGCATGTGCAACCGGAATCGCCAGCACCTCATGGTTTTGCAGCTGCACTGCATGCCGCTCAAAACATTGCAGATAAAGCAGATATTGTTTTCAATACCGGTGATTGTATTATGGATAGTATGAGTAAGCACAGAGACCGTGTTCAGTTACAATGGGATGTTTGGAATTCTACTTTAAAGAATGAAAACTCGTTAGAAATAATTAATGCCATAGGCAACCATGATATTTGGGGAATTACCATGCCACATGCTACCATCAAAGGCGATGCGCACTATGGCAAAAAATGGGCCGTTGAAGAATTAGGCATTAAGAACCGTTATTATTCATTCGATAAAAATGGCTGGCATTTTATTGTGTTAGACAGCACCATGCCCGTTGCCGGTTTTAGTTATACAGCTATGTTTGATGACGAGCAAAAGGAATGGTTGAAAGAAGATTTAGCAAAAGTACCAGCATCTACTTTTATTTGTGTACTAAGTCATATACCCATTTTAGCAGCTTGCGTATTTTTTGATGGTGCAAAGGCAAAACACGATTGGCAAGTAGGCGGAGGAAACATGCACCGCGATGCGCAGGAATTAAAGAACATTTTTTTTCAACATAAAAACGTGAAACTTTGTTTGAGCGGCCATATCCATTTGGTTGACCAGTTAGAATATTTGGGTGTAAAATATTTGTGCAATGGCGCAGTAAGTGGTGCCTGGTGGGGCGGTAACAATCAGGAATTTCCGCCAGCATTTGCTACCATCAATTTATATGATGATGGAACCAGCGACCATGAATTACATTATTACAATTGGAAGTTTTAATACTTTGTTCATTCAAAACATCACGATTATGTCTAAAGCAATTAACTATCTTCAGCCCGATGTGCCCTCGGCTTTACCTTGGCACAAACCCAAAACAATTATTGCTACTAACGATAATCTGAAAGGCTATGGTTGTTTGGTAAGTAAAGAGGATTACCAAAATTTTCCCATAGAAATTGTGCGATGGCCCAAAACAAAAGGGCGACCAGTAGATGCTGGTACGGGTGATGAGGCAGGCACTAAAAAGGGCATTTTCGATTTCTGGTGGGAGGGCGATATTCTTTTCGGAAAGAATAATGCAGTGAATGATGAATACCTTTTAGGCTGGAGTGTAAACCCTAAAGATGCAGTGCGCGAAAAGGAAATTTCATCATCGCCAAAGCGTGTTTTATTGTGGCATGCTAACTATCATCCGGATGGTGGTCAATTATTCTTTCCTCTTGATGGAACTCCTTTTGTAACTCCACTCGCTATGCCCGGTGATGATATTTTGCCCGAGCATTTTGTCAATTTTTATTTTGATGGTTCTATGGGTTTATACATTCATCCAAATGTTTGGCATGAAGGAATTTTTCCTTTAGCAAAACGGGCACAATTTTATGATGAGCAGGGAAGCATACACGCCAGAGTGAGTGTAAACTTTGCTAACGAGTTTGGTGTATTTTTAGAAACAGTTTTAAACCGACCGTAATAACACTTAAAGAATTACTTTACACACTTAAAATAAGGCTGTCATGCAAAAACATTTATTCTGTATTCTTATCTTCTTCCTGCTTTCGTTTTCTGGCAAAGCGCAACTATCGGTTTATCATCCAATTCAAAAAGACATAAATGGCAATTTGGTACATTGGTACAATCCTAACCACGGAACTTCCTACGACCATTGCTTAGAGTTGGTCTGGAATTTTTGGAAAAATGTAGATACCTGTTGCGGAGGTCATAAATTTTATATGATGGATCACTCGCACAACGCTACTATTTCGGGCAATAAACTTGGAGGAGACCAGTTGGCAATGGCACTTTCTTCCTGGTCGCTTTATTATGCTTACACCGGTGATACCGATTTGATAAAGAACATGGTTTACATTGCCGACCATTACATTACCCATAGCCTATCAAATAGTTTTGATGCCTGGCCTAATTTTCCTTATCCGTGCAATTATACCTACACCACCTTACCATTGTATGACGGAGATTTTTTGTTAGGGGCTGGCTGGACACAACCCGACAAAGCTGGTTCATTTGCCAATGAGTTGGTGACTCTTTATAAAATAACCGGCAAAAACAACTATCTGCAACTGGCTGTTGGTATTGCCAATACATTAGCCGATAAAGTTCAGCCCGGTAATGTTGCCACTTCACCCTACCCTTTTAAAGTTAACGCAGGAGATGGAAGTCTTCCACCCTCAGTACCCGCTACTTGGCACTACACAGCCAGCCTTGTTCCTATTTTACGGTTGTTCGAGAATCTTAAAAAGTTGAATCAAGGAAATATTGTGCAGTATGATACTGCCACTGCCAAAATAATCCGATGGGTTAAAACCTATCCATTGCAAACCAACGAATGGGGTTCGTTTTTTGAAAATATAGCGGTACCTTCTAACACTGAAATAAATTCAGTAAGCATGGCATGGTATATTTTAGAGCATAACAGCAGTTGGGGAAATACTTGGCAGCAGGATTCAAGAAGCATTTTGGATTGGACACTTAGCGCACTTGGAAGCCACGCTTACGATACACTTGGAGTTACAGCCATTTTCGAACAGAGCGTAGATTTGAAAGAAGCAGGAAGTCATACCTCGCGCCTTGCCGCTACCGAACTACTTTACAGCAAACTTACAGGAGATACTTCGCGTAGAGTTCAAGCCTTACGCCAGTTAGATTGGTCGAACTATTTATGCGATTTTGACGGTAAGGTGCGGTTCACCCCACCATCCGGCACTGTTTGGTATACGGATGGCTATGGCGATTATGTAAAACATTTTTTAAGAGCAATGGCAGCTTATCCTATTGTTGCTCCGGATAGCAGTAATCACTTACTTGAATCTTCATCGGTTATTACTTACATGCAATATCTGCCTTACGAAATACACTACAACTCCTATGACGATTCATCGACAGAAACGTTGCGCCTTGCTTCAAAGCCACTGGAGGTAAAAGCGGGTGGTGTTTCATTAAATGAACTGGGCTCACTAATTTCAGAAGGTTGGACATGGACACCTTACCCGCTAGGCGGAGTTCTGAAAGTTCGTCACGATAATGCTGCAGGCATAGACATTTTATGGGCAGGTACGGGTATTAGAGCTAATGATGATGGAAAATTAATTGAGTTGTTTCCTAATCCTGCAACTGAACAAGTGGGAATTCATTTTACATCGAAACCAATTGATGATGTAAAGATTGAAATAATAAATGCAACCGGTGAAAAAGTGAAAGAGTTGACTGCAAATGTTTCTTCTTTCAGCAATAGAGTACAGCTGAATGTATCCGATTTGCAATCCGGAATTTATTTTTTGCATATCAGTTCAGTAAATTTTTCTGCATCTAAAAAATTAGTTGTCACAAAATAAAACGGCAGGAAAAAATATAGCCCTGCGTCTAATTTGAACGCTCATGGCTTTTGCAACAAAAGCACAGGTAAATCTAAATATTGTAGATTTTGGTGCTGTAGGGAATGGCACTACCATAAACACCCTAGTCATGCAGTAAGTAATCGCCTGCTCTAATGCCGGGGGAGGAATGGTGGAAGTGCCTATATGTAATTTTTAACGGTGCGTTGTATCTTAAAAGCAATGTAAATTTTTACATCTCACAAGGAGCCACAATAAGAGGGTCTCAGAATGAGCAACCCGCCCTTTTTTACCTTGAACATAACGTTTCAATAACTTAACTGTAACCTTGGGCTTAACATGCGCCTATACATTAGCGCGCTTCTAAAACGCGCTTACTTGAAACTTATTTACACCCTCCTTTCACTCTTATTGTTGCCGGTATTTCTTTTTTCGCAAATGGCTACTGTAAGCGGTAGAATACTTTCTGCCAACAAGGAAACGTTACCGGCTGCTCAAATTCTGCTTGCAGGAACAACTAACGGAACAGTAGCCGATGCCAACGGAAATTTTGAGCTAAAAAACATTGCTGCCGGTAAAATTAAAATCATCATTTCATTTATTGGTTATAGAACCGATACGATAGAAAAAAATATTTCCGCCAATCAAAATTTGCAATTGGGCGATATGCTTTTAAAAGAAGAAGGCAAAAACCTGAATGAAGTAGAGATTACAAGCACCCTCAAAAAGGGCAGCGAAAACAAAGCTATCAGCATTACCAAAAATTCTTCGCGAGTGGTTACGGTGCTTTCATCAGAAACTATCAGCAAGCTACCCGATAGAAACGCGGCTGAAACTATAAAGCGTATTGCCGGTGCTGCGGTGCAAAACAATAAAGGCGAAGGGGCTTACATTTCGCTGCGCGGCACTCCGCTCGACTGGACTGCTACTTTAGTTAATGGCGACCGCCTACCCGTTGCCGATGAAGAAAACACTTCGCGCATTTTTGAGTTTGAAGTGCTGCCGAGCAACCTGGTAGATTATGTAGTAGTAAGCCGAACCGTAACGCCCGATATAGAAGGCGACAATATTGGCGGCAGTATTAACTTTTTAACCAAAGGCGCGGTAGAGCAACGAACCTTTAAAGTAAATGTAGCTGCCGGTGCCAGTGTGCTTTCGCGCAAGCCTTCGGGCAGTGTAGATTTTTTATGGGGCGATATTTCCAAGAACAAAAAATTCAGCTACGTTATCAATGGTTCTTACTTCGGGCGCTATTATGCTTCGCAAGCATACAAGCTGGCCTTCGGAAGTAATTTCAACCACGGGTTAAACAGGTTTGAAATAAAAGATTACGATGGCGAACGCCACACCACCGGTGGCAACTTTGCCTGGGAGTATAAAGCCAACAACAAAGTTCGCTTTGGCACCAAAATGCTTTTTGGACACATGTTGGATAACAAGTGGCAACGCAAAACCATGTATGTATATGATAGTGGCGAAGGCAAAGGGGTGCGCCTGCAAAGCATACACGGCAAGCTGGTGCGCATACTGGGCGGGGGAGAAGTATTTGGAGAATTTAAACCTACCGCAAAACTCAAAATTGATTTGCGTGTAGCTTCCTACCACAATCAGTTTACTTACGGCAATGTGCCTATTAAAGGTAAAGATGCCCGCAACGGTTACTTTACCCAAGAGTATGGTTTACGAAGTGTTTTTGTTTTTAAAGATGTAGATACCATTGATTTGTTTGGCGACCCTTACACCGGTGCTGCGGGGCAAGTTCCTTTCCCTACCAAATTGCTGGATGTAGATAACCCTACCGGGCGAGGAGATAACTACCGAAACATTCAACCCCAAATTACTACGCCAATTATTGCCGACAGCTTTGAGTTTAAGCGCGCTTTTTCGGAACTAAATTCTACCAAAGAAACCGACCCCATTATTGCCCAGCTTGATTTAACCTACACCTTTAATCCTAACATAAAACTCATGGCGGGTGGTAAGTTCCGGTGGAAATTTGGCGAGCGCAAAATAAGTTTTCATGAATGGCTGATAAACATAACCAACCAGCAAAGCGCAGCACCTATATATATGATGAGCCTGGAGACCCAGCCATTTGACGAGCGCGGTGGTTACCTGAAAGAGTATGGCAGCCCTTACAAAGGAACGTTTATGCCCTTTATTACCAAAGAGCAAAACGCCAATTTTTTACAGCAATACAGCAACCGGCTGCGCGAGCGCGAAATGAACCAACTGCACCCGGAGTATAGCCAATGGGTTGGCTCTACATACAAGTATCGCGAATACACTACTGCGGCTTACGTAATGGGCGATTTTCATTTTGCCAAACGCTTTAACATAGTTGCCGGTATGCGCTTAGAGCATACCAATATGCACGTAGAGAGTGATACCCTAAGCGGTAAGTATGCTATTGACACCGCCAGCGGACAGGTGTATTACCCGGGCGAAAAAAGAAGTACGGATATAAAATACCTTGCCCTGCTGCCTGCCATCAATTTTACTTTTGCAGTAAACGAAAAAATGAATTTACGAGCCGCTGTTTCGCGCACCTACCACCGCCAAAATTTTGCCGAAGTTAAACCCGGCCATGCCGTGGTGCGCTACACCGAGTTTGAATTTACTTTCGGTAACCCCAACCTTAAACCGGCATACAGCTACAACTTCGATTTAATGTATGAATACTACTGGGGCAACAAAGGTTTGTTTAGCATAGGCACTTACTTTAAATACATTACTGACCATATTTTTAATACCACCCAAGCCGACTTTGACCCCCGCACCGGTATCGTGTTCAAATCGCCCACCAATGCCGGCAAAAGCTGGGTGTTTGGGGTAGAAGGAAACATTCAACGCAAGTTCGATTTTATACCATCGTGGGGTAGCGGCTTTGGTATAAATGCCAATATCACCTACTCGCTCTCGCGCATGTTGGTGCCGGGGCGCAATGCCCAACAGGCTATGGCAGAGCAAACGCCTATTCTTTACAATGTTGGTTTGTTCTACGAAAAATACGGGGTTAACGCCCGCATTGCCCTTAACTATACGGGGGCGTATTTAAAAGAGCTAAACCTGGCCTCGGTTAAAGGCATTGGCCTGCTACATAAAGATGCCGACTTTGATACCTACCAGGGCGAAAACTATTCGCTCGATTTTCAATGTTCTTATACCTTCAAAAAGCACTTTACCGTTTTTGTAGAAATGAACAACCTGTTGGACTGGCCTTTTTACGAATACCGAGGGCTAAAAGACCGCCCTATACGCGTAGAATATTACAAACAACGCGGGCAGGTAGGGTTCAAATACGAGTTGTAAAAACAAACGCATTTTGGCGCGTCCCCGCGTTGTCCTCCGCCAGCGGAGGACTAATGCGGGAACGCGACAGCATTAAATAAAACCGGGTAAGCAAATCTGCGGAATAAATTTTATCGCGCTTTTAATACCTTATTAAGCAGTTTGCAACTTGTATCATATTTGCGTGGAGCTCGATATTTGGGTATTAGCAAAATTCTATTCTGCCAGTCGGACTAACTGCCTTATAGCACCAATCAATTTAGAGTTTTGTGTTAGCATTAAACGTTGGCTTCCTCAAAAAATAAATGTTACCCATCCAATTTAAATTAAAAGCGTGACTCACGCGTAACTCGAAATTGCGGAAACGCTACGTTCAGTTACTGGCCATCTTATTTTTTTTACAGGTGCTGATATAATACAAGGTAGATGCTGCGATTAAAAACAGTAAAAGTTTGATTTTACTCTTGTGTTTACTTTGACATGTAAGAACAACGATTAAACCTTTTGTAAAACAGGCAGGGGTTAAGTAGTTTTAAAAATAAAAAGCCGGCCTGCTATTAATACCTTTAATAGTATATCTAATTTATACAAAAGGCGAAGTAGAGAGTATTTCCTGTGCTGAAAATTTAAACAAAAAACGGGCACTGGTGGTGTCTTTCATAGAGCGGGTAGTGCCTAATATTGATTTATGGCTTATTCTTCCAGGCTGCAATAGGATTTTTTTATCAAGGTTATGAAAAGCCATTTCCCAATCGTCAAAAGCCCGATCCTCTATAGGGCCTTGTGCCAGGGCTTCAACATTTCTATGTCGGGGGTCTTTCTGTATTTGCGCGTATAAATCCTTTATGGCCTTCTTCAGGCCCTTCTATAAGTTGCAAAAATTCAACATCGTGGTAAATTAAACAGCCGGTAATTTGGTTTTGGGCGTTGTGGATTCTGGCCTTTTTTAAAATATCGGGTATGGCATTTACATTAAAGTTGCGGGCTGTGGTGCTGTGGTAAATAAGTTCATAAAGCATTTTTAATAGTTTAAAGTAAAAAAAGTATTAGCCCGCTTATCGTTTACTTGTAATCCTTCCGCTGCATTTCAATGTTTTTCAACAAAAAGAAACCGTTTTTGTTTTATAAGCTGCAGGCTTACATAATCTCCCGTTTTGATAGGTATGAAACAGCAGGCTTTATTTTTTGAAACTGCTCTAAACAAAGTTGGTGAGTTCGTAAACCAGAAACACGGCTACGGATATAGCCACTGAAAGGAGAGTTGCCTTTAAATAAAATTTGGTAGTGCCCTGCTGAATTACGGTAACTATATTTTTCATAGCTGGAATTTAAGCACAAAAAAAAGTAACATTTTTGGGTTTTAAATAGGCAGGCGTACTCAATTTTAGGGCAACTAGGGGTGCGCTACACCACTTGCCAATTTAACTCTAACTGCTCCTACAGGCGCAGCTTAATAGCTGGCGGCTTTTGCGGTTAGCCTGCTGATGATTTTTTAGCAGTTATGCCGTTGTTGGTGTTTTAGCATCGGTACCGCGATGCGTCACCAACAACTATTATTCCCAAGTCTGAACTTCCTTTCCAATTTAACACCAAACCTCTTTTTCACCCGTCCGCCCCCCCTACCTCAATTTCCTACTTCACAACCTCCTCCAACTTTTTCTCTTCTAAAAACTTCGTAAACACAACCACATTCGAAGTTTGTAGTTCTAAAAACTTCAAAAGCAGAACCACATTCGAAGTTTGTTGTTCTAAAAACTTCAAAAGCAGAACCAAGTTCAGCTTTTTTGGTTCCAAAAACATTGTACATGGAACCATGTACAATGTTTTTAGTACGCTTTGCGTAAAAGCCTGGTTTTAAGCAGCCAAAAATGCGGTCAGCCGCGCTTGCCTTTGTTTTTTAGCTGCTCCTGCTGCAAGCCTATAATGTCATTTTTGGCTGCCAGCAGTTCTTCATACAGCTCCTGATGCTTGGCATCCAGCAACTTGGGCGGTCTGGTTTTGGGCGGGGTGGTCTGTTTACAAAACCGCTGCGGGCTTTCCGCTCTACCCCTCGCGTAAACAAAAGAACCCTGCGCTTATTAGGGTCTACCCTTTACTTGCCTCAGGGTCGTCTGCGACAGACCGGGGAAGAAAAACCAACAGCCGGGTAATATTACACGGCTGTTGTAGTTTGTTGGGGCATGGTTTATTTAAAGTTTGAATGGCGTGCATCTGCCATGCCTGGCCACAGGCAACGAAACCCTGAAATGAGTATATATACCTATTGCAGCCGCAGTGGGTTTTATAGTAATTGCACAAGTTCTAGATAGAGCAACAAGAAGCGGGCGGTTGATATTTTAAGTGACTGTTTATTATCTATAATTCAATACATGAAAAACAACCGTTCAGCACTTAAAGAGCAAATAAAAAAGAACGGGATAAATGTTGATACACAAGCCCTGCAAAAGGCTATTGAGCTACAAGAAAGCAACGCGATGTACCGTTCGTTACTGGATCGAACATCTGATTTAATTACCAAGCTTGACGGTATGGGTAATATGCTTTTTGCCAACCGCACCTGGTTAAACAAAATGGAATACACCTTAGATGAGGTAATACTAACCCCCATTTTTAATTACATACACCCCCGCTGTATGGAGCACTGCACTACTTTTTTTGGCTCATTACAGCAAACCGAAAACGATATACCTATTGCCTATTCCCTCATTAGCAAAAGCGGTAAAGAAGTACAAATTGAGGGCAGGGTTAATGTAACGTTTAAAAACGACCAGCTATACAAGATTGATACGCATTTTAGAGATGTAACACAAATAAACAGTCTTCAAAAAGCAGAAGAAAGCTCTGGAAAGCTTATAAATATTTTTAAAGAGGCTATTAATGCTTCGTCAATTGTATCGGTAACCGACCATAAAGGCATAATAAACTATGTAAACGAAAACTTCTGCCACATATCGGGTTATACGGCCAATGAGTTACTGAACCAAAGCCATGCCTTGGTTAACTCCGGCTACCACGACAAGCAATTTTTTAAAGACTTATGGAAAACCATCAGCAGCGGCAAAACCTGGAAGGGCATTCTCAGGAACAAAGCTAAAAACGGAAATTTTTACTGGGTAGATTCTACCATTGTACCTTTTCCTACCCAAGATAATAACTACGAGTATGTTTCTATAAGGCACGATATTACAAAAGAGTATGAGGCTGAAAAAAATCTAATGAATCAGAAGAATTTTTACGAAAATATTCTTCATAATATTCCTCTTGATATTGCCGTGTTTGATAAAAACCATAAGTATGCTTTTATAAATAAGGAGGCTATTGCTGATAATACGCTGAGAGAGTGGATGGTAGGGAAAGATGATTTTGATTATGCCGCTTTAAAAGGCCTGCCTGCCTCTTTTGCGCAACAAAGACGAGATGCGTTTAATCAGGTGCTTAATTCGGGCAAGGATTTAGTATGGCTGGATAAACAGATAGCCAAAACCGGAGAAGCGAAATACAAAGAAAGGCGTATGCACGCTTTTGCCGATAAACAAACAGTGGTAGGGTATGCGGTGGATATTACCGAACTTCATTCTACCCAACTTAATTTAGCGAAAAGCCGGGAAGATTTAATAGAAAATAATAAAAACTTAGAGCTTGAAATTGAAAAAAGGGTCAGAGAACTAAAAGATTCGAATGCCGGCCTTGAAAGTTTTGCTTACTCTATCTCTCACGATCTAAAAGCACCGGTAAGGCAAATAAGCTCGTTTACCGGGCTATTGAAAAGGGCAGTTATAAAAGATGACAAGGAAGGGGCGCAGGAACACTTTACGTATATCGAGAGTTCGGTTGCTGTGCTAAACGAACGTATTAACGCCATGCTGGCGGTGGCAAAATACGGCAGACAAGAGCTATCTGTTTCTGAATTTTCACTAAGAGAGGAGTTTGACAAAGCATTTAATCTGTATATCAATAACTACCCCCAAATTCATTACACCTTTGCAAATAACATTACATCTTCCGTAACAGCCGATAAATCTTTAATGGGTGCAGTAGTTGAAAACTTGGTATCCAACGCCATTAAGTATTCAATACCAAAGAAAGACATATATGTAGAATTAGGTGAAATGGAAAAAGAAGGAGAAACGGTTTACTATGTACGCGATAATGGAGTGGGCTTTGACATGAAATATTACGATAAGATATATGCCCTGTTTCAACGTCTTCATCAGCAGTCGGAGGTAGAAGGAATGGGGATTGGCCTAGCGCACGTTAAACGGATAATAGAAAGGCATAATGGCCGTATATGGGCCGAAAGTGAATTAGGCAAGGGGACTACCTTCTATTTTACAATTAACCTGCGGGAAATAAGAAAAAAATAGGTCGCTCCATCTCTGGAGCTACTCTGCAGAATAACACCCATGTTGCTCAAAACAAGAACACGAAAAAGCAACAATATTTTATAGTAAGGAATTGGAAGATGTGCTCATTATTTAGTTTGCAAAGACCCCGTTTATCAGTTTACAGCAAATGGCGGGTAGTGCTTACCGGTAAATAGTAGTGGCCAGGTAGAAGCAGATATTAAAAAGCAATATCAGCAGTAAAAGTATAATAAAGTCATAGTCGCTTTGTTTCATGGCTTAGCGAGGGGTTTAAATTCAAATATGAGGTGGCAGCTTTCAGCGTTTGCTCAATTCTTCCTGCTCCTTTTTTTGATGGTAACTGTTACCCAGCATTTTTATAAGGCAGATAAACGATACCAGCAGCGAAAGCATGGTAGCTTTGCTTACCTGCACGGTTGGCTGAAAGCCGGTAAGCTGGTTAAACATTAAACCAAAGGTGAAAGCTGCGGTAGTAATAAGCGCAATGTAGTTTCTGAAGGTTTCTTTTGAGTTCATAGTTGTGTATTTACCGGTCACCTTATTTTTTAAGCAGGCTAATTACTTTCGTGTACGTAAAAAAACTGCCCGGGTAATGAGCACCGGTACTCAAAATGCAGGTTTATTTTAAGTCCACTTAATGCGTAATCTGTATGGTAAACTTGGGCGAGCTTTTAATGTTGCAACTAAATGGTTTGCCATCCTTATTTAGTATTTCTACATGGCCCGTAAAGTAGGTTATTAGCACATTACCTCATTGATAAACCGCAGCTACCATATTGCGGGTGGCTATTACCTGCATCAGTTTATTTGTGGTTGCCCATAATTCTACCCAACGGGGGAGTGTAGGTAATAATTGCCTTGATTTTGCAATCTGGCTACAATACCCTTCCAATTTCAGCTTTTTAAATGCTTATAAGTGGTAGATTAATCCCCTAAACCGTCAAAACCGCGATGGGATTCAACGCCATTTAGCTTTATGATGTTTGCTTTAACAGTTAAAACAGTTGTTCTGGGGCTCGTATTGGCAGTTATGGTTACCAGCTTACTTTGCTCTCCACTTTTCCCATTCGGGTCAAAAGCCACTTCAATAGAACCGGTTTTACCGGGGGCAATACTTTGTTTGGGCCAGGTTGGCACGGTGCAACCACAGCTACCTTCGGCACTTATAATCACCAGTGGTTCTTTACCTGTATTGGTAAACTCAAACTGCGTGTATACTTTCTGGTTATCCGGTATGCTGCCGAAATCGTGCGCCTGCTTTTTAAAAAACACGGCTGTTACAGGCAGGTCGGGCATGCTCTTAAAATGAGCTTGCTCGGCATTGCCATATGGCTGCGCGTAGTTATTGCTGCTGTTAAATAATCGATAAAACTCTATGCCCGTAATAATTAACAGGCATAGAGTAATTGTCCATAGTGGTATTAATACAGGTTTCAAAGTTGGATTCTTAAAAGGGCTTAAAAATTAGCCCGGTAAATTATATCGCCTCCGCAGTCAAGCCGTGCTTCTTCGCAGGTAGCATAACAATAGTTGGAACTTGTACAGGCATAAGGGGAGCTGTAAGGGCAGCATCCTCCAGGCACTGGAGCACCGAGGGCTGGGTTACACGAAGGATTTGTACCAGTCCATTGTTGCACATTGCAGTTGCCTCCGTTTGTACCATAGCAGCTGAAATTGCAGGTGCCGTCATCCTTGCCGGCACTTGGGTCGTAGTTGCAGGCATATTTATCGGTGCAACCTTCTTTTTTGCACGAGTTTATGGTTAGGGTAAAAAGAGCAAGAGCGAGTAATAGATATTTAGCCATATGTTTTAGTATTTGAACTGGTTTGATTATAACTATTGTCATTTCCGGTATTACCCAGTATTATACCACTTGTTCCCGAATTATTATTAGAAGATGTTCCGGATGTTGAGGTGGTGTTGCTGTTACCGGTAGAGGAACTGCCACCCGCAGCAATGCCCCATTGCGGTTCTTTGTTCACCAACTCAGGGCAACAATATGGCTGCCCCATGGTCTTAATGTTCCTTTTGCACTGCGTAATCATGGCATCTACCTTTCTTACATCTTCCTGCTTTACACAGTATTTGGCAGAGCAGAAGTATAGGGAAAGCATGGCACATTGCGAGCAGCCTTGCGCATCCTGTGTTTCGGTTAGGTGTTTGTATTTAGCCATGTCGGCATCTTTTGCTTCAGTGCATTGGGCCTGCAGTAAAGCAGACAGGCACAAGAACATAAGGCAAAATAAGTAACGTGTTTTCATAGTATATTTTAGCGGATATTACCCCCTAACACCCATTACAGCTGCCGGAGTACTGTTTAGATTGTTTTGCTTAGGGAAGATATCTTTGGTTATATGTTTACGTATGGTGCCTTTTATAAAATCAATGATGTTAATTTCTGACTCTTGTTTGGATTGGTTGTTGTATACCACTTGTACTTCAAAATCACTTCCATCAAATACTAAGTTTGTCGATACAGCGGGGGGGATAGTTTTCACTATTATCTTTCCATCCTTGGGCTTAAGAATTATAGATGCTTTTTTGTCTTCTGTAAGGTTGGTGAACTTGGCTACTATGCGGGACCTGTTAGCTGAAGTAAAAAGGATATACTTAGCCTCTACATTGCCGTCATATTTTTCTAAAAGCACACTTCTTCTATTTCCGGAAAACCCATCGGGTTTTTTATCTGTAATACCATCCGGAAAATCTACCCCATCCTGTTCAATCAGCTTTTTCACATCTCGTGCATCGTATTCCAATGGCATATTCAATGCGTAAACCTGGTATTTTCCGGCTTTGCACAGCAATTTCATATCTGCGGCCTTGTAAAACAAACGGGCAATAGCTTCCTGCTCTGTAGTAAATGGCTCGTCTGTGGTGTTATACGGTCCTACAGCTACCCATTTGCCATTTTCCTGATACGTTGCCAATAAGGCGTGGCGAGGTGTAAGATCTACCGTATTCTTCGCTTTTGTTTCAGCAGATATAACTTCTTCATACGTTTCAATAGTATAGGTCATAGCACTGGTGCTGGCGTTGGTGCTTAAGCCTAAATCTGCCTCAAGAGAAACAAGCTTACATACCCCGTAATCTATCAGCAGTTTATAAGGCGTGCTGTTATGTATGTAAAATACTTCGTGATTGAGTTCTTCTTTGATATCAGATTTTATCTGTTCAAAACATCTTTCTTTTTTAATAGATCTGGCGTGGGCCTCCAGCTGTTCCAGAATATTTCCGGTTTCTGAAAGCTGGGTGAGTTTACTGCTGCGGTCTACCGGAATAAAAATTTCAAACGCATTTTGGGCGTGCGCTGTTACTGCCATAGATATTAAGCAACACAGTATTACTATGCCTTTTAAAGCAAACTCATTTTTCGCTCCACTACTCATTATGCTTTTAATTATCGCTGGCTTAAACTTGTTTAATTGAAAGGTAAATCTGGTGTAAAGCTATACCACAACTGGCAGTAAAAATAGGTAGAGCTACTCATTTTGTGTAGCTAAAAAAGCAGCGTTGCAAATAATTATGCAGCATACAGCTATCTAAAAAATTTATTGCCCGGTCTTTGTTTTAGGTCCACGTAATGAGTAGATGTACCTAAATATGAGTACATGTACTCACCACTAAAAGCCAAAACCATGTTAACCTTGCCTCTACAAAATAGTTATAGAACTAATAGACTAAAAATGTATAAAGGTGATGTATTACTTAATTTGCCAGTTGCTCTGAATATTTCAGATGCTAATGGCGATTTTATATATTCAAACGAGCAAGTTTCTTCATTAACCGGCTATAGTCCAGATGAGTTAATGGGCAAGCATTGGAGCGTGCTTTATAGCGATCAAACATATAAAAGCCTTATCCCTAAGTTTGAAATATTTTTAGCGAACAAGAAATGGAGCGGTCAGGTTACCATACAGCGCAAAAACGGAACTTCTTTTCCGGCCTATGTATCTTTGTCGGTGTTACCAACCGGCTTATTCTCGTGTGTATTCAATAATATAGAGGAACAGATAAGCCAGCAGAAATATCTCAACGATTTGAGCCAGGCGGTTGCCTCTACTATGGATGGTATTGCATTGCTGGATGCAGAGGGTAAATATTATTATCTGAACCAAAAGCACATTACGCATTTTGGCTATACCCGCGAGGAAGAATTGTTGGGTAAAACATGGCAGGTTTTTTATCCTGACGATGAAGTAAAGCGTATAGAGGAGGACCTTTTCCCGAAACTGGCACGCGATGGAAGATGGCAGGGCGAAACCACCGGTGTTTGTAAGGATGGTACACCCATTTACCAGGAAATTACGCTTACCGGTTTGCCGCATGGCGGATTGATATGCATTATGCGAAATATTACGGAGAAAAAACTTCGCGAAAATGAAATAAAAAAATTAGCGCTGGTAGCCAGGAATACCAATAATGCGGTAGTTATTACCAATGCCCTGCAACAAATTGAGTGGATGAACGAGAAGGCTGAAATTATCTTCGAACGCCCGTATCATGATATTACGAGTTCTACTTTGTTTGATGTGTTGGAGGAAATGCAGCTAGACAAGGAAGCAATTAAAACACTAAGGCAGAATATTGATAAAGGTGTTGCGGGTAAATTAGAAATTCATTTGCAGAAATGGCATGGAGAGGAGGTATGGCTCAGTTTAAGTATAACCCCCGTTTACGAAAAAGCTGGAGTAGTGAATTACGTGTGCTTGTTTTGGGATGTTACTGATTCTAAAGTGGCGGAAAGTAAATTAATCACAGCTCTGAACAAGGAGAAAAGCCTGAACGAACTGAAAACTCATTTTGTTAATCTCACCTCTCATGAGTTCAGAACGCCCCTTGCCAGTGTTCAATCAAGCCTTGATATTCTTAAGCTTTTATATGAGCGGGATGCAGTGCTGAGCAAAGATAAGCTCGGTAAACATTTGGAACAGATGGAGTTTGAGGTAGATAGAATGAAGGAACTGATGGATAATGTTTTGGTTTTAGGTAAAATAAATTCAGGAAAAATAGATTATTGCCCAAAAGCTTGCGAGGTTGTTGATTTATTGAAACAGGTTACACACAGCAGCCGAGTTAAGGATTTTGGTAAATCTGTTACGCTCAAAATTAATGGCCCGGAAGGCGAAGTTTTTTGTGATAGGCGCCTTTTAGAGCATATACTTTATAATCTATTAATAAATGCGTTAAAGTATTCACAAGACTCTGATAAAGACCCCGTTGTTGAATTAAACTTTAATAATCATTCATTACTCATCAGCATAACCGATTATGGAATTGGTATTCCATTAGAAGATCAGTCACAAATTTTTGAATCTTTTTACAGAGCAAACAATACACAGAATATAGCAGGAACTGGCCTTGGTTTACCCATAGTTAAGCAGTTTGTCGAATTACATGGAGGAACCATTTGGTTCGAAAGTATACCCGGAAATAAAACTACATTTAGTTTTGAAATACCCATCGCATATGAAGAAGATACTAGTGGTAGAGGATGAGAAAAACATCCGTAGGAATTTAATGGATATTCTGGAGATGTCGGGCTATTCCGTAAGCACGGCAGAAAATGGTAGTGACGCTATACTAATGATGCAGGAAAACCTGCCGGATTTAGTTATCAGCGATATACGAATGCCGCTAATGGATGGGAAACAACTGCTGATACATATGCGTAAGGAAATGCCTCTACGCAATGTTCCTTTTTTGTTTTTAACCTCTAAAATTGAACCGGAGGATATCCGCGAAGGCATGAACCACGGAGCGGATGATTATATAACTAAGCCTTTTAAATATGATGTGTTATTAAAAGCCATAGAAACTAGGCTGAAAAAGCACGGATCTTTAATTTCAGACACATTAAAAAATCATAATCTTAACTTAACCAAGAAGCAATCGGAAAAAATCGCGGAATTGACCCTTTACTTAAACAAACTATCCAAAAGCGAACTGCGGGTGTTAAAAGAAGTAGCTAAGAATTTAAACTCAGACCAAATTGCCGGGCAACTGTATTTAAGTGGTAAAACCGTACAAAACCACAGACACAATATGGCTAAAAAACTAAGATTCAACGGTCAAAACAGTTTATTTGAATTTTCCATTACCTGTCAATACTATGGGCTCTTAAATAAAACGTAGTAGTGCTTTACTTCAGGCATTTACTGTTAGCACAACCTCGGTAGCGTTCATACTCGGATTTATATCTCCGCTCATCATTTGTCTAATTATTCCCTTGTAAGTAGCTATTTTTTTACGAAGCTCTAATACTTCTACCACCACATTTACCTGGTTATTTAGTCTGAATTCATTAACCGTTTCCGCATTGATAGGTATTTGCGGAGATATTATTAGTGCAGCGTCAATGCCTAATGCCTCACTCACTTTGTATAGTGTGCTGGTATGAATGTCCTCGGAGTTCTCAATCTGGCTATAGGATTGTTGCGTTACTTCTAGCATGCGCGCAACTGCCGCTTGTTTAACACCAATTATATTGCGAATAGATTTAATTCTATTGGCTACACTGTATTTTGTTTGGTTCATAGTTTACTTTTGCTGCAAATTTACAGCACTCCCGCTGTATTAAAATGAGCAGGTTTACTCATTATTCTAAAGATTTTGCCGGTTATCTTTGTAGCTCATGATCCTTTTTTTTAGTTAAGGAGTCGCTTAGTCAGGGCGACTCCTTTTTTATTGGGTCGAAGCTCATCCTACTACCAGCTTGTTATTCAAAGGTTAAATTAACTACACTTTATGTTACATTGCGTTTCATAAAGTTAAGCGTATATGTACGGAATAATAAATACGGCTGTGGAGCAGTTAATTGTAGAAAATTACGGAAACAACACATGGTTAGAAATTAAAAAAAAGGCAGGTGTTGCCGAAGAACAATTTGTCAATATGCAGCCCTACGATGATAAAATTACCTACGCTATGGTGGGGGCAGCTGCTGAGGTATTGAGACTTGAAGCAGCCGAGGTGCTGGAAAAGTTTGGCGAATACTGGATATTACACACTGCAAAAGAAGGGTATGGAAACCTTTTAGATATGGGAGGTAATAATCTGCCCGATTTTCTAAAAAATTTGAATACGCTGCACTTTAAAGTAGGATCATTAATGCCTAATTTGGTGCCTCCTTCATTTGAGGTTTTGGAACTTACTTCCAATAGCCTGTTGTTGGTTTATACCACTAAGCGAATAGGCCTGGCACCCATGGTTGTCGGCTTAATAAAGGGGCTCGGAATTCGCTTTAATACACCTTGTAATGTTCTCTATTTAAGCGATTCTTCAAAGGAGTTTAGCCATCACTTTAAAGTATCCTGGTAATGATTGAGGTAAAGCTTTCCAACGAAAACCTACAGGCATTATTCCCTTTTCATTTTATGGTTAGTGGTAATTTGGAGATACTTTCAACCGGTAGAAGTATTTCCAAATTGTCAAATATGATTAGCCCCGGTAAACTCTTATCCGATTATTTCAAAATAACTTATAACGGTAACAAATTGTCAAATGCTGAGATATTCAGCGACAATAACGCATTTGTATTGGAAGAAAACATAAATGCTTTTCGCCTTAATGCGCAATGCGTAAAGGTTTCTGAATCCGTATTTTTAATAGTTTGTCTTCCGTTGGTTGACCATACCTTTAATCAGCAGAAATTTAATCTTACGCTTTCTGATTTTGCACAATACGATAATACGGTTAATCAACTTTTTTTGGCGCAGGTAACAAAGAAAACTTTAGACGATGCTACTTCTATAAATGAAAAATTAGTTTTAAAGAATAGGGAGTTACAGAAAACTAAGGAGCGGTTTGAATTGGTGGTTAACTCTGTACACGATATCATTTTTCAGACGGATGGTCATGGATTATGGACATTCTTAAATAAGGCATGGGAAGATATCATGGAGTTCTCACTTGAGGAGTCGATAGGCAGTATGTTTTTCTCTTATTTACATCCGGATGACGTACAGCGTAATCAAGAACTATTTCTGCCTCTTATTAACCGCGAAAAGGCATACTGCGCGCACCAGATTAGATATGTAGCAAAAAGCGGAAAAGTAAAGTGCATGAAAGTTTTTGCCATTCTAACTTTTGATGAAGCCGGAAACGTAAACGGAACTACCGGAACTTTGCAGGACATAACTATGCAAAAAGAGAATGCTGAAAAATATGAACTTTTAGCGAACAATGTGAGCGATGTTGTTTGTATATACGATATGCTTGGCAGTTACGTTTATGTGTCGCCTTCAGTAAAGTTTTTAATCGGTTTTAGTGCTGAAGAATTAATGGGAAAACATGTTTTAGATTTTTTGGATACTAAAGAGTTTAATTCCTTTGAGCAACTTAAAGCCGCAATGCTGGATAGCAAAAGTCATAACAAAGTTTTAGAACATCATATCAGAACCAAAGACGGTAAGTGGCGGATTATTGAAACCTCATCCCGTATAATTTTTGATGAAAATTCGCGACCGGTTAATTTTATTTCAAGCTCAAGATTGATAGAGAAAAGAAAGAGGGCAGAAAATGCAATTATTAATGCACTCAAAGATGCCCAGGATGTAAGCAATCTTAAATCTAAGTTTATATCGCTTGTTTCACATGAAATGAAGACTCCGATGACTTCAATTTATAGCGGTGTTGAAATTATGGAGATGAAGGCTCAGCGTAGCAATCAAATTGATCAAACATTTTTCAGGCAGTTTGACATAATAAAAAGTGAGGTAGGGCGCCTGAATGAACTGGTAGAAAAAATATTATTTTGGGGGAAAGTGGAGAGTGGTAAAATTAGTACTGCCAAAGAGGTTATAAATGTTGTAGACTTATTGCAAAATGTTTGTGCAGAGCATAACCGAATACAAGCTGACGGAAGAAAAATTGCAATGCGTATTAAAGGAAATCCCGTTTTGATTTTGATAGACCCTATGCATTTAAGGCATATTCTTGGAAATCTCATGTCAAACGCTTTTAAGTATTCTTCAGGCAAAACCAATCCGGAGCTCAATATTGAATTTGCTAAGAAAAATTGGAAGATCACTGTAATTGATCAAGGTATAGGAATTCCGGAATCGGAAGTTGTTCATCTTTTTCAATCCTTTTTTAGAGCTTCGAACGTTGAACATATACACGGTAATGGATTAGGTATGGTGGTGGTAAAACATTTTGTAGAAATGAATGACGGATTATTGAAGGTGGATAGTAAGGAGAATGCCGGAACTAAAATATCTATTGCTTTTCCTTATTAATCAAAAATAGCGTAATCATCCCTTAGCCAACAAGCGTTTTATACAATTATGTAGTTGGTCGAACTTAAATGGCTTGGTAATGTAATCTGCCGCTCCTGAATTTAAGCCGCTACTTATATCATTCGGTTCAGATTTAGCCGTTAAAAATACAAACGGAATTGAACTTAGGGAGGGCGTTTTTTTTATAGTTTCAAGTAAAACATGCCCGTGCGCACCAGGCATAACCATATCGCAAATAATTATATCGGGTAAAAAATTACTTAAGCAACTAATTGCGTCTTCCACAGACGAAGCTTCTTGAACAATGAAGTTATGCATGGCAAGTAGCATAGAAATGTTTTCACGAATGTTTTTTTCGTCTTCTACTAAAAGAATTTTTGCTTCTTTTTGCTTGTGTTTCATAGCTGTTTGCTGTAAAGCAAGCCAAATATGAAACTAAAATTGGTTCATAGTCTACTTTTGCTACAAAATTACAGCACTCCTGCTGTAATAAAATGAGCAGAGCTACTCATTATTCTGAAAATTTTGACGGTTATCTTTGTAACTCATGATCATAGTTTTTTAGTCTAGGAGTCGCTTAGGAAGGGCGGCTCCTTTTTTATGCTCTGCAATTCCAAACTTGAATAAAAGTTTAGCGTATATGTTGATCCCCCAATGTAGTAACCTTAATACAAATCCTTACTGTACGAAATAAGGAAGGCTCTATGCACTTTTAATGGTTGAGTATATCATATAGGTAGGGATGCCATTGCAAATTAGTGCTATTTCTGCTTGCCGCAACACGTGGCTTCTTATACCCGCATTTTAGAATAAAGTAGATGCATCCGGTGAGCATTATAAGCAGTACCAGCCATTGGAAGAATCTTTGGGGCTCATATTTAGGGTTCATAGTAGGGTGTTTTGTTTACTGCAACAAAAAAAAACTCAAATTCTTATTTGAGAATCATAGTAATTTTTTTCCTATAAACCATAAGAGCTGAAAGAAAAGTATTGTATACGGATAGTGCATCAGTTTATATCCTTTACAACCCTATAAAGTGCCACTTCTCATCTTTTTTTCAAGAGCTTCCGATTTTGCAATCGCTTCCGGAATTCTGAAGGCCAATTGTTTAATAATTCCATTGCCCATGCTTTCATTTGCCTTTCTTTTCATACCTATGAAGAATGTACAGCCTTTATTCGGCTGGCTCTCCGCCCAAATTTCAAGCCCATGGGCCGTAACTATATTTTTAACAATTGACAAACCCAAACCCGTTCCTTCAAATTCATCCTCTCGGTGCATTCTGCGAAAAGGTTTAAATAAATCAGTAGCAGTTTTCGAATCAAATCCGGCACCGTTATCGTGTATAAAATATAAACTTTCACCCTGTTCGTTTCTGGTCATTCCTATACTCACCACTGGGTTTTCTACCTTCGAAGAATACTTAACGGCATTGGAAATAAGGTTAACCCAAACCTGAGCACACATACCTTCATCCCCAATGCAGTCATCTAAATGCTCCAGATTAAATTGGGTAGCAACTGCATTACTGTCTTGCTGAATTTCTTTTATGATATTTCTAATCAGTTCATTTAGGTTCACGCGTTTTTTTTCTAATTCCTTTTTGCTTATGTGTGCCAGCTTAAGCAAATCGGTAATTATGTTGTTCATTTTCGATGCCTTGCTTTTCACTACCCCCAGCATCTCTTTAACATCAGGGTTGACATTCTCTGGTAAATATTTTTCTATAAGTGAGGCGTAACCAATCATAGTATGCAAAGGCGAACGCAGATCGTGCGTCACAGCATAAACAAATCCTTCTAAATTATCGTTTGCCTTTTCAAGTTTTTCTGTTCTTTCTTTTACTATTCCCTCTAATTCTGAATTTATATATTCTATTCTGCTTTGCACCCCCATAAGCTCCGTAATATCGCGGGCAATGCACATATACTTCAAGGTCTCTCCTTGTTCAGTTATAAAAGGAACTATAGTGCTGTCTACCCAATAATGAGAGCCATCCTTGGCTCTGTTTTTTACTATAGCATTCCATGTTCTACCGGCTTTAATAGTATCCCACATGCCTGTAAAAAACTGTCTGGTGTGATATCCGGAATCAATCAGTTTATGTGTTTTGCCAATAATCTCCTGCTCTTCATATTTTGATGTTTCGCAAAATATTTTGTTCACGTGCGTAATTATACCCTCACTATCTGTTACGCTTATTATAGTGGTTAAGTCTAACCCCTTTTTATAACCATCTAATTCAACATGTTGTTTTTGCTGAATTTCCATTTTCTCTTTCAGCATAGTGTTTAGCAAACTCAAACTTTTAGCCTTTTCTTTTAATTTTCTCTCATTAATTCTCAGTTCGGTTATGTCTTGTCCATAGCCCAGTACGTGCTTAACATTACCGGTTGTGTCAAACACCGGCATAAATGTTCTGTGTATTATTACTGGTAAACCATTTACCTCCCTCTCGTCTTCCCAAACAAATGGCTCTTTGGTTTGCAGTGCCACTTTAAATTTAGAGTGCCTGTCATCCGCAAGTATTTTATCTATATTTTTATAAGTGCAGTAATCGTAGTCTGTTTTATTCATAACGAAATTGCGAACATTTTCATCCCTTATTGCTGCTGGATTAATGAATTTGTAGGTATGCGCAGTGTCAAATACAACCAGGTCATTGGGCAGGTGGTTTAGAATTGACTCATAAAACTCAACCTTTTGTTTGAGTTCATCAATCTCACATAGCTTATTATTTTTTGCACTGCTGTCTGAAAATCCTGAAACAAGTTTCAGGATTACTTTTTTGGGATTTAACAACATAGGCCATGTTTTGAGTAAATATACGTCAGACAGATACGCTTGGCAATAGGTACTCGTACTCATAATTAACTGTCACTACCTATCATAAGCAAGCTTATGAATAGTAAGGCGAAATCATTAAGTAAACAATTACCCCTGTTACAGATACATATAACCACAGGGGGAAAGTATAACGTGCCCATTTCTTGTGTTTAGCGTATTCACCTGTTAAACTTCTGTAGGCCGTAAAAAGTATGATGGGCAAAATAATAGCAGCCAGAATAATATGTGTGGTAAGTAGCACTAAATAGAACGTGCGGATACTGCCTTCGCCACCAAATTTAGTTTCACCGGCAAATAAGTGGTGCGCTATGTAAGAAACCAAAAACAAGCCCGAAAGCACAATAGCTGTAAGCATTATATTCTTATGCGCTTCATAATCCTTCTGTTTAACTAAAACAACAGCGGCAACCAATAAAACAGAAACGGTAGAATTGATAAGAGCATTAAACGTGGCAAAAATATGCGGGTTAAACGGCACCGTAACTCCGGTGCCTAAATGAATTTTAGGCAATGCAGCAACTACACAAAACACAACAGTAGACACTACCCCTATTATCCATTTAACGGTGCAGTCATTCTTTTCTAATAGCGGTTTGGGAAACATTCGTGGACTTTAATTTAGGTTTCAAATAATTTTTTTAGAAGTCTCTTTTTTCTTGGTAAAACTGAAACTGTTTCGTTTAGCGCAATAGAAAAAAATTTCACCCATCAGTTTATTTACAGTCAGGTTATATACCCCGCACTAATAGTTGCGCAGGTTTCCGTCTTATTCCAAACTATTACTAAAATCTGAAGCCGCAATTAAAGAATCTGGGTCCAGCTGCGTAATCCATTTTATTTTAGGGTTAATAGAGTAATAAATACATTTCCCTGCTCTTCTGGCCTGCACAACGTCAGATTCTTTCAAAATCAATAAATGCTGTGAGCACTTAGCCTGTTCAATTTTTAGTTTTTTGTAAATTTCAGTCACCCTTACTTCTCCCATTAGTGACAGTACATTAATTATCGAAACCCTCGTTGAATTTTGAATGGCACTGGCTACTGTTTTTAGCTTGTTTATTTTATCGAAATCGAAAAGCAACTCGTTTCCTTTAAAATCCTTCACCAGTAATCTATTTCTTACAACCTTAGGGGTATACTTCATAATATTAGGTATATGCTTATATTTTAATAATGCGAATGTATGGTCTCGCTTCCTGAAAGAAATAGGCACACCTACTCATTCTTAACATAAGTATGCCTTGGTTCCATTACCAATATACGCTCTACGCCACGTTTCTTCCCAGCAGGGTCTCCGCCTCGGGACCCTGCGCGCATGAAAGGCAAACCCTGTATTCGCTCGGGAGCAAGTCCGAAAACGCGGAGCATTTTTTCGGACTATTTTTTGGTTCCTTTTTTCTAACAAATGCGTTTCGCATTCATGAAATCCATAAAACATCAATTAGTATTCTGAATAAAAGGAACAAGAGAAATAACCTCCCCTATAAATAATTGAAGATTGCTTCGTCCGCAAAGCCGTCCTCGCAATGACGTAACCACACAAAACAAAACCCGCACTCACGCGCGGGTTTTGTTAAGCCCCTTTAGAGCCTGTCCCGAACTCGTTTCGGGAGGGCAGGGGGTGAGGCTACCCAATCGTCACCTTATAATGCCCCGTCATACCAGCCACATTGGCAATCACCAAAACAGGGCGGCTCAGCGTATCATTATAACCCATCGCACCGGCACTAGTATTAACCGCACCACCTGGCGCAGCCACATCAATAGTAGTAACCGGAGGCACACCCTCAGCCGAAATACCACAACGCATCGTCACTGGTCCGGGTGTTGCACTCACCTCAATCAACACCGGTGTAGCAGCATTAATAGGCAGCGTTTTGATACTAATCACTTCCGAAGCCCCCCCGGTCAAATCACCCTCAAACTCCTGCGGCAAAGTAGCACCGCCATCCGTTGGCGGAGTTACCAATTCCAAAATACGTTCCCACACAAATCGGTCTCTTAACGAAGCATTCTTTCTAAAAATATGCTTTCCATCCTCCATCATCTCTCGGCCATCTTTATAAATGGCATTGTTCGCATTAATCTTCACATCCGTCTGCTCCTGCGCGTCCTGTCTGGCATCCTTATACTCGCCATACAACCCGTCAAAAATTACCTTCTTCGCATCATACGCTGCTGCAAAACCCGCGGGCATACCGCCATCGCTTACCAATACACCACTGTGCGTGGTAATAAAAGTCTTTCCCGCCTCCAGCAGCAAATCCAAATACTCCCAATTCTTAGCAAACGCCTTATCATAGTACCCCTTTCCCGCCTCCTCAATTCTTGGCTTGTAAAATGCACCTTTAAACGCTTTCACTATATACCCATCCAGCGAGTTCCACTTGTCAATCGTTTCCTCATGTATTTCTAATAACTCTAACCGTTTCGATTCCGCATCAGCGTATCGGGCTTGTCCGTCAGGCAAAACCTTCGCTGCCTGTATAGCCGCTTTCCGCGTCACCGAAAGTCCTGGCACATAAATCGTGTTTTCGGCTGCAAATTGAGCCTCATGTTCTGCTTGGCTATCCCAAGCGGTGTTCAATCCCGAATACAAAGCTGCCATTGGGCACTTGTAATCCGGCAATGGTCTTGGCGTGTTTTGATTTCCCATTTTTCTTGTTTTTTGGTTAATGCATTTTTTTTCATAAAAAATATGCCACCTCGCGTTCCCTCACCAAAAAACAGTATTCGCCTTGACAAAATTTCCATTCGCCTCGACAATTTTTCCATTCGCCTTGTCAATTTTTCCATTCGCCTTACCAAAATCTTCATTCTCCTCACCCAATCATCCCTCCGCCCAGCTCACATTTCTCTTCGCCTTGCTCAAATTTTCATTCGCCCCGTCCAAATTAATCTTCACCTTTTTCAAACTTCCATTCTATTACACTAAATCAATCTTCGCATCAACTATTCTTTAATTTCCCACACGGCTACCATCATACTTGTTTGTTCAGTTGTTGTTGTTCTGCCACCATCAACAAATTCTTCGCGCCCACATATCCTCATGCGCTCAGTCACCACCCTCCCCAAACCTTTACTATTTAGTAACATACTTTTAATTTTCAAAGCCATTTTCGGGCACACTTTCGCGCCCACAACAAAATACACTATGCAAAAGAAAATTTACTCCCTCCTGCTTATCAGCATCCTCACCCTTTCGGCTTTTGCTTCGCAAGAGCGCAAAGTTTTAATAATTGGTATTGACGGCACCCGCAGCGATGCGCTTCAACAGGCCAACACCCCCAACATAGATGCACTGATTGCTAACGGTCTCTTTACTTACGATGCCTGGCATTGTGGTATTACCGTTTCCGGTCCTTCATGGTCTACTATCATGACTGGTGTTTGGTGGAACAAGCACGGTGTTACCTCTAACACTTACACCGGCAGTAATTATACCGACTACCCTTATTTCCCTACCCTGGCAAAACAACTATTGCCTAATCTGCACTGCGTGCAGGTAACCGAATGGGCACCCATGAGCGATAACGTTTACAACGATGGTTGGGACTTAAAGCTAAAAACACCGGATGGCGATGGCGCAGCCACAGCAGCCGTGGCTTCTACTCAACTAGCTACCGATTCTCTCGATTGTATGTTCGTATATTTCGATGCCGTAGATTTAACCGGTCACTCTTCCGGCTTTTCGCCCACCAATCCTTCCTACATTCAGGCTATAGAAAACGTAGATGATAAAGTAGGTATTGTATTAAACGCTTTATATGCCCGCCCTAACTATGCTAACGAAAACTGGTTAGTGCTCGTGATTACCGACCATGGCGGAATAGGCACCGGTCACGGTGGTATTACCTTTGAAGAGCGTCACATTTGGTGGGTTGCTTCGGGTAAAGATGTAACGCATCAGCAAATTACTGCAGCCGACCCGGGCACTTACAACTTACTGGGTTCAGGAATATTTAATCAAAGCGGAGTAAACCAAACTTTATTAAAATCATCACCTGTGCAGGCAGATATTGCTATTACAGCACTTCATCACTTAATTTACGAAACCGGTATTCAGCCGGAAACGTATCCTTTTTGGGTAGGCTTAGATGGCAAGAGCTGGCTAAGTGTATTTAATGGGGTAGATAATGTGGCGAAAGAAGATAACATTAAAGTGCTTCCTAACCCTAGTAATGGCATTACTACATTTTGGTTCGAGAACGAACAAAAGCAAAACGTAACTATTGAAGTGTTTGATATGCTGGGTAGAAATGTAAAGAGCTTTGCAAACTTAGAAGCAGGCAACAGCGCAAATATCGACTTGTCGGGTATAGACTGCGGTTCTTATATTGCCAAAGTAAAGATTGGTGCGCAAACGCTTACCAGAAAAATACAAGTGCAATACTAAATTGAGGAATGAAAAGTTTAGATGCCGAAAAAATAGCGGATGAAATAATTGCACTGTTTGAAACCAAAGGAGGAGCAAATTATTCCGGTGAAAAAATTACACAGTTAGAACACGCTTGCCAGGCTGCTCAATTAGCAGAAAAAGATGGCAACGATGATGAAGTTATTCTTGCCGCATTTCTGCATGACCTTGGTCATTTGTTAGATGAGGGCGAAGAGGAAATGGATGGCTATGGTGTAAAAGACCATGAAGCCATAGGTGCAGAGTATTTAAAGGCGCGTGGATTCTCTGCTAAAATTACAACGCTGGTAAATGCACACGTAGAGGCAAAGCGTTATTTGTGCGCGGTAAACCAACGCTACTTCGATAACCTCTCGCATGCCAGTAAAATGACATTGACTTTTCAGGGCGGGGTAATGCGCGAAGATGAACTGGACGTATTTGAAAGAAATCCTTTAAAGAATCTCATTATAAAAATGAGAACCTGGGATGAGGAAGCCAAACATGAAAATATTTCTCTGCCCGATTTGAGTCTATTCCGAAATAAGATTGTAGCTCACTTAGAAATAGTTTGACTATATCTTCAAACAATTGTATTCATTTCAATTTATTTTAGACGTTACTTTACCAAACCACTGCTAAGCTTGTAGTCAGCACCACTTCATTAAAATTGGTAGTAGACAAGAACGAGTTTTGATAATGATTGTAGCGGCAGTTGACAGACAGCGTTAAGTGCTTTAAAAAGAAATTCAAAAACTAAAAGATGAATTAAATGTATCAATTTTGGATGCATCTAGCACACAACACTTTGGTGGGCTGCCTATTGTCAATGGTTTTTTAGATTCTAAGTTAGCAGAGGTTAAAACAGATGTTCGGTCCGAAAAAAGCTAATTCATTTATTTAGTGTTTCAATCAATTACTTAATTCGCATTTGGTTGATTGGTAAGAATGTCTTTAAAAATATTGGATATGCCTAACATGAATTACAAAAAAATTACAACAGAAGATTTAGCCTATTTCAAAACGATAGTAGGAGAGGAGTTTGTTTTTACAGACCAAGCCAACATCGATAAATTCAGTCGCGATGAAACCGATGGTGTAAGTTTTCCGCCCGAAGTAGTCATTAAGCCAGTTACCGCGCAAGAGATTTCAGCAGTGCTTAAATACTGCAATAAAAACTTAATACCAATTTCTCCCCGCGCGGCAGGCACAGGTTTAAGTGCAAATAGCTTATGTGTGCATGGTGGTGTCATGCTCTCTATTGAGCGTATGAACAAGATTTTAAAGATTGACGAACGCAACTTGCAGGTAACAACAGAACCCGCAGTTATTACCGAAGCATTGCAAAATACTTTGCAGGAAAAAGGTTTGTTCTATCCGGTTGACCCTTCAAGCAGAGGAACAAGTTTTATTGGTGGAAACGTAGCTTGTAACAGCGGTGGGCCAAGAGCAGTGAAGTATGGTGTGGTGAAAGATTTTGTTCTGAATTTGGAGGTGGTTCTCCCTGATGGTGAAATTATTTGGACCGGTGCTAATACTTTAAAAAACTCAACAGGATATAACCTTACGCAACTAATTGTTGGAAGTGAAGGAACGCTCGCCATTATTACAAAAATTGTTCTCAAACTTTTGCCTTATCCTAAATTCAACAACGTAATGCTTGCTCCATTTAAAAGTATGGATGATGCAAGTGCTGCAGTGAGTGCAGTTTTTCGCGCAGGAATAGTTCCTTCGTGTATTGAGTTCATGGAGCGCGATGCAGTAGAATATGTAATGAAATTTTTGGGCGATGTAACTGTTCCGTTAGCAGACGATACACAGGCTACGCTTTTAATTGAGGTGGATGGCAATGATTTAGAAGTGATTCAAAAAGATTGCGAAAAAATTTACGAAGTGCTTACACAGTTTGAAGTGGGCGAAATACTTTTTGCCGACAGCGAGGCACAGAAGATTGATTTATGGCGTATGCGCAGAAACATTGCTTATGCGGTAAAGAAAACAAACATGACGGTAGAAGAAGATACCGTAGTGCCGCGTGCAGATTTACCGGAACTTTTAAAGCATATAAAAGCAGTTGGTAGAAAATGGAATTTTAGAAGTGTTTGTTATGGCCATGCCGGTGATGGCAATGTGCATGTTCGTATTTTGAAAGATGAATTGACAGAAGATTATTGGAAGGATGAAGTGCCGAAAGGCATTCGCGAAATATTTGAAAAGGTGGTTGAACTTGGAGGAACAATTTCCGGAGAACATGGCATTGGTTGGATTCAAATTCCTTATATGAATATTAAATTCCGCGAAGTGCAGCTGCAGTTAATGCGCGACATTAAAAAAGTTTTTGACCCGAATAATATTTTAAACCCGGGCAAGATATTTTAGCATTTAGTGCCAAAACGGCACTATTCTTACTAAAAACTTGCTTTTATTGAAGTTGAATTTTATTTTTGAAACATTAACTAAAAACTAAAAATAATCGATCATGAAAAAATTATTCTTCGCTTTTATGACAATCGGCATTCTTGCCTCTGGTACTTCTTGTAAAAAATGCGGCTATTGTAAATACAGCAACGGTCAAGGAAATGGCTCTTCTGTTTGCCAAAGTACTAGCATTATACCAGGGATACCAACGGAGTATGATGAAACAAAATCTGATTGTGCTGCAAACAACGGTACTTGGACTACTACTAACTAAAACTTAGTTTTCTCAAAACAAAAAAGCCATCTGCTAAAGCGAGATGGCTTTTTTATTTAATGCCATTTTACTTAGCATTTTTGATAGCCCTTTTGCATCTCAAGTTCATATAGTTTACCAAGAACCAAAAGTTTTTAAAAGCTGGGTTGGTGGTTTGCTTGTGATGATACCGGTAGTAAATCTGTTGCATAATTACCGCCAAGCGGAATATTCCGTACACTTCATAGAAGGTAAAGTCTTCTGCTCTATAATTCATTTTGCTGCAATAATATTCTACCACTTCTTTTCGCGTAAACATTCCGTCTAAATGCGTGGGTTGCCTTCTTGTTTGCCGCGCTACTATATCATCATCGGCTTGCACCCAGTAGGCTAGGGAGTTTCCTAAATCCATCAGTGGGTCGCCAACGGTTGCCATTTCCCAATCTAATACTCCAATCACTTTCATCGGGTTTCCAGCATCTAATACTACGTTATCAAAACGAAAATCATTGTGAATCAAACAGCTTCTTTCTTCTGTAGGAATATTTGCTTTCAGCCAATCCATTATATAGTTGCACGAAGGCACATTCCATGTTTTTGCTCTTTTGTAACGTTCCGTCCAGCCATCAATTTGTCGTTTGCAGTAACCGGTTCCTTTTCCTAACTCGTTTAACCCGGTTGCCTGAATATCTACTTGGTGTAATTCAATCAACTTATCAATTACGTTGGTGCAAAGTTTTTGCACTTCGTTTTTATTCAGCACTAAATCTTTCGGAAGGTTTGCTCTCGGAATTATACCAACGAGCTTCTCCATTATATAAAACTCTCTTCCTATAAAACTTTCATCCTTACAAAAAGCAATCATCTGCGGCACATACGGATA
>CAMBIM010000003.1 GCA_945867505.1 Chitinophaga pinensis
CGCAATCACTCGGAACGGTTTTTAGCATTATGTTAATTATGCCAAGTTGGGGTGGAATGATAAACGGATTACTCACATTGCGTGGTGCTTGGGATAAAGTTCGTGATGATGTTGTTCTCAAATTTTATGTAGTAGCCGTTACTGCATACGGTATGGCAACTTTCGAAGGACCAATGCTTTCCATCAAATCGGTAAATGCAGTTTCGCACTATACCGATTGGACTATCGCTCACGTGCATATTGGTGCATTGGGATGGAACGGCTTCCTCACATTCGGAATTCTATTTTGGTTAATACCGCAAATGTATCGCACCACACTTTGGTCAAAGAAGTTAGCGAACATTCACTTCTGGCTAGGAACCCTTGGTATTTTATTCTACGCAGTGCCTATGTATTGGGCAGGCTTTGTTCAAAGTTTTATGTGGAAAGAGTTTACTCCTGAAGGCATTTTGAAGTATCCAAACTTCCTAGAAACGGTTACTGCAATTATGCCGCTTTACATGACCCGCGCATTTGGTGGTGGACTTTATTTAGTTGGAACACTCGTAGGTATTTTCAATTTGATAAAAACAATGGGTCAGGGAAATTTCTTGGCTAACGAAGATGCTGAAGCACCGGCTCTTGAAAAGAACTACCAAGCACACGGCACCGAACACTGGCATCGCTGGATTGAACGCAGACCTGTGCAATTACTCGTAGTTGCTTTTGTAATGGTGATTATTGGAGGCGTAATTGAGTTGATTCCAACTTTTTTAATTAAGAGTAATATCCCAACTATCGCCAGTGTAAAACCTTACACTCCGCTAGAATTGCAGGGACGTGATTTGTATATCCGCGAAGGATGTTATGTGTGTCACTCACAAATGATTCGACCTTTCCGCAGCGAAGTAGCGCGTTATGGCGAATACTCAAAGGCCGGTGAGTTTGTTTACGACCATCCTTTCCAATGGGGATCTAAACGCACCGGTCCTGATTTGGCTCGTGAAGGAGGAAAGTATCCGGATAGCTGGCACTTCAATCACATGGACGACCCGCGCACGATGAGCCCTGGTTCAATCATGCCACCATATCCGCACATGCTTGACCATGATTTGAATATTTCATTAACCGCGGAAAAAATTCGTGCGATGCAAACACTTGGTGTTCCTTATCCAAAAGGCTACGACAAAATAGCCAATGATGATTTAGAGAAACAGGCATTGAAGGTTCAGGCAAGTCTAAAAAAAGACGGAATCAATTGCAGCGAGAAAAAAGAAATAATAGCCATGATAGCTTACCTGCAACGCATAGGCACTGATATTAAAGCAGAACCCAAAACAGCAGAGGCAGTTATTAAATAACAACTAAAACAAAGAGCCGTGTTTTCATTTTTCAGAAATTATGCAGCTACCATTGATAGTGTGGATGTATTTCCCAAAGTAGCCCTCTTCATTTTCGTTTTTGTTTTTGCTGCCATGATTTTAATTGCACTAAAAGCCGACAAAAAATATATCGAGGAAATTGAACAGTTACCTCTTCAATAAATTATAAAACCCAAAAACGAATTGTCATGATAAAATCGTTCAAAAATAATCTACTTCTCTGTGCTGCAATTTTTGCCAGTACAGTTATATGGGCTCAGGATGCTACACCGGTTGCGGTTTCTGTAACAGGCACTCCAAGTTCCGATAATACGCTGCTTTATCTTCTCATCACCGCTTGTGCGGTAATGTTGCTGGCTGCATTTTTATTAGGAAATGTTTGGGTTAAACTCGCCAAACTTGCTTTTGACAAGCGTGCAGAGAAAGCAGTCACTGTATTAATTCTGCTTTTAGCCAGCAATTTTCTTTTCGCACAAGATGCTACACCGGTTGCCGATACTTCATTCAAACTTCCTATGCGGTTAGATTTGATTGTCGGAATTTCTGTTTTTGCTATTGAAATGATGGTAGTTCTTTGGATGCTGTTGGGCATACGCAACTTGCTTAAAGAGCTTTCACCTGAAGAAAAGGTAGTGACAAAACCATTTGCTGTTCAACTGCCGCACATCTTCGATAACATCAATGCCAGTGTTCCTATTGAAAAGGAGCGGGATATTCTACTCGATCATAATTACGATGGCATTCGCGAGTTAGACAATTCACTTCCTCCTTGGTGGAAATACAGTTTTTATCTTTCTATTATATGGGCATTCTTTTATCTCGCATATTACTATGTAGGTGGAGGGCCGTCAACACATGATGAATATATTGCCGAAATTCAACAGGCAAAAATTGAGGTAGATGCTTACAATAAAAAGAACGCATTGAACGTAGATGAAAGCAATGTGAAATATGCCGATGCTATAGGGGTTGCCGAGGGCATGGAAATTTTTAAAACCAATTGCATAGCATGCCACGGGAATGTTGGGGAAGGGAATCAGGTTGGACCTAACCTTACCGATAATTACTGGATACATGGAGGAACAGCAAACGAACTTTTTAAAACCGTGAAATATGGTTGGCCAGCAAAAGGTATGAAGAGTTGGGAAACTGATTTGAGTGCAGTGCAGATTAAAAATGTAATCAGCTACATCCATTCTATTCGCGGAACTAACCCGGCAAATGCGAAGGCACCACAGGGAGATTTATTTACCGAATCAGGTATTGCCAAAACTGATTCAACCTTAGTGGTAGCTACAGACACAACGAAAAAATAAGTGAGCGCGCCTAACGAACTTTTCAGGGATTCTTTTGGCACGATTACTAAAGATGGTAAACGCAACTGGGTTTTTGCAAAAAAGCCGCACGGAAAGTTTTACAATGGCAGAACCATTGTCAGTATAGTTTATCTCCTCGTATTCTTTGCCCTGCCTTGGATAAAAATCCATGACGAGCCGCTTTTTCTTTTCAACATGTTTGAGCGCAAGTTCATTTTGTTTGGAATGATTTTTTGGCCGCAGGATTTTTTCGTGTTCGCATTAGGCATGCTTACGTTTATTGTTTTCGTAGTTCTTTTTACGGTAGTGTTTGGTAGAATTTTTTGCGGATGGGTTTGTCCGCAGACTATTTTTATGGAAATGGTTTTCCGCAAAATTGAATACTGGATTGATGGTGATGCCGAAAAACAAAAGCGATTAAGTGCCATGACGTGGAATGGAGAGAAAATTCTTAAACGTGCAGGAAAATTTGTGGCGTTCTTCACTATGTCATTTGTCATCGCCAACTACTTTTTGTCTTATCTCATTGGAATGGATGACGTGATGCTTTACATGAAGGAGGGAATTGCCGCACACTTGGCCACCTTTATTCCGCTAATCATCTTCACCTGCACTTTCTTTTTTGTTTACTGGTGGTTTCGCGAGCAAGCTTGTTTAATTGTTTGCCCTTACGGAAGATTACAAGGTGTAATGCTCGATCCGAATTCAATTGTTGTGGCATACGATTATGTACGTGGTGAACCCAGAGGGAAAATTAGCAAAGAAGAAACCGAAAAGAAAGGTGATTGCATTGATTGCTTTGACTGCGTTCGTGTTTGTCCTACCGGTATTGATATCCGCAACGGCACACAAATGGAGTGCGTAAACTGCACGGCATGTATTGATGCCTGTGATGCTATCATGACTAAAGTGCATCGCGATACCGGTTTAATTCGCTACGCTTCTGAAAACAATATTAAGAAAGGCGAGAAGTTGCACATGACCGTGCGCACCGGTGCCTATATAGGTGTGTTGGTTGTTTTGATTGGTGTGCTCACCACACTTTTAGCAACCAGAAAAGATATTCAGGCTACTATTATGCGCGCCCAGGGAATATTATATCAAGACCAACCAGGAAACAAAATCAGTAACATTTACAACATCAAACTCATTAATAAAACGCGGAAAGATATTCCTGTTCAATTACGGTTGGAAGATGAAGAAAAATTGCACGGCACCATAAAAATGGTAGGCAAAGACCTGCACGTTCCAAGCGAATGTATTGGTGACGGAGTATTCTTCGTAATTATGGATAAGAGCGAATTGCATCACCGGAAAAATAATATTGAAATTGGAATTTACACAGGCGATAGAAGAATTCAGGTAGTGAAGACAAATTTTGTAGCACCTAACTAAATAAACGATTATGAAAAATTTAAACTGGGGCTGGCGGATAGTGATTCTCTACGGAGGGTTTGTGCTAATGATGCTTTTCTTGGTATGGAAAGCAAGTACTGTTAAAGATGATTTAGTATCACCGGATTATTACGCTAAAGAGTTAAAATTTCAGGAGCAAGTAGATAAACAAAAAAGAACTCACGCATTGAAAGAGCAACTAAACTGGAATGTAGAAGGCAAAAAAATTGCCATTCAGTTTCCAAATGATATGCTTAGCAAAAATGTGAAGGCAGAAATTCTTTTCTACAATGCTTCATCTGCAAAAAGAGATTTTACATTGAGTTGCTCTCCAGATTCAACCGGCTTATGTCAGGTTAACTCGGATAAACTTCAACACGGTGTTTACGAAATGAAAATTGACTGGAGTGCTGGATGTGTGAGTTACTACAACGAAGGCACTATAAATATTCAGTAATGGAATTCTTAATCGCGGCAATATCACTCGGCTTCCTCGGAAGTTTCCACTGCATAGGCATGTGCGGTCCTATTGCTATGGCATTGCCGCTGGGAAGAGAAACTAAATTCAAAAGAGTTACCGGTGGTATAGTTTACAACCTTGGCAGAGTGTTTACGTATGGAGCTTTCGGCTTGCTCTTTGGTTTACTCGGTAAAGCTTTTGTGGTTGGCGGTTACCAGCAAATTCTATCCATCACTCTTGGTGTAATAATTCTGTTTGGCTTGCTTTTGCCTTCACGGGCAACATCTTTTTTAGGATTGACGAAAATCATATTGCCAATAGTTACGAAAGTAAAATCTTCGTTGGGTAATTTGTTTAAGCAAAAAAGTTACGTATCGCTCATTTCTATTGGTGTATTGAACGGATTGCTTCCCTGCGGGTTGGTTTACTTAGGTGTAGCCGGTGCTATTGCCACCGGTGATGCATGGAAAGGAAGTTTGTTCATGATGGCATTCGGTTTAGGAACTCTACCAGCTATGCTTTTTGTTTCTATGGCATCAAGTGCCATTAGTATTCAATGGAGAAGTAAAGTAAGAAGAGCAGTGCCGGTGTTTGTAGGAGTAATGGCTTGTGTGTTGATTTTGCGCGGAATGAATTTGGGTATTCCATACGTAAGTCCAGAGTTAAGTAAAATAGATTGCACGAAACATAATTGCTGTAATAAAAAATAAAGTCATGGAAATTCTAATCACCGACTCAAGAACGATAAGCGAAGTGCAACGCGACTTCAGCAGGGTGTTTCCTTTTTTGAAACTCGAGTTTTTTGATGCACCATATAAGGAAGAGAAAGCTCTACCTAAATCTAAAATATTTACACATGATAGTAAGCTTTCGCTGTGCCGTAAAAAGCATATAGATGGTAAACTGGAAGTTGAAAAAGATGAAAAGGTTAAAGATTTAGAAATGCAGCTTTGGAATACTTTTGGGCTTTCGGCACAGGTGTTTCGTAAGAGCGGAAATCTTTGGATAGAAACTTCTCTTACCGATAGCTGGACGCTTGAACAACAAAACCGCGAAGGATTAGAAATGAGTAGCGTGCATAAAAATCCTTATACAGAAGCTGAAGAACAGGATTTGACCGACCGCGATAAGTGGGAGTAGTATGTCAATAGCTTTGAGAATACTTTCAAACATCCTTCTCCTCTTTAATGGCATTGGTGCATTTTACGGAAGTGTAAAATTTATAACTGACCCAAGCGGAGCAAGTTTGGGAATGACGGTTTCCTTGCTGGAGCATTCCCCTTTCCCTAATTATTTTAATTCTCGGAATCATTCTCTTGATTGCAAACGGCATCTTGAGTTTTGTTGTTATCGCTCTAATTCTTTTGAACGAAAATATTTATCCATTAGCGATAATTGCAGAAGGTTGTATCCTGTTTTTATGGATAGCTATTCAGGTTATTATGCTGCGAAGTGTAGCAGGTTTACATATTACACTTTGGACTGTTGTAGTTTTACTAATATTATCTGGAATTGCACTGAACCGAAAGATGCTCCTCAAAAGATAACATGACCATCATCTTCGCCTTACTAGCTCTTCTTGCCGAGATAATAGGAACGGTAGGCGGGTTTGGGTCATCTTTATTTTTTGTTCCCTTAGCAGGATTGTTTTTTGATTTTAAAACCGTTCTCGGTATTACAGCCGTATTCCATGTTTTTAGCAACCTAAGCAAACTGATATTGTTCCGCAAAACTATTGACTGGAAACTGTCTTTGCTTTTTGGAATTCCGAGTGTTGCCTTTGTAATTTTGGGAGCGTGGTTGACCAACAAAATTAATTTCCGGTACGATCAATTATTTCTCGCACTCTTTCTCATTTCATTCAGTGCATTGCTGCTCTTGAAGCCCGATTTTAAATTGCAGGCGAATAATCTTACCAGCATAACCGGGGGAAGCTTTGCTGGATTTCTTGCAGGTTTTATTGGCACCGGTGGAGCAATAAGAGGATTGAGTTTAGCAGCTTATAATTTGGAGAAGAGTTTTTTTGTTGGAACATCGGCAGCCATTGATATGGGCGTTGATTTAAGCAGAAGCGTAATCTATATCAGCAATGATTACCTGAACCCGAAAGATTATTACCTGCTTCCCATATTGTTTGTTGTGTCTGTTATTGGTTCTTATATCGGCAAGTTGTTGTTATCTAAAATTAATCAGGAACATTTTCGGAAAATCGTTTTGGGTTTAGTACTAGGTGTTGGCATATTTATGTTCGTGCGTAGCAGTATAGATTTAACTAAGAATCTTTGATTTAAATTTTTGTTTGCGCACAGGAGCTAAATTTGGAGGGTATCATCTTCGTGCTCCGATATATGACAATTCCAGAATGTATAAATCAAGCTATTCATTGATTATTGTCATTCTTTCATTTGACTTAACTCAGCATGACTTACCGTTTTCTCAAGGATATTTGACAAAAGAATAAGTGGAAAATAATCCAGCCGAAACAACTCCTGCTAAAAAACAATCAGAGCCAATTTGGGTTTCTGTTTTACCTGAAGAATTTCGCGATTTTTTAAATGAGGTTGGTGAAATAGTGCGATTTGTGATGCGGTTTTTTCGCGAGGTTTTTATGCCTCCTTATGAGTTGAAGGAAATCTTTCACCAGTCGTATGAAATTGGTTATCGCTCATTGCCGTTGGTGGCTTTAACCGCATTTATTATTGGTTTGGTTCTCACTTTGCAATCGCGCCCCACATTGGCACGTTTTGGTGCTGAATCGTGGTTGCCTGCTATGGTAGGTATCAGTATTATACGCGAGATAGGTCCTGTAATTGTGGCGTTAGTATGTGCCGGTAAAATTGGTTCTAGTATTGGTGCCGAGTTGGGTTCAATGAAGGTGACCGAGCAGATAGATGCAATGGAAGTAAGCGGCACCAACCCGTTTAAATATATTGTGGTTTCGCGCATTATCAGCACTACTTTCATGATTCCTATTTTAGTAATTATGGGTGATGCTGTTGCGTTAATCGGTTCTTTTATTGCCGTTAAACTCACTAGTGCCATTAGCATTACGCTATTCTTTAATCAGGTATTTGAAAGCACCGATTTCAGCGATTTTATACCTGCGTTTGTCAAAACATTTTTTTTTGGTTTTGCTATTGGTCTGGTAGGTTGTTACAAAGGCTACAATTCGAAAAAAGGAACCGAAGGGGTTGGCGAGTCGGCAAATTCATCTGTGGTGATTGCCTCGTTGCTTGTGTTTATTATTGATTTAATAGCTGTTCAAATCACCCAATTTTTCGGGTATTTATAATGGAAACAATTTCAAGAACCAACACAGAAGCGTTGCCGAAATACGGTGAATCTATTATAGAGATATCAAGCCTTTGTAAATCATTTGGCGATAATTATGTGCTGAACCAATTTAACCTAACGGTAAGGCGCGGAGAAAATGTGGTGGTGCTGGGCAAATCCGGTTGCGGTAAATCGGTGTTGATTAAATGTGTGGTGGGTTTGTTGAAATATGAAGAAGGTTCATTACAGGTTTTTGGAAAAGAAATTAATTCGCTAAAACAGAAAGAATTGGATGAAATGCGAGCGCGAATAGGTTTTGTGTTTCAGAGCAGTGCGCTGTATGATAGTATGACGGTTCGCCAAAATCTGGAATTTGCTTTGCGCAGACATGGCAAAGGAAAAACCAAACAGGAGGTGGATCAGTTGGTAGAAGAAATGTTGGATAATGTGAGTTTGGCAAATGCCATTAACCTAATGCCTTCTGAACTATCGGGCGGTATGCGTAAACGAATAGGATTGGCGCGTTCCCTTATTTTAAAACCCGAACTAATGCTTTATGATGAACCAACCACCGGTCTCGATCCTATTACTGCAGAAGAAATAAGCAATATGATGTTGGCTATGCAACATAAATACAATACTTCAAGCATCATTATTTCTCACGATATGCATTGTGCTCGGCTTACAGCTAACCGCTTGGCAGTAATGATTGACGGAATAAATTATGCCGAAGGAACTTTTGAAGAATTAAGTAAAATGAATGACCCAAAGGTGAATGCATTTTTCAAAAAACAATAAACTATGAACATAGAAACAATAAAGAATATCCGCCTTGGTTTTTTTGTACTTACAGGAACCGCCTTGCTTATTTTGGCCTTGTATTTTATTGGCAGCAACAGTAATTTATTCAGTAAAACATTTAAGCTGTATGCAAAATTTGAAACCGTTAATGGACTGAAAAAAGGAAATAATGTACGCTATGGAGGCATTGATGTAGGCATCATAAAAAATATTGAAATTGTAAACGATACCACTATCCGAGTAGAAATGTCGGTGGAGGCTGACTTAAAAAAAGTGATTAGAAATAACTCAGCTGCCACCATAGGCACTGACGGATTGATGGGAAATAAACTTATTAATATATCTGCTGGTACGGCTGAGGCGGGTTTAATAAAAGACGGTGAAGAACTGGAAAGCTTGGCTTCACTAAATACCGATGAGATGCTGCGAACCTTAGATAAAACTAATAGAAACATCCTAGTTATTTCTGCCAACTTGAGAGACATCACCCAGAAAATTACAGATAGCCGCGGAACGCTTTATACTGTGTTGATGGATACAACTATTGCTGAAGGGTTGCGACATACATTGGGTAACATAGATGTAGTGAGCAATAATATTTTGCAAATTTCGGACGACATTAATGATGTGGTATCGGAGGCGAAGAATGGTAAAGGGTTGTTGGGCACTTTGGTAAAAGATACCGTAATGGCTGAAGACCTTAGCAAAGCTGTTAAGGAGGTACGAACTGCGGGTGAACAAATCAATACTTCGGCCGGTGAGCTTAAAGTGATATTGGAAAAAGTAAATAATGGCGGAGGCACTCTATCCACTTTAATAAATGATACCACTTCGGCCAATAGTTTAAAACGAAGCCTTATAAATATTGATGCAAGCGCCAAGAAACTGCCCGACTTAATGGAAGCGTTAAAGCATAATTTTCTTTTTAAAGGCTACTTTAAAAAGCAAGAAAAAAAGAAGTAGAATAGCCACAACGTTGAGGCATAAAAAAGGGCAGAGTATCACTAAAGAGTTTTTTTTGTTGCACACGCTTTTCTCGAAAGAAACATATGCCCATTGGGTTAAACAAGATAACCAACGTAGTCTTCTTAAGATATACTAACTCATTTTTTTGCCCGAATTCCATTTCCAATTGCGGATTTCAGGTAGGTCTTCGCCATGCATTTCAATATAGGCTTTATGGTCTAGCAACTTGTTGCGGATGTATTGTTTGATGTTTGCCCCCTTGGAACCTAAGTGTGGCAAATGGTCTATAACATCGGCAGCTAGGTGAAAGCGGTCAAGGTTGTTCATTACTACCATGTCGAAAGGGGTGGTAGTAGTACCCAGCCCTTTGTAACCGCGCACATGTAGGTTGTGGTGGTTGGTTCTGCGATATGTGAGACGATGGATAAGCAATGGGTAGCCATGAAAGGCAAAGATGATAGGTTTGTCTTTTGTGAAAAGCGCATCGAAATCATTGTCATTGAGTCCATGCGGGTGTTCACTGGGTGGTTGAAGCGTCATCAGGTCAACCACATTGACTAAACGAATTTTAATTTCGGGCAAATGTTCGCGTAAAATCTGTACGGCAGCAATGGTTTCTAGCGTTGGGACATCTCCCGCACAAGCCATTACCACATCAGTTTCGTCCCCTTCGTCATTACTCGCCCATTCCCAAATACCTAATCCAACAGCGCAATGTTTTATTGCTGAATCTATATTCAGCCACTGCATTTCGGGTTGTTTGCCAGCAACTATTACATTAATATAATTACGGCTACGCAAACAGTGGTCGGTTACAGAGAGGAGTGTATTCGCATCGGGCGGAAGATAGATACGGATAATGTCGGATGTTTTGTTTGCTACCACATCTAAAAAGCCCGGGTCCTGATGGCTATTGCCATTGTGGTCTTGTCTCCATACGTGAGAGGTAAGCAAATAATTCAAGGAAGCAATCGGTTGCCTCCACGGTATTTTATTGGCTACCTGTAGCCATTTAGCGTGTTGGTTGAACATTGAAGCGACTATATGAATGAATGCTTCATAACACGAAAACAGACCATGTCTGCCGGTCAGCAAATAGCCTTCCAGCCAACCTTCGCACAAATGTTCGCTTAGCACTTCCATTACTCTTCCATCAGCAGAAACATGTTCATCGGTTTTCAGAATTTGGGCAGTGGAAGTGCGAGTAGTAATATCAAACAAGGCAGAGAGGCGGTTGGAGGCGGTTTCATCGGGACCGAATATTCTAAAGTTTCTTTTTTCCCAATTCAGTTTCAATATATCGCGCAGAAAAATTCCCATGGTGAAGGTTGCCTGTGTTTTTATCGTGCCCGGTTCAGCCACCTCAATCGCATTTTTTCTAAAGTCTGGCATTTCTAAATCGTGTAAAAGAAGCCCGCCATTGGCGTGTGGATTATCACCCATTCGCCTTTTACCTTTCGGTGCAAGTTCGGCTATTTCAGGAATCAGTTTTCCTGCTTCATCAAAAAGCTCTTCGGGTTTATAGCTTTTCATCCATTGCTCCAAAATGGTGATGTGCTCCGGCTTTGTGACCAGTTCAGCCAGCGGCACCTGATGCGCGCGCCAGGTTCCTTCCACCTGAATACCATCCACCATTTCGGGACATGTCCATCCTTTGGGTGTGCGGAAAACAATCATAGGCCATTGGGGTCGCTTAGTAAATCCGTTGGTGCGAGCTTCGTTTTGTATTTGTTTAATTTCTGAAACAATAATGTCCAGCGTTTTGGCAAGCAACTGATGGACTTCTTCGGGCACATCACCTTCCACAAAGTGAGGTTTATAACCATAGCCCAGGAAGAGTTGTTCCAATTCATCTTTTGGAATTCTTGCCAGCACGGTCGGGTTCGCAATTTTGTATCCGTTCAAATGAAGGATAGGAATAACCGCACCATCCTGCACAGGGTTTAAAAATTTATTCGAGTGCCAACTTGCGGCAAGCGCACCCGTTTCGGCTTCACCATCGCCAATTACACAAGCCACCAACAAATCGGGATTGTCAAATACTGCTCCGAAAGCATGCACCAATGAATAACCTAGTTCACCTCCCTCATGAATAGAACCGGGTGTTTCGGGAGCTACATGGCTTGGGATTCCACGGGGGAAAGAAAACTGCTTGAAAAGTTTTTTCATGCCCTCTTCGTCTTCGCTAATATTCGGATAGAATTCACTGTAGGTTCCTTCAAGGTAAGTATTTGCTACCAAGCCAGGACCGCCATGGCCAGGACCGGTAACATAAATCATATTCAAATTGTGTTGCTTGATAATGCGATTGAGATGAACATAGAGAAAGTTGAGACCCGGTGTAGTGCCCCAATGACCTAACAAACGCGGCTTAATGTGTTCAAGTGTCAGTGGCTTTTTCAGCAGAGGATTATCATACAAGTAAATCTGCCCGACCGACAAATAATTAGCCGCACGCCAATAGGCATTCATCTTTTGAAGTAATTCTGGAGATAAAGAATTAATGTTTTCTGCTTCCATAGTAATTAGCTTTTAACGGAGTGATTTAATAACTCACAAACTGCTATTGCAATCATCAACTCCTCGTTTGTTTTAATAATACGCACACACACTTTGCTTGTATCGGTAGATATAATTGCTTCATTTTTTTCGTTTCTTGGTTCATCCAATTCAATTCCTAAAAATTGAAGTCCATCGCATATTCGTTTGCGTACTTCAGGGGAATGCTCGCCAATTCCTGCTGAAAATATAAGGGTGTCTAAGCCACCGAGCACTGCGGCATAAGCGCCAATCCATTTTTTTGTTTGGTAGCAAAATAATTCCACAGCTTCAGCTGCACGGTGGTCAGTGCCTTCCTGTTCCAACAACTCCCGCATGTCTGCATTTGTTTCTGATATACCCAGCAGACCAGATTCGTGATTGATGAGATGATTAAACTGTTTAGCATTCATCTTTTCGCTCTCTATTAAATACAATCCAACACCGGGGTCAAGGTCACCGGTACGCGTTCCCATCACTAAACCTGATGTAGGCGTAAAGCCCATGCTGGTATCCATGCTCTTCCCTTCTTTTACCGCGGCAAGACTTGCTCCATTGCCAAGGTGCGCTAGTATTATTTTGCCTTGTGCAGTTTCATTACCTGCTACACGTTTAAGTTCTTGCATCAGATAAGCATAAGACAAACCATGAAAGCCGTAGCGCTGAATGCCCTTATCACTGAATCTTCGCGGAATGGCTAATTGTTTTGCAACGGATGGCATGGAAGCATGAAAAGAAGTATCGAAACAAGCTATTTGCGTTAAATCAGGATATTGTTTTTGGAAAATTTCTATGAGCATTATTGCTAGAGGTAAATGTACCGGGTCATATACACTAATTTGTTTTAATTCAGCCAGTAGTGTAGCAGTAATCGGTTCTGGGTTGGTATGTTTCATTCCATGAACTATTCGATGCCCTATCGCTTCAATGGAAACAAACTCTTGTTGCTTTTCAAGCCATTTTATAAGAAGGTTTGCCGCTTCACTATAATCAGCAGTGGGTAGGGGGATGCTGTTTTGCTGAGCGGTCATTGAGTTTGTAAAACGAAGTTGTGCGTTTTTAGAACCCATGCCTTCTATCTCTCCATGAAACAATTGTAGAGGAGGTTCTTCTTTGTTGAATAAAGCAAACTTAATGCTGGAGGAACCGCCATTGATGGTGAGCACAGAATTTCTATTTGCTTTCATAATTGTTTCTTTGAGCTTCTGAATTAGTACTGGTGTAAAGCAAAATCGAGTAACCCCAATTAAAGATTTTTTAAAATGAAATCTACCCGCTCGTGGGGCAGAAGTAACGGAACATGTATTATAGGAAAGGGCAATGATTTATAAACGTTAGTAATGATGGCATGTATTTTTTTTTGCGCTGTCTCATCTTCTCTTCGTGCATAATCCTGCACTAACGGGAGGCAGTCAAGAATAAATACTTTTTTGTAGGCTATCGAGTGCATGGCTTCTGCAAGCTTAGGGTCTACGATAATGTTCAGATAGCGGTAGTATGCGAGTGCATCGGGAATGGCTCGGTCCAGAAAAACAATATCATCTGGCGAAAGTTGCTTCTCCAGTTCAATCTGCATTTCAAGAATTTTCAATTGAAAATCTTCCTGATTTTTTCTTACTTCTTATACTGTTTTGCCATTCAAGCGTTGCATATCAAAGTAATGGCGTGCGTTCTCAATTGTAGTTTTGTATCCTCTTGCTCGCAGTAAATTAACCATCGTAGTTTTTCCAGAACCCGGACCACCTGTTATAACATACCAATTAGTTGATTTTTTTGTATCCTGCATTTTACCGTTATTCGCAAAGATGGCAAGAAATAATAGCTATGTAAATGATATTCGAAAATCTTGGTTGTGACAAAACTCACCTCCTGTTTTGACTTGCATCACCTTATGCAGATGCCATTCCCTCCATCTTTGTAACATTAATAACGATTAAAAACAAACAAAATGAAAGCAAGTATCAATTCTTTACACCATCAGGAAAACGACTGGTTACGTGAACTCGAATTTTACAAACAGGAACTTATTGTCCTTACTGACCGGCTTGAAGAAGTAGCAGCAAAAAATACTTCAAACGAAACCATGGCACAGGTAGAGCATTTTCAAAACCGATTTATACTTTTGAAGGAGCAGCACGATATTCTTCGCCACGACAATGCAGCCCGTTCTGCAAGATTAAATGAAATGGCAAAAGCAATTCCAACACATATTGAAGAAAAGTTTGTGGCAGACAATGATGATATGCATAAACGTATGGTCGACTTCTTTTCTTCATTCCGCGATACGCGTTTTGAATTCTATAAATTCCTTTCAAAAGTTCTATAAGCCCTTTTTAGCGGTCGGTTGAACCTTTTGAAAATATAAATCCATGCTTTTTAATTTAAACTTTAAAGTTTTAAGGCGATACCGGCAAATTATTGGGATATTGATTAAATACGGTTTTCAGGATATCCTTTCTGATGCTGGTATGTCGTTGAGAGCGAGAGTGGTGGAGACTTTTCTTCCGAAAGATTTGGTGGAAAAAATTCACAGCCATTCTAAATCGGAAAGAATGCGCATGGCGGTGGAGGAATTGGGCACTACCTATATTAAACTGGCGCAAATACTCAGCAACCGACCCGATGTTATTCCTTTAGAGTTGGTTGCTGAGTTTGAAAAACTGCAAACACATGTTCCTCCGTTTCCGGGTGAGGAGGCGCGAAAAATTATTGAGCAGGAATTAGGAAAAAGCATTGACGATGTTTTCATGAAGTTTGAGGACACTCCATTTGCCAGTGCATCTATTGCGCAAGTGCACAAAGCCAAATTGAAAGATGGTACGCAAGTAGTTTTGAAAGTGCGCAGGCCGGGCATAACCGAAAAGATAGAGCTAGACATTGTCATCATGAATTATTTCGCGGGCAAAATGGAGGAGCGTGGCTATTTAGTCAATCTTGACCCTGTGGGTATGGTTCGCGCGTTTGATGTTTCGATACATAAGGAACTCGACCTTACTCATGAGGGATATAACCTTCAACGCTTTGCGGGTAATTTTGAAAACAGCGAATTGGTTTTTGTTCCTAAATACTATCCGCAACTCACTACTAAGAAACTTCTCACTATGGAGTTTGTGCAGGGCGTACACCCATACGACACCGAAGGTTTGCAACGCATTGGCGCAAACAGTCATGAGCTTGCCAAGAACGGTATGTTCGCTTTGTTTCAGCAGATATTTGAATTTGGCTTTTTCCATGCTGACCCGCATCCGGGAAATCTTTTTGCCATGCCTGATAACAAAGTTTGCTTCATTGATTTCGGTATGATGGGCACTGTGCTGAAAGCTGATGTAGAGTTTTTTGCGGATATAGTTTATGGAGTGACTACAAAAGATTCTAAAACACTTATCTGGGGTTTGAAAAATATTGCGGTGAGTCAGCAGTTTGAAGGCAACAAGACTTTTGAGTACGAAGTAGAAGACCTCATTAACGATTATCATGCTTTGCCGGCTGATAAAATGAATATGTCTGACCTCTTTAATCGTTTACTTGAATTGGTTAATCGGTACACTATCAAAATGCCTCCAGATTATTTTCTGCTATCTAAAGCTATGATAACGATTGAAGGAGTAGGGCACCGGTTAGACCCCAACCTGAATATCATTGAGGAGTTAACCCCACACATCAATAAAACTTTAGCCGATGAGTTTGGCTTAATGGCCATTCTGAAACGCTTTTTGGGTTCTGCGCGTGATTCCCTTTCGCTGATCGAAAATTTTCCGCGCGACATACGCGATATTATCGGCAAGATAAAAAGAGGAGAACTCAAAGTATCTATCGAGCATGAAGGTTTGGAAGACATTACACACAAAATTGATTTGGCAAGCAATCGAATTGCAGGTGGATTTCTTATCGGCTCTATCTTAATGGCTTCGGCTATTCTGATTGCTGTAAAATTTCCACCACTGTATCAGCACGTTTCTATTTTCGGAGGAATTGGTTTTGTATTGGCTAACATTCTTGGAATAAGAATGCTGTTTACAATTTTTAGAAGCAAGAAATATTAAATTCGATAATAACCTGACAGTTAGAGTTTACTCCAACGTTTTAAATGCCTTTGGCAGATAGCTGATTATATCAGCAGCCGTCATAGCTGTTTCGCCTAAATCTATTTTGGCTAAATCTCCGGCAAGTCCGTGTATGTATACACCCAGCACCGCAGCATCGGCTGAAGAATAGCCTTGTGCAAGAAGCGAAGTAGTAATACCTGTTAGCACATCACCGCTCCCACCTTTTGCCATACCGGGGTTACCGGTGTTGTTGATGTAAGTTTTGCCATCTGGAGAAACTACGGTTGTATTTGCACCTTTCAGCACCGTTACAAGTTTACGTTTTACCGAAAGCTCTGTGAGCTTTTCCATCTTTTCATTTTCGTTATTCCAATCACCAACCAGTCTTTTAAACTCGCCTACATGCGGAGTAAGCACCGAATTTTCCGGAATAATTTCAATCAGCTTTTCATCAACTGAAATAATATTCAGAGCATCGGCATCTAATACTATAGGCTGACGAAACTGTTGCAATAAGTTTTTTAGAAATTCAACCGTGTTATCCGAAGTTCCTATTCCGGGGCCAACAGCGATGGTAGTAAAGGCAGTTAAATCAGGCACCTTGTGCAATTCATTTTCTCCGCTAACAATTACCATTGCTTCGGGATTACGGATTTGCATGATATCATAACCACATTTTGGAATGAGCGCAGTTACTAAACCTGCACCACTATGTAAGGCTGATTTTACAGAGAGAACAGCCGCGCCCATTTTGCCGTAACTACCTGCAGCAATTAATAAATGGCCATAACTTCCTTTATGCGAAAACTTATCGCGTTTTTTAAATTGGGGAAGGGTAAGGTTTGCGGCCATTAAAAGTTAATTGAGCAAATTCTTCAGCTTGCTTTCATCCAGCACAGAAATCTTTCCCTCTTTAATTTCAATCAGCTTTTCGTTCTTAAAATCGCTAAGGGTGCGGATTAAACTTTCGGTGGCTGTGCCTACTACCTGTGCTAAATCTTCGCGCGGTATTTCCAGCTTAGGTTTATCGCCCGGAGCTTTTTTAAATTTATCATACACCTGCAACAAACCAACGGCTACGCGTTTGCGCAGCGAGTTGTAAGCAAGATTCAGCAAGGCTTCTTCGCGCTCGGCTAAGTTGTGTGAAAGCAATTTGATGAAACTCTTTGCCACCTGTGCATCAATATTCAGCAGTGCATAAAAATCAGATTTTGGAATTAGCATTACTTCACTGTCTTCCATTGCTTCGGCATTATCGGCATAGGCAGTTTCTTCCAGCAACGCGGTGTAGCCCATAAAGTCGCCATCGGTATGTATGGCGGTAATCAACTCCTTACCATCATCGTTCATGCGGAACGACTTTACTTTTCCTTTTACCACAAAATATAAATACGATGGACGGTGACCATGCGTATAAATCATCTGTTTCTTTTTGTAGCTCTGCACTTCGCGGTCGCCTTTGGTTAAATCTACTTTGCCATTTGCGCGGGCTTGGTTTAAAAAGTCATTTACCCCCTCTGCACTTGCCGCAAACTCTGTTTTTAGTAAATCATTTTTCTTTAAGCGGACTTCTACTGCATTCAATAATTCAATATCATCAAACGGTTTGGTAATGTAGTCATCGGCACCCATTTCCATTCCCTTTCTAAAATCTGTTCTATCTGCTTTTGCCGTAAGGAAGATAAACGGAATGGCACTGGTCTTTGGGTTTTTACTAAGCATGTGCAACACTCCGTAGCCATCTAACTCAGGCATCATAATATCGCAGATGATTAAATCCGGATTTTCCTTCTGCACCAGGTCAACTCCCTTTTTACCGTTAGGGGCAGCAAAAACCGTGTAGTTAGCCAGTTCAAGAATTTCTTCAATGTTTTCGCGTACTGCTTTGTTGTCTTCTATCAATACAATTTTCTTGCTCATCTGGGTTACTGATTAGGTATGGTTATAGTAAATATAGTTCCGTTATTTTCTTCGCTTTGCAATTCAATTTTGCCGTTAAGCAGTTCAATGTATTTAGAAACAATGTGTAAGCCAAGCCCTGTACCCTGAATGTTTGCTGCATTGCGGGCGCGGAAAAAACGTTCGAACAAATGTTCCTGATCTTCTTTCGAAATTCCTATGCCGCTGTCTTTTACAGAAAGCACCACTTGCCCGGTGGTGTTTGTACACGAAATTTCAATCACCCCATCGTCAGGCGAAAACTTAATGGCATTTGAAATCAGATTCAGCATGATGTTTTTCATCAATCGCTTATCGGTATAAAAATCGTCTATACCGGTATGCGCAAACTCCAACTGCTGACCGGGCTTTAGAATTTCCTTTACATCGCTCATAAAGTCCTCCATAAACTCCCTGCATTGTACCACATCTTTTTTGGCTTCTACCAAACCCTCTTCCAGTTTGCCCAGCGATAATAAATCTTCTAACATCGAGTTAAGGTGCTGCACCCCTTCTTTAATACGCGCTACGTGCTTATCGCGCTTTTCCTGCTCTTCGGTTTTGGTGTATTTGCCTAATAGCGCTGCCGATGAAAGCACAGCCGCCAAAGGTGTGCGGAACTCATGCGATACGGTAGATACAAAGCGCGATTTTAAATCGCTCAATTCTTTTTCTCTTTCCAGCGCGCGTTCTAAATCATCTTTTGAGTTTTCCAGTTGCGCCAGTGTTTCGCGGAGCATGATGGTACGATCCTGCACCTTCTGTTCCAGTTCGCTGTTCAGCTTTTTTATTTCAGAAGTTACCCGCTCTAAGTCCGCTTGTTGCTGACGCTGAATTTCTTCATGTTGCTTACGTACGGTTATATCAATAACAAAAGCAATTACAAAGGTTTCGTCATTCAAAATGTAATGACTCAAACTTACTTCTACCGGAAAAACGCTGCCGTTTTTTCGCTTGGCATGCAAATCGCGTCCGGCACCCATATTGCGGTTAATGGGGTTGGCATGAAACGAATGGCGGTGATGCACATGCTCTTCTCTTATATCCTGCGGTAGTAGTATTTCTATGGGTTGGCCAACCATTTCATCTTTAGTAAAGCCAAACATCTTCTCGGCACAGGGGTTTACCAAAACTATTTGCCCCCCCCGGTTAGCTAACACAATGCCCTCGGTGGCGTTCTCAAACAGAGAAGCCATCATTACATTATTATTTATTTCGGGTAGCACTTTTTGGGTGAACATACATGCTGCTGGCTTATCAAACAACTTTATAGTTGCTTAAATGATTTTTGCAAATACAAACGTATGGTGAAAGTGTTATGGCAACAGATGATTGTTGTCATGTAAAATTAAGCCGGTAAGCCGGGTATCAGCTTTGTTTGTGCGTAATTTTGCTGAGCCAGCTTTTTATCTTTTTTACAAACCCCGATTCTGTTTTTGCCGTTTCAATTTCACCTATTAAAAAACCGTAGGGCTTCAGCACATCAATGTGATCGCATACAATTTTTAGTATGCCGGTAAGCGGTATGGCCAAAACAATTCCGGGAATGCCCCACATAAGTTCGCCCACCACCAAGGCAATAATGGTGAACAGAGGATTAATTTTTACCTGCGGACCAAGTATCATAGGCTCCAGCACCCAACCCTGAATTAATTGCACCGCACCGTAGGTAATTACTATGCCCCCAAGGATAGGCAGCGGTGCACCGTTAATGGCAGTTACCAATACCGTAATTGTGGTGCCGGTGAGGTTGCCTATAAACGGAATAATTTCCAGCAGGCCGCAGAAGATGGCAAAGAAAATAGCACTCTTAACACCCAGAATAATAAAGCCTATGCCGTACATAATCCATAAACAAAAAATCATTTTGGCCAGTCCAACCAGGTATTGCTGCGATACATGAGCGGCACTTAAAATAACCAGTTTCATTTCGGCCTGCTGCTCGGGCAACGAAAGTTTTAATATGAAATTTTTGATATGCCCGCGGTAATACAACAGCAGAAAAACATACACCAGCATCAGAACAAAGCCTGTAAAAATATTTACCACCGAGCCCGCCATTACCTCAATTAAACCCGTTACCGATTTTTGCTGGTCCTTAATTAACCGCGATTGCTCTGCCAATGATATGCCGAAATGATTGAAAATGTATTGCTGAACATGTCCGGCTGTTTCAAGGGTTTTTTGTTTTAGTAAAACAAAGTCGGTGGTTAAGGCTACCAGCTGCCAGCTAATTAGCGCGCCTACACCGGCTATAAACAGTATTAACAGCAACAGGCAGATAAAAGCTGCTGCCCACCGGGGCAGTTTCTTGGTTTCCATCCAATTGCTGAAGGGCAAAAACAGGGTGGCCAGTATGGTGGCTATAACCAGCGGTATCAAAAACTCCTGCGCATAATACAAACCCGCTATTACCAGAAAAAGAAAGAATAGCCTTTTTGTAACGGACACGCTATTAGTCATCATATCAATGTATGTGCAGGTAAGGTTCAAACCTACCCTTTCTTTTTACTATTCTATTGCAAACTGCAGGCAAGTGGGGGTTGCCGCCTCAAAGCAGGCGGTCGCGCTATACACTACAATTTCCGCACTGCAAAGCCGATGCGGGAGATTTCCGTTCCTATCGCTAACCCAATACAAACAGCCGAATGCAAGATGCCTCGTTCCCCGCAGGCTCTTCGGGCATATAAACCCATGTTTGATCCGCGTGGGGTCTACGCTTCGGGCCCCTACGGTAGTTGAATGCCAACCGCTAACTAGCACCCACAAAAAAAGCGCGCAACAGTTTTCACCGATGCGCGCTTTTATCTTACCTTCTAACAGCATGGTAGCCAGGTGCAAACCCTGAAGAGAAGGAGAGTATTACTCTTTTACAATTCTTTTTACAGTTCCATTAACCGTTACAAAATACATACCTGCTGCTAAGTCAGCTACATTAAGCTGATACGAATTGGTATTATTCATTTTTTCATTTTTAATAATACGTCCATTCATATCTGCCAACTTAATTTCAAGGCTTCCGGTTGGTTCGGCTAATGAGATATTGATTTTGCCTGAAGTTGGATTAGGGAACAAATTAAATTGGGTAGTAGTTATTTCTTTTACACCAGTGCTTGCGTTAGCGTAAAACTTAGCTGTTAAAGAGCCATAGATTGACGCACTACCTGAGCCACCTGTTTCTACATAATTCTGAGCTACTGCATAATACGTGTGTGTACCCGCAGTTACATCATAAGAACGAGTGTGCGAGAAGGAGTTGCCATCTATACTTGCACTTGGTGCTTCCACGTTTACGTTGTCTGCGTTGGTTCCCCAGTCTCTGACATCACTAGCTGCAAGAACAATGCGGTCGCCCAGGTCAGAATTGCAATTTCCATCAAACGTAACCAATACTTTTCCGTCTGTTGGAGCAGTTAAGGTTACCGAATCCAGAGCCACAGCATTAGTTAAAGCTACACCGGTTTTTGAAAGGCTTGTATAGCTTGCAGTAGGGCCGGTTGCAGGAAAAAATTCGGCTGACAGGTTACCATAGATATAGGCATTACCGCTACCGGCAGTATTTACGTAGTTCTCGCCTACTGCATAGTAAGTATATGCACCGGCTGTTACATCATACACTCTGGTATGTGAAAAGGGCAAATACCGAGAGTTAGCATTCGAAGATTCTACCGATACGTTGCCAGCGTTTGCTCCCCATGAAGCAGCATTGCTTGCCGCTACAACAATTTTATCGCCTACATCGGAATGAACGTAGCCGTCAAAGTGAACGACTATTTTACCAGCAGCCGTTGGGTTGATGGTAAGCGAACCGAGATTAACCGCGGCACCTCTCAAATTTCCGTTGTAGTAAATATCCTGATTAACTACAGCAGCCGTACCAGTGGCAGGGAAAAACTCTACTGAAAGACTAGCATAAATATTGGCTATGCCGGAACCAGCTTCTTCTACATAATTTTGACCTACAGCATAAAACGTATCGGCACCTGCTACTACGTCATAAGAACGGGTATGCGAAAATGACCGTCTGTTGGCTGCTGCATCCGGCACTAACATTCCGATGTTATCATTGTTGGTGCCCCAATAAGGTTCGTTACTGGCTGCCAGTACAATTCGATCTCCATCATCGGCCGTAAACATACCATCAAAGTGTACCACCACCTTTCCAGCAGAAGGGAAATCAACAATCTGTTGTGATAAGGCAACCGGGGCTCCGCGCAAGTTACCCGAATACTGAATGCTTTGATGCCAAACCAACGACTGGGCTTGACTGATAACCGCAAAGAATGAAAAAATTAAAACGAGGGGTAAAATTTTTGTTTTCATGTGAATAGTTTTAATGATTTAATTAATAATGCACAAACGTTGATTTTTGCTGGTGAAACACTGCTGATAAATAACAGAATAGGAGATGATAATGCTCACCCCCACAGAAGTAAAACAGTGGCTTAAGCAAAAAGAATGAAAGCAACCCTTCCTTCTCCGCAGGGTATTCCGGCATTACGGAATACCCTGACGGAAAGAGAAATTCTTTTATCAAAGCACTATAACAGCTATAACAATGCTGTTTTAATTAATAACAATATTGAAAGGAATTAAAGCAGTATAGTTATTGCCTAAAACACTATTATTTTATATAAAAACAATAGTGTTTTAATTCATTTTATAGTTGTAATAAATAATAACAACGCTGTTATTATTTATTACAATGTTGTTTTGTTTTGTAGCAATGCTGTTATTTTATAAAACAACATTGTTATATATTTGGGCATCTTGTTTATATGCAAAAACGTGCTTTCTTTTGCAATAGTTGCTCTATTTCTTGACCCAACTAAGCGTTTATGATAATAAGCCGGTGCAATCGAAACTATCACCGAATGAAAATTCAAGCTCGCGGGATATTTGCCAGCGGAGTGTTGGAATCTTATTTCAAAAACAAACCCCCGTTTACAGCACCGGTTATGCAGGAAGCCGACTTTAAAAACCTACTTAAAAATTACCACAGCACCTATTCCGATTACGCTAACGGAGGAAAGTTGAATAAAGGCGAATGGATACAGGCGCAGAAAGCGTTAATACAAGGGCTGGATGATATAGCTGATGATGTAGACGAAATAGCCAAGGGGGATGAAAATGTTGTAGAAAAAGGAGGCTTTCAATCCATTAAAACATTCCGTTCAGATAAAGCTGAACCTGCTACACCTATAGTTGAATGGATTGGCCGCGGAGCCGATGGACAGCTACTTACGCGGTGCAACATGCTGGGGCAGGATGTGTATTATGGCTGCATATTAACGGAGGGCGAACCGCTGCCCCAGGGTATGCAAATGCAAAACGGCTGCATCAAAATTTTGCAAGGGCTTACTTTTGCTATTTACTTAGAAGAGAATAAGTCGCGCAAAAAATCTTTCATCCATTTGACGTCTGGCACGCGCTACTATGCGTATTTTTTTGCCCGCAACAGTGCCGGTGTAAGTTCATTAAGCGAGCCCAGAAGTATTATCTGCGGATAGGGTAGGGATTAGGCGATGTAACAAAGTGACAATTACAATGCAAACAGCCGAAGAAATTCTCTTCGGCTGTTTGCATTGTAGATCCCCTCCCGGGGAAATTGAAGATTCGATAATTGCTTTATAAATAATCAGTGCATTATCATTTTGTGGTATTAATAGTTCACCAACACTTACCATACAATTTATGGGCTTCCTGTTCTAATACTTCCCTATGCATGGGGTGCGCAATACTGATGAGCGCCTTAGCGCGTTGCGCAATATTTTTTCCGTAAAGGTCAACTGTTCCGTATTCCGTAACCACATACTGCACATGTGCACGGGTAGTTACCACACCGGCACCGGTTTTAAGGGTGGGTGTAATTTTAGAAATACCTTTTGCGGTTACTGCCCCCAAAGCAATAATGGGTTTGCCGCCTTCGCTTAAAGCAGCACCACGCATAAAATCCATTTGCCCGCCTACGCCACTAAAAATTTCGGTGCCAATGCTATCGGCACAAACCTGACCGGTCAAATCAATTTCAATAGCACTGTTAATGGCGGTTACCTTTTTGTTTTTGCGGATAACCGAAGTATCGTTTACGTATGCCACATCCAGCATGGCTATTTCGGGGTTATCATGTATAAAATCGTACAGCGCACGGGTGCCCATAGCAAAGGAAGAAACAATTTTACCCGGGTGCTTGGTTTTTAGCTTGCCGTTAATTACTCCGCTATTTACCAAAGGCAAAATGCCATCACTGAACATTTCGGTATGCACGCCCAGGTTTTTATGGTGGGTTAAAAACTGCAATACCGCGTTGGGTATTCCGCCAATGCCCATTTGCAGGCAGGCTCCGTCATCTACCAATTCAGCTACGTTTTTGCCAATGGCAATTTCCACTTCACTTGCAGCAGTTGCAGGGTATTCATGCAGGGCATCTTCGGCATATACCGCAGCGGTAATTTTTGATTGATGAATAAAGCTATCGCCCAAACTGCGCGGCATGTTCGGATTAACTAGTGCAATAATTTTACCGGCTACTTCGCAAGCCGCAAGCGCTATATCCACAGAAATGCCTAGCGAACAGAAACCGTGCGCATCTGGCGGACTTACCTGAATTATGGCCGTATCAATAGGGTATTTTCCCGAGCGGATGAATAAAGGAATTTCGCTCAAAAACATAGGAATGTATTGCACGTTTGTTTCACTGACATGCTCGCGTATGTTCCTACCCACAAAAAATGCGTTTACCCTAAATGCCTTAGCATAAGCAGGGTTGGCATATGGTGCAGTGCCTTCGGTGTGCAGATGGGTAATTTCAACATCGATCAGCTCCTGATGGCGCGCGGTAATTGCATTTACTAAACGTTGCGGAGCGGCTGCACCGGTATGTATATATACGCGTTCGTTACTCTTGATAATAGCTACGGCTTGTTCGGCTGTTATATAATTCATCTTGTTTTTTGTTTTTTATACCACGCCACGGTGCGTTTAATGCCTTCTTCAAAACCTACCTGTTGTTTATACCCTATTTCGCGTTGCGCTTTGGCAGAAGAGAAATGTAAATGATGCGTAGATGTATTGACAATATAAGTGCTGATAAGCGGCATCTGTTTGCGCAAAAAAAGAAAGTGAATTAAATCCATTACAAACCCTACCGGCATAAACAGAAAAGATGGAACAGCAGTAAGCTTGGGTTGAATGTTCAACTCTTTGCCAAACAACTCCAGTAGATTTTTTAAATGAAGATACGGAGGCTCGTAATCAGCAATAATGTAGGTATTGCCTGCCGCGTTTGGGCTTACACCGGCACATAGTAAACCATAAGCCAGGTTTTCGGCATACACATAACCAAGTTTTGATTCCCCATCGTTTACATATCCCATTAGCTTTCCATTCTCCAACCGTTGCAACATTTCTCTGCTCGTTATTCTATCATTAGGTCCGTAAATATTAAAGCCCGGGCGAATGATGACGGTTTCAATTTTATCCTTAAACAATTCAAATAGCTCTTCGCATTTCACCTTTGATAAGATATAAGGTCGTGTAAACAATCCCGGTTTCATCAGCGGTGTTGCTTCATCGGCATTTTCAAAATTATTAAACCCATGCACCACCAGCGAACTCATATACACCAATCTGCGCACCTTACTCTTTATGGCTTCTAGTATAAGATTCCAAGTGCCACAATAATTCACTTTTGTAATATCGTTGTTCCATGCCAGCGAAGGAAGAGCCGCTAAATGAAAAACAACTTCTACATCGTTCAGCAAACCATGTAGCGTATCCGGTTTGGTAATATCAGCATATACAATTTCGCAATTCAATCCTTCAAGATTCGATAACTCAGTACCGGGCAACACCATGGCTTTAGCGCTATGGCCTTCGCGCAAAAGCAGTTGAGTAAGGTTACTTCCTATAAAACCATTAGCACCGGTAACTAAAACGTTCACAATAGTTAAAAGAATTTTTGTGGTAGAAGATGAAGCCAATGCAGGGTAAACAGGTCGATGAAAATATTCATGATAAAATGAATAGCCATGCCATACCAAATAGAATTATAGCGAAATGCCACATAGCCAAACACAGGCCCGAAAGCAGCCGCAGCAGAAATTTCGGGTGTCGGTTTGCCTATATGAAACAATGTGGTCAACACCGTTTGAATCAGAATAATGATGATAATCTCTTTTGTTCCCGCCTTCTCACTTTTCAAACCAAATTGTAAATATCCGCGAAAGAAAATTTCATACGCTATAAAGTAGAACAGATAAACCGATTGATAGGTAACAAAAACACTCCAACTTGTTCCAATCAATTTACTTAACGGATATTCCGATTGAATCAACGGGTCGTGTGAGGAGAAATAGGTGGAAGCAATAACAACAGGATAAGCCACCGCACAAATCAATAACGCCTGCTTGTTGTAATTCAAACGCAAACCAAGCGAGGAAAAATCTTCTTTCAGATAATATTTAGTAATTAGATAGGGAAGCAGCCAAAACAATAGCACGGTTATTGTAAACTGATAAACATATTGCCAAAGGTCGAGCCATTTGTCTCCGTTGCCAAACAGTTGATGAAACACCACTAGGTCTTTGGTATAAGCTCCTTTGTTGTTATACCACAAAGCCACAAACCAGTAAACAAAGGTAATAAGCACCGAAGAAAGTAGAACAGTAGTTCTTCTTTTTTGCAGAGAAGCGTAGGTTTGTTGCACGGGCTAAAAGTAAAGGAAATAATTTCCGAATCAGAGGCTAACCTCCTGATGTAATTCAGGAATCTCTACATCAGCAAATCCTTTTCTCATTAATTTGCTTCTGAAAGTTTGCTGCACATCATACTCTCCGTGCACAAGAAATAATTTCTTTATGGCTTGTGGATTTTGGCAGGCAATAAACTGACATAAATCTTCGTAATCACCGTGTGCGCTCATGCTGCGCATTACCTCAATTTCTGCCCGCACTTCGTAAGGCTCACCAAAGAGGGTAACATCTTTATAATTGCGCATTAACTTTCCTCCAAGCGAGCGTGGTTCGCAATAACCTACAATCAAAATAGTATTTCGTTTGTCGCTTATTACATTTTTGATGTGGTGCTTTACTCTTCCTGCATCAGCCATGCCCGATGCTGAAATGATTACGCATGGTTCTTTGCGTTCGTTCAAGGCTTTCGATTCTTCTACGTTTTGTATGTAATGCAAACGTTTGAAATCAAATGGTTCTTTATCGCGTTCCAGAAACTCCTGAAATTTTTTGTTGAGTTCTGACTGATGTTTTTTCATCACCGCTGTAGCCTCTACCGAGAGCGGAGAGTCTACAAAAAAGTCTATTTCCGGTAAAGCCTTTGAAATTTCTAATCGGTTCAGCGCATAAACCAGTTCCTGTGTTCTTCCCACACTGAATGCAGGAATAACCAGTTTCCCTCTTTTCTTCAAGCAGGTATTTACAATGGCTTCCAGCAATTTATTGTCTTTCACAGCCATATCTTCATGCAAGCTGTCTCCGTAGGTTGATTCCAAAATCAGGTAATCGGCTTGCGGAAAAACTTCGGGTGAGCGAAGCAACTCATCGTTGTATCTGCCTACATCGCCACTAAAAGTTAAAGTGGTTTCCTTTTTGTCATCACTAATTTTCAAATTAACTACTGCACTGCCAATGATGTGACCTGCATCAGTAAAACAAAACGAAACGCCTTCTTTCAAAACTTTCTTTTGGTTGTAATTCACTAACTCAAAATGTTTGAGTGCATTGTGTACATCATTTTCTGTATAAAGTGCTTCAAAAGCAGATTCCCCACGCTTGGCTCTTTTTTTATTATGATAAAAAATGTCCTGTTTTTGTATGTGAGCAGAATCGAGCAGAAGAATTTTGCTTAGGTCATAAGTTGCAGGTGTGCAGAATACTTTCCCTCTATAACCTTCGGCAATCAGTTTCGGAATCAAACCGCAATGGTCAATGTGCGCATGAGATAAAATCAGAAAATCAACTTCATTTGGTTCAAACCCCCAATCGCGATTCAGGCCGTCCGCTTCTTTCGGGTTGCCCTGAAACATACCGCAGTCCAATAAAATTTTTGTACCGTCATTTAATTCAAGAAGATGTTTGCTACCGGTAACCATTCGCGCAGCACCGTGGAAAGAAATTTTCATACTGATTATTTATCTGGCTAAACTACTTTGAACTTTTGTTTCATCGGAGAAATATTTTTTTCCTGCCACGGTTGAAGCCAAAGTGGTGAACAGAATTATAGTAACAGAACTAACCGGCATTAGCACCGCAGCAACCAAAGGACTCATAGTTCCCTGCACCGCGAAGAACATACCCAGAACATTATAGCAAAGCGAAATCACAAAACTTGCTTTAATGATGTTTACTCCGGCTTTGGAATAATTCAACAACGTTTCAATTTTATCAAACTGCGATGAATCAATAATACCATCGCAAGCCGGAGAAAAATTATTTACATCATCGCTAATGGCAAGGCCAACCTCTGCCTGTTTCAATGCACCGGCATCGTTTAATCCATCGCCAACCATCATTACACTTTTGCCCGATGATTGTATCTTCTTTATCACATTTAGTTTATCAGCGGGTTGCTGATGAAATACAAGATTCTTTTCTTTGACATATTGCGAAAGGAAATTCTTTTCAGCATCATTATCGCCACTTACCACATACGTTTCAAACCGCGAGCGAAGCTTATTCATCAACTTACCAAAGCCTTTTCGGTATTCGTTCTTTACTAAAAAGAAACCGCGCACTTTGCCGTTAATGCCTACATAAACTTTTGAAGCGTGACGAAAATCCGAAATATGAGAGCCATCGGTGTTCACTTCACCGCATAAAAATTTCTTAGAGCCAATACGAACACAGTTTTCATCTACCCAACCTTCAATTCCTTTTCCTTCCTCCTCTTTGAAATCTTCGGTGGTAATAACTTTAACTCCCTTCAAATGCTCATATACTTTCTTACTCAACGGATGGGAGGAATGATAAACAAGAGATTTAACCAGTTGGATTTCATAATCTGAAAGGCTAATCTTGTCTGTTGTCTGATATTCGATTTTCGCATTCTTAGTATTCGTCAGCGTTCCGGTTTTGTCAAATACAATCGAATTTATTTGAGCCAGCTTTTCAATGGTGATGGCATTTTTTAAATAAATTTTATTTCTGCCGAGTATTCGTAAGATATTTCCAAGTGTAAATGGAGAAGATAAGGCAAGAGCGCAGGGGCAGGTGATAATAAGCAATGATGTAAATGCGTTGAGTGCTTTGTGTAAATCTTTGTTCCACCAATATGCTGAGGCGATAAAGGCAATAGCTATTACGATAGGAGTGAACCAGTTGCTCACTTGGGTTGCCAAGGATGTGATGTTATCTTTTCCCTCTTTAGTAAAAGCAGAATCGTTCCAAAGTTGTGTGAGGTAACTGTGCGAAACATCTTTCATTACATCTAATTCAATGGCTCCGCCTAACTGCTTGCCACCGGCATAAATTAAGTCGCCACTGTTTTTAGTAATAGGCGTTGCTTCACCTGTTACAAAGCTATAGTCAATATTTCCTTTGCCCTTTATCAGTACTGAATCAGCAGGAATCAATTCCATGTTGCGCACTAACATTCTATCACCTAAACGAACATTGGTAAGCGGAATGGTAGTTTCGTTTCCGTTGTTGATAGTAGTAACCGCCACCGGGAAATACGATTTGTAATCGCGCTCAAACGAAAGTGTATCGTAAGTTCTGTTTTGAAACAATCTTCCAATCAACATCAGCATCACCAAACTAGCCATGGTATCGAAATAACCGCCACCAGAGTGAGAAAATATTTCGTAACTGCTTCTGATAAACATAGCCAGAATGCCAAGCACAATAGGGAAATCCATATTGAGTGCCTTTTGTTTCATTGCGCTCCAAGCCGAAACAAAAAACTCTTGGGCACAATAAAACAGAATGGGAAGAGCAAGACCAAAATTCAAATACCCAAAGAATTTGCGAAGTGGAGTTTCGGTTAATGCATCTATTCCTAAGTATTCAGGAAAAGACAGCAGCATGATATTGCCAAAGCAGAAAAATGCAACACCTATTTTTAAATAGTATTTGCGTAAGTGATGTTGTTTTTCTTTACGCGTTAAATCGTTGAGATTGATGTGCGGATCATATCCAAGCGAAGCCAGCGTTTCTACAACCTGCCGTAGATTCAGTTTAGAATTATCGAAAGTGATGTGCACTTCGCGTTTCAAAAAGTTGACGTTGCTACGCTTTATACCATCTTTTATTTTAAAAAGATTCTCCAACAGGAATATGCACGAGCTACAATGAATTTGCGGCATGTAAAACGTAACTGTAGAAATATTTCCATCTTTAAACTGAATCAATTGTTCGGCAACCTGTTCATCTTCCAAGTAAGCAAACTTCTTGGCATTCACTTGTTTGCTGAATGAACTGCCAGGCGAGGCATTCATATCATAATAGCTACACAAATTGTTCTCATCCAAAATTTCGAAAACAGTTTTGCAGCCGTTGCAGCAGAACTTATGTTGATGAGCAACAATGCTACCATCGCAGCTTTCGCCACAATGGTAGCAAGTTAAAGATTCTTTATCCTTTACTGCGTTCATTGCAGATTATTTTTAAAACACAGTTCCAGGAATGGTAAATTACAAATGAATTTCCTTATCGGAGTTTGTGCTGATGCCAAACATGGCGTAAAGCGGACACCACATAACTACCGAAGTAGCCAAAAAAATGGTGGTAGGAATTACCCATAGCCAAGCATAACCGCCTGCTAAAATGGCATAACAAATAGATACAATAAAGAGAAGAATTCTGAACCAGCCATCAAAGGCACCAACATTTACTTTCATAATTATCGTTTTAGGATTTAAAAATTGATGGCGCAAAGGTTATTTGCGTGTAGCGCATAGTCAATGATTTTTCTCAAATATGGATATGATTCAAGTCACTACATCATGTAAAGTTTATTAGGAAGCAGATGCTTTACCTGCCTTTTTGCATGGTGTTTTTTTGTTTTCTAAGACTATCCTGTTTCATTTGTAGCTAAAGTTTTTTTCGCGCGGCTTTTGTGTTTTTAGTCGGGCTCACAAAATATTTTAATGCTTTTCCTCATCGCTTTCTCACTTGGTTTTATCGGCTATCTGCCTTTAGGTAATATCAACCTGACGGTAGTGCAAATGAGCGTGAGCGAAGAAAAACGCAAATGGCAGGCGTTCATTCTTTTTGCAGCCATCATGGAGTTTATCTACTGCTTTGGTTGTTTGTATGGTATGCAAATGCTGTTAAAACAACCACAATTGATTAACGCATTGAGCTGGAGTGCAGTAGCAATTTTCTTCGCGCTTGGTCTTTTTAGCATTTTACACAAACCCGATTCCGCACATTCTTCTGGTGTAAAGCGCGGAATGCTCATTGCCATTTTCAATCCATTGCAAGTGCCTTTTTGGTTGGTATGGGGAGTATATGTAATGCAAAACGGCTGGGTAAAAAGCGAAGTGCCTTCTATTGCTCTGTTCAGTTTTGTTTGCTCGGTAGGAACAATTGCCGTACTATACATGTATGCCGTGGCCGGTAAAAAAGTAGTAGAGAAATTAAATGTGAATAAAATTTTGCTTAGCAGGTTCATAGGCTCACTGCTAATAATACTTGCCATTTATCAGGCAGTAAAGTTGCTAACGCATCACTCGTAGCGCAAAGCCTCCACCGGGTCAAGGTCCGCAGCTTTAATAGCAGGATAAATGCCGGCAGCAAGTCCAACAATAAAAGTGAATATCCAACCGCCAAACACCCACACATAAGGAAATATAAAACCCGAATCAAGAAACAGACCTACCATGTTTCCCATGGCAATACCGAGAATGATTCCTAAAACTCCTCCTATTTGGCAAATAACAATAGCCTCGGTAAGAAATTGAATACGGATAGTTTGTTTGTTAGCACCCAGTGCTTTGCTAATACCGATTTCGCGCGTTCGTTCGTTTACACTTACCAGCATAATATTCATTAATCCTATACCTGCACCAATCAGGGTAAGAATACCAATAACTATTGTCGCAATTTTTATGTATTGCATTTGGTCAAGAATCTGGTCGGCAAGTCGTTCGCTTTTGGCTATATCAAAATCGTTTTCATCGCTTACTCTCAAGTTTCTTACCCCGCGCAACACACCGGTAGCTTCATCAATAGCCATATCCAACTCTGTGGCATTAGTAACCATTATATTCAATAGGTACGAATTAGAATTATCCGGAAAACTCCACCGGGCATTCTGCACTGGTATCATTGCTTGGTTATCGGTAGCAATTTGGCTTGCACCTTTAGAGGCAAGAATACCCGCCACTTTAAATTTTTTGCTACCAATGCTTACCAGTCTTCCAATCACCGTATCATAAGGGTTAAAAATTTTTGCCACCACATCTCTGCCCAATAAAATCACATCGCTTCCGCTTTCAATTTCTGTTTTCGAAAAATTTCTTCCTTCCGAAATATTCTGTCCGCTTACTTTCAAATAGTTTTCGTCAATGCCAATCACCTTTACGTTCGGGTTGGTTTTCTTCGATTCGTTTTTGACTATCGCAATATTGTTCGCAATGTTCGATACCGATACTTCTGCCGGGTAATGAAAATTCTTTTTAAAACTATTGGCTTGCTGAATAGTAATAGGCGGGTTCTCCGATTTGCGATGTCTGCGCGGGCCACCAATTTTTTTTACACTGCCCTCATTAGTTACCGAAAAAGTATTGGAACCCATTTCGGTAAAACTCGAAAGCATTTTTGTTTTAATGCCTTCGGTGGCAGTTAAGATGCCGATTAGCGCAGTTATGCCGAACATTATAATAGAAAGCGTAAGCACCGTGCGCAAAATATTAGCGCGTATGGCGCGCAGAGCAAGTTTTATTTGTTCGGTCAGGTTCACGGTGCTAACTTATGTAAAAGATAAAACTTCGGAAATCTATATTTGCCCCTAATGGACAATTACGAATTTGAATTAGCCGAACAATTTGCCCTGCAAACCAACAAGCACTTTTTCTTAACCGGTAAAGCCGGTTCAGGTAAAACAACCTTGCTGCGGCAAATTGCCAAGCAAACCACCAAAAATTTTGTGGTAGTAGCACCCACCGGGGTTGCCGCAATCAATGCCGGTGGTGTAACCATTCATTCGCAATTCAACCTGCCGCTTTCCTCCTTCATCCCAACCAGCGATTCGGTCAATCTAAACCTGGTCACCAACCGCAGAGCCTTAATGGAACACATGCAGTTTCGTAAAGAAAAACGCAAAGTCCTTCAGGAAATGGAATTGCTGATTGTAGATGAAATAAGTATGGTGCGTGCCGATATTTTAGATGCCATAGACTTCGTCATGCGCAAAGTGCGCAGGCGCGAAAAGCCTTTTGGCGGTGTGCAGGTCATGCTCATTGGCGATATGCACCAACTGCCGCCCGTAGTTAAAGAACCCGAATGGGCAATTCTAAAAAACTATTACGCCAGCCCCTACTTCTTCGATTCTTTAGTTTGGAAACAATTAGATGCTGCCGAAATTGAACTGAAGAAGATTTACCGCCAAAGCGATGCGCGTTTTGTCCGTTTGCTCAACAATATTCGTCATCAGCAATTAGATGAAGATGATTATGAAGAACTGAAGAAACGATACAACCCCGGCTTTCGCCCTACCGAAGAAGGATACATCTTGCTCGCAACGCACAACAACAAAGCCAATGCAGTAAACGAGACAGAGTTGAAGAAGCTCGAAGGTCGCCCTTATGCTTTTGAAGCCGACATTACTGGCGATTTCCCCGAGCATATTTATCCTTGCGAAAAATACTTACAACTCCGCGAAGGCGCGCAGGTAATGTTTACCCGCAACGATGCCGCAGATGGAAAATACTTTAACGGCAAACTGGCTACCGTTAAAAAACTCAACTACGAAAATATTACCGTTACCTTTCAAAGCAACAACGAAGATTTTGTATTGAAAAAAGAAGTTTGGGAAAACGTTTCTTACACCGTTGACCAATCGAAAGACAAAATCAACAAAGATGTTATTGGCACATTCAGTCAATATCCGTTACGCTTGGCTTGGGCAATCACCATCCACAAAAGCCAGGGCTTAACTTTCGATAAAGTAATTATTGATGCCGGAAACTCTTTTGCTGCCGGTCAGGTTTATGTTGCCTTATCGCGTTGCAGAACTTTAGATGGTATTGTATTGCACTCCCTCATTACCCAAAACTCATTGCACGGAGATGAAAAGATTGTGCAGTTCAGCGAAGCACATCATGGCGAGCGCGAGCTGGAAGAACAATTGAACGGTGCTAAACGCGAATACGCAAACGACCAACTGAAAAAGCTTTTCGATTTCAATAAACTGCGCGAGCGCGTTGGCGATTGGAAAGATTTATTGTTCGAAAAGGATTTCCCCGAAAAAGAAAAATCACTCACGCTTTTCGACAATGTAGCTTCAAGAATTGAAACCATAGTTTCTACTGCCGAAAAATTTGAATCGCAATTAGAAAGATTGTTAGCAGATTACAACAATCATCAACAAAACAAATCCGCCCTGCACGAGCGCAGCGCAAAGGCCATTGAATACTTTACCGAGAATATTTTCAATACCCTCATTACGCCCATGCACGCGCACATTACCGAAATGGCCTACAAAAGCAAGGTGAAGAAATACATGCAGCAAGCGCAGTTGGTGCAGGATAATTTCTGGAGTAAAGTAAACCAGCTTTACAGTGCGCGGTTTATGGACGAAAAACTTTATACTGGTGAAGTAAAATATAGTAAAGACAAACTGGTTACAGTTGCTACATCCAACACTTCCGGCAAAAAAGAAAAGGGGGGGACGTTTCAAGATACACTTGACCTGTATCGCAAAGGAGTTTCGATTGCAGAAATTGCTTCGGTGCGAGGCTTAACTACCGGCACTATTAAAAGCCACTTTGCCAAATGGATTTTAAGTGGCGATATGAACATACACGATGTGTTGCCTAAAGAAACCATTAACCCCATAGAACAGTTTCTGACAAAAAGTAAAACCTACGAAGCTAATGCCGTACGTGCCGAATTTGGCGACAAATTCGATTATGGCGATATACGAATGGTGGTGAATCATTTGCTGAACCAAAAGCAAAAAGAAGACTAAGCGAATATTCGCTTAGTCCTTTTCCTTTGTGGCAAAACCTGCTACATTCGCGCCCGCAAACAACAGTGATACTGTTGAGTCTAAAATCTGAATTCTAAAATCTAAAATTCTAAAGAATGGCCTACGACATTGAGATGATTAAAAAGGTTTACGCAGAGCTTCCTTCAAAAATTGCTGCTGCACGTAAAGTGTTAAGCCGTCCTTTAACGCTTACTGAAAAGATTCTTTACTCGCATTTACACGCGTCTCAAAAGTTAGAAGACTTTAAACGCGGAGGTTCTTATGTTGATTTTGCACCGGATAGAGTAGCCATGCAGGATGCTACTGCTCAAATGGCTTTGTTACAGTTTATGCAAGCCGGTCGCCCGAAGGTAGCGGTTCCTTCTACCGTTCACTGCGACCACTTAATTACTGCAAAGGATGGTTCTAAGACTGATTTGGCGGCTGCTACTTCAGGCAATAAAGAGGTATATGATTTCTTGGCTTCTGTTTCTAATAAATATGGCTTAGGTTTCTGGAAACCAGGTGCTGGTATTATTCATCAGATTGTTTTAGAGAACTATGCTTTCCCCGGTGGAATGATGATTGGAACAGACTCGCACACAGTAAACGCAGGCGGTCTTGGTATGGTGGCGATTGGAGTGGGCGGTGCTGACGCTTGCGATGTAATGGCAGGGTTAGCTTGGGAATTAAAACAACCTAAGTTGATAGGAGTGAAGCTAACTGGTAAGTTGAATGGCTGGGCATCTCCTAAAGATGTAATTTTGAAAGTAGCGGGTATCTTAACCGTAAAAGGTGGAACTGGTGCAATCGTTGAATATTTTGGCGAAGGCGCGGTGAACATGAGCTGCACCGGTAAGGGAACTATCTGCAACATGGGTGCGGAGATTGGTGCTACTACTTCAACTTTCGGGTATGATGAAAGCATGAGCCGCTACTTAAGTGCAACTGGTCGTGCTGATGTGGCTGCTGCGGCTGATTTAGTAAAAGAACATTTGACAGGCGATGTAGAAGTTTACGCTTCTCCTGAAAAATATTTCGACCAGGTTATTGAAATTGATTTAACCACGTTAGAGCCATACATCAACGGTCCTTTTACACCGGATTTGGCTACGCCAATTTCTGAAATGAAAGCAGCGGCTGCGGCTAACAACTGGCCAACAAAAGTTAGCGTTGGTTTAATTGGTTCTTGCACCAACTCTTCTTACGAAGATATTTCTCGTGCCGTTTCTTTAGCTAAACAAGTGGCTGAAAAGAATTTGAAAGCGAAAGCGGAATTCAGCATTACTCCGGGTTCAGAGCAAATACGCTTTACTATCGAACGCGATGGCTTTATTGAAACCTTCAACAAAATTGGTGCAACAGTTTACGCTAATGCCTGCGGACCTTGTATTGGTATGTGGGCGCGTCATGGTGCAGATAAACAAGAGCGCAACACTATCGTTCACTCCTTCAACCGTAACTTTGCAAAACGTCAAGATGGCAACCCAAACACTTTAGCGTTTGTGGCTTCACCAGAACTTACTACTGCATTAGCTATTGCCGGTGATTTAACTTTCAATCCGCTTACCGATACTTTAACCAACGAAGCAGGTCAGCAAGTAAAGCTTGACGCACCAACAGGTGATGAACTACCAACAAGAGGTTTTGCGGTGGAAGATGCAGGTTTTGTGGCTCCATTTGAAGATGGTAGTGGCGTAGAAGTAAAAGTTTCTCCTTCATCTGACCGCCTTCAATTACTTGCACCATTTGCAGCTTGGGAAGGAACAGATTTGAAAGGTTTGAAATTGTTGATTAAAGCAAAAGGCAAATGCACGACCGACCATATTTCTATGGCTGGCCCTTGGTTGAAATATCGCGGACATTTGGATAACATCAGCAACAACATGCTGATTGGTGCTACTAACTTCTATAACGAAAAAACAAACTCGGTAAAGAACCAGTTAACTGGCGAGTATGGCGAAGTGCCTGCGGTACAACGTGCTTACAAAGCTGCGGGTATTGGTTCCATTGTAGTAGGTGACGAAAACTACGGTGAAGGTTCTAGCCGCGAACATGCTGCTATGGAGCCACGTTTCTTGGGGGTGCGTGCAGTGTTGGTTAAATCTTTCGCGCGTATTCACGAAACCAATTTGAAGAAACAAGGTATGTTAGGATTGACGTTTGTAAACAAAGAAGACTACAACAAAATTCAGGAAGATGATGTGGTAGCTATTCTTGGTCTTACCTCTTTTGCTCCGGGCAAAAACCTTACCTTGGAGTTAACGCACGCTAGCGGTACAGTTGAATCTTTCGAAGTAGCGCATACTTACAACGAGCAACAAGTAGAGTGGTTCAAAGCAGGTGCTGCGTTGAATATTATCAGAGCTGCGATAGGAAAATAGACAACAGTCAACAGACCACAGTAAAAAGCAAATAGCCAAAGAATATTCTTCGGCTATTTGCTTTTTGAAACCTTCCATCGCTTAAAGCGATGGAAGGTTTCAATTACTCCTGCCCAAATGAAACAGTTTCGTGCGTAGCGGCTCCGGTTTTAGGAATAAGAATAGTTGAACAAGCACCGTCTGTTTTGCGGATTATCCACGGATGAGTAATGAACGTTGGACAATCCCAAGAAGCGCCATCGGGTAAATCGTGGTAGGTAACTTCGTGTCCGTCATAATCTATCCAGTTAATATGTAACTCGCGCTTGCTGTTGTTGGTAAAGGTAATGTTAATAGAGTCCAGCGAGTTTTGCGAGGCTACTCCGCCAAGCTGGTCGCAGGTTTTTTCGTAAAAAGAACCGGCTGTGTAAAAGGCTTTTACTTTAAGCAGGTCAACTACTTTTTTACAAGAGGTAGTAAGAATGGTTGCTGTGATGACAAGAAATAAGAAACGTTTCATAATTGGGGTTGTTTTTAGTTATGCCGTAAAATAAATTCAAAATAATTTGGCAACCGAATTTGGGTAAGAAAACATCGTTTTTGGCTTTTGGGACAGGAACTATTGTCCCTCTTTTTTTACTACGCATAAAACCTATATTTACCGCCCGACACTAACTAACATTTAATTCAAAATTCCCTGATTATGAAAAAAGCACTTACCCTGTTTTGCTTTGCCTGTTTATGTTTTTCATCGGCTGTGTTTGCGCAAAAGCAACTACAACCACAAGCTGCCGGTAAGGCGGTTTCTTATCAAGAGATAAAAGAAAAAACTACAGGCGTTAAAGTTCCTGCCAGTAAAATTTACAAACCGGACTTCGAATCGTCTGCCGAGTTTAAGAAACTGTATGCTACCGATGGGCCATACTCTTTTGTACACCCCGATGCCGAAATTTTTGACAAGCGCGACTTAACCACCAAGCATTACAAATGCAGCGATGGAACGGTTACCGCCATCAGTTCGGCAGGGCCTGTTCATTATCAAAAGAATGGTTTATGGAATACCATCCTGAATGATGTTTCGCCTAACACAACCCATGCAGGGTTTGGTTATGCCAATACTTACAACCGTTTTCAAACCTACTACGGCAACTCGTTGCAAAGCGGTATTCGTGTAATTACCGAAAACAATCAGCAGCTTGATTTAATGCAGAATGCGGCTGTGGTTTATTTAGATGCTGCAAAGCACCAAATAGGAAGTGCCGGTGCTATTGGCGGCAGTGTTAAACATGTAAACAACGAAAACATTATCTACCAAAACCTGTATGCTGGGGTTACCGCCCACATTGAACACAATTCTGCCGGTTACGAGTTAAACTACGAATTGGATAATTTGAACTGGATGAACCTGCCCGCAAACACAGCTTACGTTTCATTTAGCGAAGGAGTAAAAGTTCCTGCCGGTTATCATGCTTACCTGGAAAAAGAAAACACCATGCTGGTAATTAAAAACGATGCAGGAAACATCTTGCTTAAATACAAAGCCCCTCATTTTTACGAACGCAATAAAACTACAGAGGGCGGAAAGTTGAATGGTAGATATTCTGTTGAAGAAAAAAACGGATTGATATATGTTAACGTATTGGTAGATGCTGCCTGGTTAACCGATGCCGGAAGAAAGTTCCCTTTAGTAATTGATCCAGTAGTGACGGTTACCCCTAATAATGCTGCCTATTGGACGTTTACTATAGACGAAGATGCCGGTTGTCAATACGACCCCAATAACGATGCGGATGATAACTTACGCATAGGTTATGATGATGGCTTTTTTGATGATGATTATTTTCAGTGCTATGCTAAGTATAACATTGCTTCCATACCCGATAATTCTTGTTTTATAAATTATTCTTACTGCCGTTGGTATGAGTATAATTTCACTAACGACCAATTGAATGATAATGCATTGCAATTCTTCTATCAGGCTTATGATCCTATTGCTACGGACCCTGTCCCATTAACCTGTGACCAGAACTATACCGATATAAACGCAACAGGTACTGTTTACCGAAACTACAACGCCTTTGGCAATTTTGGGACGCCAACCACTGGTTGGTACGATTTTCAACAATTAGATGTAAAAGCAAGAGTGCAAGCTGCATTAACTTACGATTTTGTAGCTTTCTCTCTGGACAATGCCAACCAAGGCGGTCATAGCGACCCTTCCGGACCAAGCAATGATGAATGGATAGATTTTCGTGGGCACAGCAATGCTAATCGCCCGCAGTTGATTATTAATTATGAAGTGCCTTATATAGCAGCTACAAGCGTTACTGCCTCGCCAAGTTCTACTATTTGTGCAGGTTCTTCTGTAACCCTTACCCGTTTTGATGGCACTGCCGGTACTCCAGGAAATTGGGCTTGGTATGCAGGCAGTACATTTCTTCAATATAACAATGGTAGCATAAGCGTAGCACCGGCCAGCACTACTACTTACTGTGTGCGTGGAGAAAATGGTTGCGGAAGCACTACATGCACACCTATTACTATTACGGTACAATCACTTTCAGTAGCCGCTACTTCTATTACCGGAATTACTACTATTTGCGATGGCGGAAGCACTACGCTTAGCGTTTCGGGTGGTTTGCTTGGCACGGGTGCAAGCTGGCGTTGGTATACCGCAGGCTGCGGCTCAACATTTGCAGGCACAGGCGCATCGCTATTGGTTAGTCCAACTACTACTACCACCTACTATGTAAGAGCAGAAGGCACGTGTAACACTACTGCCTGCGTGCAAGTAACAGTTACGGTCAATACAGTTTCTACTGCTCCGGGTTCGGTTAGCGTAACTACTTCAACTATTTGCAACGGACAATCTACACAACTTACTGCCAACGGTGGCTCGTTAGGAACAGGTGGTGTTTACCGTTGGTATAGCGGAAGTTGCGGTGGCACATTAGTTGGCACTGGGGTTTCTATTACCCCATCGCCAGCGGTTACTACTACTTATTATGTAAGAGCCGAAGACCCCGCTCCATGCAACACACTTACAGCATGTGCATCAGCTACGGTTACGGTTAATCAATCATCGGTTGCGCCTACAGGTATTTCGGGAGTTACTACTATATGCAATGGTGGAAGCACTACGCTGACGGTAGTTGGCGGTTCGCTTGGAACCGGTAACAGTTGGAACTGGTATAGCGGAGGTTGCGGTGGAACTTTTGTAGGCACCGGCACTACGGTTACTGTTTCGCCAAATTCTAGCACCACTTATTTTGTAAGAGCAGAAGGCTTGGCTCCTTGCCCTACTACTACAGCTTGCGTATCGCAATTAGTAACAGTTAATACCCTTTCTACCGACCCTGTTTCGGTTTCGGGAACTACTACCATTTGCGAAGGTAACTCAACAACGCTTACAGTAGTTGGAGGCTCGTTGGGAACCGGTGGAGTGTGGACCTGGTATGCCGGTGGTTGCGGAAGCGGAGGTGCTGTGGCTACTGGAGCTACTGTAACGCTTACACCAACAGTTTCTACCAGTTACTATGTTCGTGCTGAAGGAACTTGTAATACAAGCAACTGTGCGTTTACGCCAGTTACGGTTAACGATTCATCGGTTGTTGCTTCTTCTATTACTGGTTCATCGGCAGTATGTATAGGTAGCTCAACTAACCTGACTGCCGTTGGGGGTAAGCTGGGTGTAGGTGCTAGTTGGAACTGGTATAGCTCAAGTTGTGGCGGAGTGCCGGAAGGTACAGGCTCTACTATTACAGTATCGCCTACTGTTGCTACTACTTATTACTTACGTGCCGAAGGTTTATGTAACACTACAATATGTATTCCATTTACAGTAAACGTAAATCCGCTTCCTAACGGAAGTATTAGTGGTTCTGTTACCGTTTGTAGCGGAGTAGACACAGCTATCACTTTTAACTTTGCATTTGGCACTGCACCGTTTACGGTAGTTTATACTGACGGAACAAACGTATTTACAAAAAGCAACGTAAACAATGGCGATACGGCTAACGTATTGCCAACTACCACTACTACATATACTATTCAACAAATTACAGATAACAATGGCTGTATAAGAAACACCGGATTCCTTGGTGCGGCAACTATAACCGTTGCTCCGCTTCCGGTAGTTAATAATGTGTTGGTGCAAGATGTTTTGTGTAACGGAGGCAATACCGGTGTTATAACAATTACGGCTACTAATGGCACACCTGCTTATACCTATTCAAACGATAATGGAGTTACTTACCAAAGTAATAACGTGTTTACTGGTTTAACCGCTGCTACTTATTCCGTGTTTATTCAGGATGCGTTGGCTTGCGTTTCTAACCCGGTATATAACGTAGTGGTGGGTGAACCTACTGTTCTTACCCATATTGCTACACCACAAAACGCTAGTTGCGACAATGTATTTGACGGAACAATAACCGTAAATGCTACTGGTGGTGTTCCCTCATATACTTACTCATTAAATGGCGGACCAAACCAACCGGGCAATGTGTTCAACGGTTTATCTGCCGGCACTTACACGGTTTTAGTAACCGATGATAATGGCTGTACTAATTCATCTACCGTAACTATTGATACAGCTTATGCGGTATATGCAAGTTTAGTTTCGCAAACACCGGTATCATGTTTTGGCGGGGTAGATGGAACAGTTACTGTTCAATTAACTAGTGGCGTTCCCCCTTACGCTTATTCAATTAATGGAGTACAGTTTGTAGCATCACCAACCTTTACGGGTTTATCTTCTGGTAACTATGTAGTTACTCTTCGCGATTCGAAAGGTTGTACAGATTTTGTAAACGTAACTATTACGCAACCAAACCAATTGCAAGCGCAAATAGATTCGCTGTTTAACATTGGCTGTAATGGAGCTAGCTCTGGTGCTATTTACATTACGGTAAGCGGAGGTAATCCGGCTTATAATTTCTTATGGAGCAACGGAGCTACTACCGAAGATTTAACTGGCTTGATTGCCGGAACATATAATGTGGCTATAACCGATTCTAAGGGTTGTTCGGCATCTGTTGGTGCTACCATTTCGCAGCCGCTTCCTTTATTTATAAATGTAGCTTCTTACCGCGATTTGCTTTGCTACAACGATTCATCGGGTACAATAGATATTACGGCTAATGGCGGTGTGCCACCTTATAGCTTTGTATGGAGCAATGGCGAAACAACCGAAGATATTTATGGATTGTTGCCGGGCACTTATTCCGCAACAGTTACTGATGCCAACGGATGTCAGGAAACTATTAGCCAGGATATTATTGAGCCTACTCAATTGGCTTCTACTATTTCATCTACAGCGGTATTATGTGCAGGTGCTGCCAGCGGAAATGTGAATTTAACCGTGTCTGGAGGAACCAGTCCATATAACTATTTGTGGAATAATGGAGCAACTACTGAAGACCTTTCAAGTGTTGCTGGCGGAACGTATTCTGTTGTAGTGAATGATGCCAATGGTTGCAGTATTACTAATACAACTTTAGTAGTCGAGCCTACACCAATTACAATTTCATTGGTTAAAACGGATGTATTATGTAATGGCAATTCAACCGGTGAAATTGATATTACCGTTAACGGTGGAACACCTGTTATCACTTATGCGTGGAGCAACTCTTCTACCAACGAAGATTTAGTGAATGTGCCAGCCGGCAATTATTCTGTAACTATTACAGATGGCAACAGTTGCACAGCAAGTGCTAGTAATACAATTACACAACCTTCAGGTCTTGTATTAAATGCAACGATTGAAAGCGTTGCTTGCAACGGTGGTGCGAACGGCTCGGTAGATATTACGGTTCAGGGAGGTGTTTTCCCTTACTCATTTAACTGGAGCAACAGTGCTACTACCGAAGATATTAACGGATTAAGTGGAGGTACCTATTTAGTAACCGTTACCGATGCAAATGGCTGCACCATTGGTGCTTCATATTCAATTACCGAGCCTAGTGCGTTAAACGTTACGGTTACCGGCACTAATGTTACTTGTGCAGGTTCGGCTAATGGTTCTGCCAGCGTAAGTGCCAATGGAGGAACCGCCCCTTATACTTTCTTATGGAACACTTTCCAAACTACCCAAACTATAGTAGGAATTAGCGGAGGAACTTATTTTGCAATTGTTACCGATGCTAACGGATGCACTAATACTGATTCTGTAGTTATTACCGAAGCTCCGGCTATAGTTCTTGCTATTAGCGTAACCAACGTTTTATGTAACGGTGCTGCTACCGGTGATGTAACTTTAACTGTAAATGGTGGAGTAAGCCCTTACGGCTATACCTGGAGCAATGGAGCTTCTACACAAAACCTAACGGGTGTAACTGCCGGAACTTATGATGTAACCGTAAAGGATTCCAACAATTGTACTGCCTCCATATCGGCTACAGTTACCCAGCCTTCTGCTATGGTAATGAACTCATCGGTGGTGAGTGTAGGTTGTGCCGGTGGTGCCGATGGTTCGGTAGATATTACTGTGCAAGGCGGTGTATTCCCTTATACTTACTTATGGAGCAACGGTGCAGTAACGGAAGATATTAATAATGTATCGGGCGGAACATTTGATGTTACTGTAACGGATGCTAACCTATGCACCATTACGGCTTCATTTACTATTACAGAACCTACTTCTATTACTTCTTCTGTTGTAGGAACGGATGTTACCTGCAACGGTGCTAGTAACGGTCAGGCAGATTTAACCGTAAGTGGTGGCACTACTCCTTACAATTTCTTATGGTCAACTTTCCAGGGTTCGGAAGATATTTCGGGATTAGACGGTGGACTTTACTATGTAATTATTACCGATGCTAACGGGTGTGAGAAAAAAGATTCAGTATTTATTGATGAACCGACCGCGCTTGTTCTTACAACTGTAGTTACCAATATCTCTTGCTTTAATGCAAACGATGGTGCTATAGATTTAACTGTTACCGGTGGTTCTCCTGCTTACACGTATGCATGGAGCAGCGGACCAACTACACAAGACCTTTCATCTTTACCGGGTGGCTTATATGTAGTTACCGTAACCGATACGAACAACTGCACGGCTACTACATCGGCTACTATTGTAAACCCTACAGCTATATATGCCAACTTTATAGTGAAGAACCCATTATGTAATGGCGATACTACAGGAAGAATAGATTTGATAGGCTCTGGCGGAACACCGCCTTATGTTTACGCATGGAGTAACGGTGCAACTACCGAAGACCTCATCAACTTAGGAGCAGGAACATACATTGTTACAATTACAGATTCACGTAATTGTTCATTTGTAGATTCGGCTGTGGTAACAGAACCTGGTCAAATATTTACTTCGGGTGTAGTGAAGAATGTAACCTGTAATGGTTTAGCCGATGGCTTTGTTGATATTACCGCTTATGCCGGCACATTGCCATACTCTTACTTATGGTCTACCGGTCAATCAACAGAAGATATATTTAATGTAACAGGTGGTAACTACTATGTTACGGTAACGGATGCCAACGGCTGTCAGGCAGTTTCGCTTTACATTATTGTAGAGCCGCAAGTTCTTGGTATTAGTTTAGTTAAAACGGATGTCACCTGTTATGGTGCAGCTACAGGAACTCTTGCTGTTTTACCAACAGGTGGTTCGCGTCCTTACTACTATTTATGGAACACGTTTGATACCGATTCATCTTTAGCTGGTGTTACTGCCGGACGCTATGTGGTGCAGTTAACCGACTCTAACGGATGCTTTATTTACGATAGTATAGATATTAACGAGCCTACCGAAATTCGTATTTCGGGTATTGTTACCGATGCGGTTTGCTACGGTTCTTCTACCGGAAGTATTGATGTAACCGTTACAGGCGGAACTACCGCTTATACCTTTAGCTGGTCGGATGGAAGTGTTGCTGAAGATTTGAGCAACGCAGAAGCAGGAACGTATACCCTTACAGTAACCGATGCTAATGGTTGTGTAAAAACAGCCACGTTTACAGTAGGCGAGGGCGTGCAGATAATTTCGAACTTGAGTAGTTACGACCCTATATGCCACGGAGGAAATACGGGTTCTGCCACGGCAATAACTACGGGTGGCGTTCAGCCGTATGTATACGCATGGAGCAACACTAAAACAAGTATCTCTATCGGCAATTTGGTGGTGGGAACGTATACCTTAACCGTAACGGATGCCGAAAGCTGCACAGCTACTGCATCGGTAGTGGTTAATGACCCTGCACCAATTACAGTTACTACTAATGCGCAAGGTGCTAAATGCTTTAACGTAGCTAACGGCACAGTAGCGGTAGGTGTAACCGGAGGATTTGCACCATATACTTATTTATTGAATGGCAACGGTCAGGCATCCGATAGCGGCTCTATTGTTTTCAATAACTTACCTGCCGATGATTACCTATTGATTGTAACCGATGTAAACGGTTGCCAGGGAACGGCTAACTTTACTGTATCATCACCGGGTCAAATTAATGTTGACTTGCAGGTAACCGAGCAGGTAATTCTTACCGGTATGAATACACAGTTGATTGCAACAGCAAACTCTACAGCAGCTATACTTAACTATTTCTGGAGTCCTGATTCGTTACCTAATCCGGTGTTTGATTACTCGCTTTGTGGCGACCCTACTAACTGCCCTAACCCATACGTGGCACCGCGCACTACTACTACATTTACCGTTACGGTAATGAATGCCGATTCATGTTATGC
>CAMBIM010000004.1 GCA_945867505.1 Chitinophaga pinensis
GAAAGAAAAAATGGCCATCAGCAAGCGTTTCACCAACACCGAAACATTTATTGTTCGCCCTGGCTTTAACGAAGCGGCTTTCAAACAGGTTCAATAATTAAGTATTGTTACGCTGATGAAACCAGTAGAAGCAGAAGTTAAAACAGGTAAAACAGAATCGGGCAAGAAATTTTTCTTTACAAAAATTTCCTTTCCTCTGTTCGGGTATATTCTTAAACGGGTATTGATTTTCATTCCTACGCTTTTCATTATTTCTCTGCTTACTTTTATTCTAATTGCCGCAGCACCGGGCGACCCGGCTGAAACTATGTTGAGCCGCAGTAGTGCCGAAGGTCAGGCATCTGATAAACTTGCCACCGAGCGCTCGTATCGCGAGTTGCGCCACAAATTGGGTTTGGATTTACCGGTATTCTATTTCGCCTTTTCTAATTCAGCACAAAGCGATACGCTTATTCGCATACCTACCAAGAACCACCGCGAAATGTTAGACCGCATGGTTTACACTTACGGAAACTGGCCGCAAATAGAAACCTACTATCACCAACTTAAAAATTTAGAGTTCTCCATTATTGCTACAAAAAAAGATTCAATCAATACCAATGCGTTGATTGAATTGCGAAACACCGCAGCCAAAACTTTAATTCATCACGAAGATGTAGTGCTTGCCGGTTTGTATGCCGATTTAAAAGCGCAAGCAGCATCGGCAAGTAACCTTACCGAAATACAAACCAAAGCAGCGGCAACCGAAGCCGCATACAACAAAGTAAAAGCAGAAGCCACCGTTTGGAAAAGATATGTTCCTGCCATTCAATGGAGTGGAACTCATAATCAATATCACCGTTGGTTATTTGGTGCGGCAAAATGGTTTGGCACAGAAACCGACCCTACCTTAGGCAGAGGATTTATTAGAGGCGATTACGGTATTTCATTCTTCACCAAACGCCCTGTTAAGAGCGTAATCTGGGATGGTCTCTGGATTACCATGCTCATCTCAATTCTTGTAATTATAATTGAGTATGTTATTTCTATTCCGCTGGGTATTTCCTTAGCGGTGCGCAAAGGCTCCACTTACGATTCAAGTGTAACCGTTGCTTTGTTCCTTACTTATTCCCTTCCCGTGTTCTGGATTGGCACCATGGCAATTTTCTTTTTATGCAGCCCCGATTACGTAGAAATTTTCCCTCCATTTGGTTTGGGCGATGCTGTTTGGGAAGATGGCTTCTTCTATAAACTTGGCGACTTAGCTTACCATCTAGCTCTCCCTTTAATCATTGCGTCATATGCCAGCTTCGCTTACTTATCTCGCCAAATGCGCGGCTCTATGCTTACCGTATTGGGTGCAGATTATATCCGCACCGCACGCGCAAAAGGTTTGCCTGAAAACAAAGTAATCTGGAAACATGCGTTCCGTAATTCATTGCTGCCTATCATCACTATATTTGCCTCGTTCTTCCCGGCATTAATTGGCGGCTCTATTATTCTCGAGTTCCTATTTACCATTCCGGGCTTGGGGCAAATTACTTACGCTGCCGTTATTCAAAAAGATTACCCCATGATATTAACCAACACCATGTTTGCGGCTATATTGACTTTGGTGGGTTATTTGGTTTCCGATATTTTATATGCCGTGGTTGATCCGCGAATTTCCTATTCAAAGAAGTAAAACAAAATGGCTGAAGCTACATCAATAAAGGCGAAGAACGAACAAGGGTATTGGGCTTTTGTAAATAAGCAATTCCGCAAAAAAAAGACGGCTGTTATTTCGCTTTACATCGTTATAGTTTTGGCACTTATTGCCGTGTTTGCCCCGTTTTTGGCTAACGAAAAACCATTGGTTTGCAAATTCAAAGGAGAAACTTTCTTTCCTGTGCTTAAAGATATTGCCGTAGGTTTTGGCATTGGCGAATTTCAACCACAGTTTCAGAATGTAGATTGGAAAAACCTGCAATACGATATGGTGGTATTCCCTCCCGTGCCGTATTTGCCAATGAATCAGGACGATAACAACATCCACTCTAAAGGTCCTTTCGATGAGCAGAACGTTCCTTCTGCAAGATGGAAACACTGGTTCGGCACCGATGAACTTGGCCGCGATGTTCTATCGGGCATGATTCACGGAACTAAAATTGCCATGACTGTAGGTATTGTATCTATGCTCATTGCTTCCGTTATAGGCATTTTACTCGGCTCACTTGCCGGTTTCTATGGCGATGAAAACTTTCAGGTATCCCGCGTTCGCCTTTGGGGCAATATTCTCTTCCTTTTCTTTGCCTTCTTTTATTCCTTCGGCACCCGCTCTTACGATATTACCGATGCACTTGGCAGAGGCCTTGGCGAAGGGTTTGTTCAACTCGGCATCAGCATTTTAATCTTTGCCGCAGTAATGGTTGTAGGCAACCTGCTGGTTATTCCGCTCAAGAATATTTCTTTCTTAGGCAAACAAGTAGCCGTTCCGTTTGACTTAATTATTATGCGCGTAATAGAAGTGCTTAACTCCATCCCTACGCTCTTCCTTATTCTCCTCATCATCTCCATTGTTCGCAAGCCAAACCTTTACGTTATCATGGGCATCATCGGCTTAACCGGCTGGACGGGTATTGCCCGCTTCATCCGTGCCGAACTGTTAAAGGTGCGCAACTTAGAATACATCGAAGCCGCAAACTCACTGGGCTATTCCAACGCACACATACTTTTCAAACACGCCATTCCTAACGCACTTTCACCTGTGCTTATCTCTATTGCATTCGGAATTGCCGGAGCAATTCTCACCGAATCAACTTTGTCTTTCTTAGGCTTAGGTCCAGCAGATACCGTTACCTGGGGGCAACTGCTTTCATACGCGCGCCAAATTCCACAAGCATGGTGGCTCGCCATTTTCCCGGGCTTCGCCATCTTCATCACCGTTACAACCTTCAACCTTATAGGCGATGGTTTAACCGATGCGATGGACCCACGGTTGAAACAGTAATACAAAAATTATCATGGCGTTATGCCATGCCGAGGAATGAGCCATCTTGTATTTTGGCTATTGCATTTGCATAAAGGATGGAACGGAGAACTTTTTTGCTTGCCATAAAGAGTCTCACATAATAATTACTGGATTACTTGACTCATAGTATATTATAAAGGGATTCGTGAATTCCGCTTTGCTCTGTTTGCTTCGGTCGTAGAGTCCTCCTAGCCATTCTCTATATGGAGCAAAAATAATTTGGAGTCAGATATGAATCTTTGCAGAGGGTAACGCAATAGTGGATATGTATTCAATTCCCTTGCTCCAACATTCTATTATAAGTCTTAATAAAAATGGCACCGAGGTTTTTGTGTGGAGGAATGTAGTCAAGGTAACGTTCGTAGGCTTTGGGGTTGGTTTTTACGTAGACTTCTAAATCTTTCCAGATCCTTTCCCATTCTACGTCTTCGCCCCGGTTGATGTAGTCGGCCAGGAGTTTAAGCATGGGGTTGTTGACATACATGGTTCCTATTTGCTTGGAGGAAATGATACTGGCTTCGGAAGACTTTTCGATGATGGTGGAAATGCTGTGGTAGCCACCGCAAGAGCCAAGAACGAAAATTTGTGTATCGTCTTTTATTTTTTCGATGGTTTTGGGGGCGTAGTAACTGTGGCCGCGATGCACCAATACGTTTGGCTCGTAAAAGTTATCGGTGAATATTTTTTCGAGGCGCGCCTGTCCATCGTATTCGTTCTTGGGCTTGTTGGCAAAAATATTTACATCGCGCCCGTGCTTTGATTTGATGGTGACATAAATGCCTGAGTCGACTACCAGCCAGTTAGAATCGGTGAATGTTTTTATGAAGGATGCGAAGGAAGCATCGCCATCTTCATCGTCATAAAAATAAATTAACCAACGGTCAACACTATCGCGCGCAAATAGTTTTGAGCTTTTTATTCTATCGAAAGCTGGTAAGGCATACTGTTGCGAAACAGAAGTGAACCAATTTTCGTTCGTCAAATTTCGTTCAACAAATAAATTGGAGAACAATCCATAGAGCGCCATTCCTTTAAAATCGTTCTTGCCGCTTAATCGGATGTATTCGTATTTAATAGCTCCGCGAAGAATGCGCAGCACGAGCGAATCGGTAATGCTGCCAAAGGCATCGGCTACTTCTACGGCCTGCGATAAATCTTTGTATTGTTCTAGCCCACTTGTAAACTTTACCATGAGCAGTTGCTGATGAAGTTGACTCATGCTACCTAAAAATTCGCCCAGTTTGCCAAAGCCTGCACTCATTTTTATAAAGGTGCGGAACTTATTATCGCCCACGCTTTTCAGAAAATCGAAACCGGATTGGTCGCCCATTTTTACCATCATGCGGTTGAACAGACCGTTGAAGGTGGAAGTGAAAATTTCTTCTTCGCTATAAATCATGAGCGTGTAAAGTTCCTGCGCGCTGAAATCTTCGATGGAGGCAAAACGAGTTTCATCTTTATCGTTATGCAAATCGTTCAACTCCCGCACAAACTTTAGGGCGTAAATATTCAGCTCATCTTCTAACGAATTAAGAGCTAATGGATTTTTTTTTGCGCGAATTTTAAGCATGGCGCGCAAATACTGTTGCGGGTTTTTGCCAATGGCATCTGCCTTATCAATAGTCAGTTTGCCATTTACAATATCATCGAGCAAAGTAAATGCGTTGGACTTGCGGCTGAATTTGTCTTTTATGTGAAGAATGGTTTTTACCGCAGTATCATTACTTAATTTCAACGCTTTATAAATAGCATCGTTAGGGTTGAAATAGCGTTTTACTTTAACCGGTGCCACTTTAGCGGCTTCTTCTATAATATGCAGTGAGTAAGGGCGCGAGGAGTAGGCTTCGAAATTTTTGAATACTAAATCGGTTCGATATTGGGCAGCAAAAACTAAAAATGAATCGGCACAGGGTTCGTTTTTAAAAATAGATAGCGTGTTAAACGCCATAGCGGTGTTGTTGCTTAAATAATTGTATAGTTTGTTTTGTTGAATAGCATTTAGTTCGCCAAGGATAAAGCGGAATAAATTATCGAATCGCTTTACGTTATAGATAGTGCGGTTATTTATTTTTCGTAATTGTATGTAAACGGTTTCGCGAATTGGTTTGCGTTTGGCTTCATCAAACTTCGGGCTTTCTACTAAGCGCTGAATAGAATCTATGAGTTTGAAATAAACTTTGCTAGCATACGCGGTAAGTGCAGAATCGTCTAAATCAACCCTGCCGTTTTTTACATCGTCAAACAAATCAATCTTCTCCTGAAATTCATCGATGTAGTAATCGGCTTTTTTAATGTTGGTTTTGGTAGAATCAGTGGCGGCAAAAGTATCTTGCGCAAAAAGCAATACAAACGCACACACAAATATTTTTTGTGTAATTAGAAATATTTTATGCGCTAGCTTCATCTGTTATACTCCCAGTATTTTATAGTATGCCCGAATAAAAATGGCCCCTAAGTTTTTGTTAGGCGGAATATAATCGCCAAAGTATGGGTTGTTGCCTAAGCGGTCGCGCATCTTATCCCAAAAGTCGTTCCATACAATATCTTTTCCGTTGCGAATGTTCTCGTTTAAGGCGTAAATCATTACATCGTTAACCGTTTTTGTACCAATTTGTTTGGTTGAAATAATGTGCGCTTCGGGTGCGTTTTCTAAAGCAATAGGCAATTTGTAAAAGCCACCGCATGAGCCTACAAAAATTAACTTAGCCGAAGCCGGAACTTTTTCGAGTGTAGATTCTGTATGGAAACTATGACCGCGATGAACGACTACTGTTGCGGTATAATTTTTCTCTTTAAAGTATGCATCAATGGCACTTATTCCGTTTTCTTCAAACTCGGGTTTGTTGGCGAAAATTTCTACATGCTCTCCTTGCTTGGAGAAAATATGGATGTAGCTATTGCGGTCTTCAACGCCCCAAGAATTTTGATTCTTGTAAGTATTTACAAAGTTGATATAGGAACTGCGCCCGTCATCATCGTTGTAAAAATACATTTGCTCAATGCACTGTGTGCCTGCATTCAACAGCGATGTGGAAGCCAAAGAAGCCACCGGTGAAATTTTAAACTGCTGCGAAATCTTTTTATACCAGGCATTTTCGGTGCGTGCGTTTCCTGATATTACGCTGGATAGAACACCATAAAGAGATATGCCAATTTGATTGCTATCTGCCATTACGCGCTCATACTCTTTTTTGATGTTGGCTTGCATAACGGTGAGTAACTGGTCATCGTTAATGTTAGAGACCGATTCGGCAATCAATACAATGCTTGATAAATCGACCTGTTGTTTTTCGAGATTAGAAGTATAGGAAATGAACAAATCGTTTTTTGCTGCGCCCGAAAATTTGGAGAGAAAATCTTTAATAGTACCGAAGTTAGAGCAGAGCGAAAGAAAATCGCGGAACTGATAATTGTTTACTGATTTTAAGAAAGCATTACCATCGCCAGCAGGAAGTTTTTGCATAAAGCGATTGAAGAGACCAGTGAAGGTGGAAGTAAAAACTTCATCGCGTCCGTAAAGCATGAGAAAGTAAAGTTCGGTAGAGCCGAAACCTTCTACCGAATAAAATGGCTGCGAACTACCGGTGGCAATCTTATCATTTATTTCGCGGATAAAGCGCAAACTGTAGTCGCGCATTTCGCGGTTAATGCTGTATGAACCAACATAATTAGACCCCGAAATTATTTTAACCATTGCCTCAAAAAGCTTGTTAGGGTCTTTGCTTATTTCAATGGCATCTTTTGAAGTTAAACTGCGATTTAGCATATCGTCTAACAATAAAAATGGTTTGCTGTGGTAGCCGAGGTCAGGATTGATGGTTATAATCTTGCGAACCACAGGGCTTTTGCTGTATTGCAAAATGTAGTTAACCGGTTGTGCTGGATTATACAAATAACGCTTGACTGAAAGCGGTGCATTGATGGCACATTGCTCTAAAATTTTTAAGCTGTAGCGTTTTTGTTTGTATGAATCAATTTTCTTGAACAGTTCATCGGGCTCTTTACGGGCGGCATAAATTAAAATTTCTTCAGCATAATCCTTATCAATAAATAGCGAGAAGTGTTGCAGCGTTTGCAGAATGTTTTTCTTGAGCGAAATAATGGTGCGTGTGCGTGCGTCTAATTCAATTCGTATTGGCTCTACTATTGGTTCTGGGATGGGAACAATATCGTGAGCAGGTTCTGGCTTTATTTCTTCAACAGCAAACTGTGCAGTTTCCGTAACTACAAAATTAACTGGCTTTTTCGGCTCTACCCATTCTTTCATTCGTTCCGGTTTAGTGGTAGATTCTTCTTCGGCTAAAGTATCTCCGGCAATTGGTTTTGGCGAACGCGCTTTGGTTATTTCATTCAGCGAGCGGTCTTCACTTTCCATATTGGTTATAGCGTTTTCTTTAGCAAAGGTTTTAAACGGTGGAAAGAGATTTTCTTTTTCTTCCAACGAAGAAAGTGCCAGCAGGTAATCTTTCTTTTCATCATCAACAGAACTTAATATTTGCTCCAGCATATTGTTCTTATCGCAATGAATAATCAGCTCCTTCAATTTTGTTTTATCAAGCGAGCCAATCATGATGCCGCTGATGGGCTTACCGGTTGTTTTCTTTTTCAGAATTTCCACCAACGCCTGAAATGTTTTAGTGTTGGTTTCTTTATAGCCATAACTTAATAGCACAAATATTTCTTCGGCAGTATAATTTTTGAATGATTCGTATTGGTAGTTTGGGTTGGCGGCCTCTTGCGTAATTCTGCGCAGTGCGTCAACGCAATAAATATCGAGGTAACGATAAATAGAGAATGTAACGTTGGCTTCGTAGCGCATAGAGAGTTGCACCAACAAACGAAACAACTGGTCAGGGTTGTTGCCGATAGAATCTGCCGCTTCTAACGAAATGTTCTTGGCTATAATTTCATCGAGCAATAAAAAAGCACGCGAACGCTGACCAAAGCGGCTGTAGATTTCAAACGATTTGCGCACAAACAAATCTTTACTCTGACGCAAAATATTGCTCACTGGTCCTGTACTGCTGTAATACCGTTTGGCAGATTCGGGTGCGAGTTTAACCGCTTTCTCTAACAAGCGCAAGGCAAACCTTCGGTCATCAAACTCTTCGGTGTAGCGGAAAATATCATCAGGATGGTCGGTTAGGTAATCGGTTAGGAAATCTTCGGCAATAGTATCGCTGGGAATCAAGCGCGTGGCTTTAACGGAGAAAGCGGAATAGCGTTTTATGTTTCGTAACAGCTCGTCTTTCTGATCCCACTCTATCATGGATGGATAGTAACTCAACACCGCTAGATAAGTGCCCGACTTTAAATAACTATCGGAATAATACCGGTTGATGTTGGTGAGGAATACTTGCAGACGAGTGAGGTAAAGGTTTCGTTTACTTTTATCTACTTCTTGCGCCAATACAAATTTAGCTATGCTATCGATAAGGTTAAACAAACGGCTATCCGCGCTTTGATAATCGTTAGCGATGCGCGTTTTTTCAAAATTTACTCGTTGCAGCAAAACGCTCTTTTCTGATTCAAATATGTCAATGGTAGAATCGGCTTGCACGTGCGTTGCCGCCATCACCGAATTTGTGAAAAGGAAAGCGAGAAACAGAAAGAATATTCTTCGGATTAAAATCACTTTTTAGTTATAGCCACTAATCACACGAATTGTTACAAAAATAATTCGTGTAATTAGTGGCTTATTTTTAAAGTTTAAATTTGATACTACATTAAACAGTAAATATTATACGTAACTGTTTGTAAAGCGTATTTCATCCGTTAAAACATTTCACATGAATAGAATACCTGTCCTTTTTATTGTTTGCCTGTTGGTGTTGGCTTTATCCAGCTGCCACTTTAAAGAGAAACGCGCCAAGCAATACCATGATGAAGTTTTGCAAAGTGTGCAAGCGGTAATTGATAACTCGCTGGAGTATGGCGATGGCATACAGAGCTACGAAAAAGCGCGTGCATTACAAGCGCACGAAAAGTATTCGGCATTGGTAAACAGTACGTTTACTAAAATTGAAACGCTGAAAGATTTTGAAGGCGATACTACCATGGAGCATTACAGCAAAGAGTTACTCGGCTTTTATAAAACTACCTTGAACGGTGAGCTTCAACCTTTTTTACAATCGGTAAAAGCAGAAGCATTTTCGCCCGAAGAAACGCTTGTGGCAGATTCGTTGATGAGCAAACTAACCATGACCGAAAGCCTGTATTGGGAACGCTTTAACTGGGCAGAAAAAAAATTTTATAATGAAGAGAGTATTGGGAAAGTGGAGAAGTGATTAAGCATCAAACTTATACCCAATCCCCTTGATGGTTTTAAAGTAATCGTCACCTATTTTTTCGCGCAGCTTGCGGATGTGTACGTCAATAGTGCGGTCGCCCACAATAGTATCGGTACCCCAAACCTTGCTTAATATTTCTTCGCGTTTAAAAACTCTGCCGGGTTTAGAAATAAGCAGGTTCATTAGTTCAAACTCTTTGCGCGGCAACGAAATTTCTTTACCTGCTTTAATAACTAAATAACGTTCGCGGTCAATTTCAATATCGCCTACAATGTGCTTGCCTGTGGCATCGTCAGTTTCTAACCTGCGCAGCAAGGCGCGTATACGGCTGATAAAAACTCGCGGCTTAATAGGCTTGGTAATGTAATCATCGGCACCTACTTCAAATCCTGCAATTTGCGAGTAGTCTTCATCACGCGCGGTAAGGAAAGTAATGATAGTGTTTTTGAACTCCGGTATGTTACGTAATTCGCGGCAGGTTTCTATGCCATCCATCTTGGGCATCATCAGGTCAAGAATAATCAGGTGCGGGTTCATCTTCTTAGCCAGTTGAATGGCCTCTACGCCATTCTGCGCGGTGTATACCCAAAAACCTTCTTTCTCCAAATTGTACTTCATAAAATCAAGCACATCAGTTTCATCGTCTACCAGTAAAATTTTAAAATCATTTACTTCCATAGCTCATAATATTTCCCCGCAATAGTAACCTTACAATGTTAAGCAAAGGTTATGATATATTTAATATAGGTGGGCATTAAAGAGAGAATTTTAACACATGGAGACATAGATAGTATCACAGAGAAATTAACTCGGCTGCTAAAACCATATTCTCGGTGTAAAGAATTCATATTTCGATTGTAATCTTCTATTCATAGATTCTAAAAGTTACATTTATAATATACAAAACACTTTTGTTATGAAAAAATTCATACTCTTTTTATCTCTACTCGCTGTTTCCTTCCTGGTGTTACCCGCACAGAATGTTTCGGACCTTGATGCTTTTGAAAAAGCCATTAAGCCCGGCACGGTGTTGACTTACGATGTAGAAATGAGCGGAAAGAAGTACCAGTTTATTGCTACGCTTAAAAAAGTGGGCGATGAAATTGTATTTGACTGGAACACAAGCGCACCCGAAAACAAAAAGGGTAGCATAACCATCAGTGCGGGTGCTAATGCTAAAGCAGATGCTTTGTTTAATTTATTTAAAGAAGGAGCAACAAACTTAGATAAAGAAATTTCGGTGTTCATCAGCCGCAAAATGTTTAACGATGTTTCTACTACTTCTGCCACCAACATTAAAATTAACGGAGCAAGCGACACCGCTACAGTAATGAGCAATACTATCAGCGAGTTTAACTTTAATTTGAACGGAAACCTGGTGGCTATTCCCGGTTGGGAGTTGCAAGGAGGAAGTGATATTAATTATACCATAGACGTTATCGAGTCAACTAAGTTTCCTATTATTTATAGAATTGATTTGGGCTGGACAATGCAGTTATCTGAAGTAAAAAATCCGTAGTTGTATAATACTATACACAAACGCGGTTATGCCGTTAATTAAAGCCTCGCACCGTTCGGGGCATTTCTCTTACTTGTCTTTCGAATGCTTACGCTTTTAAAAGATATTTACTATTCCTTTCCATTACAATTGCTATTGCTTTCGTTTAAGAGGCATCAGTTTTTGCTTTTCTTTTGGGTGCTTTTGTTCGCTATTATAATTGGAAGAATTGGCGCGGGCATTGGCACACATTCCGTTTTGCTGGATCCTGAATATCTGGGAAACGTAGGCTATTTAAGTTTTGCTGTGGTGGGCATAGGCTTTGGTGCCATGTTTATTACCTGGAATGTGGTGATGTATATTTTGCACTCGCACCGGTTTCCGTTTATGGCAAGTCTGCAATACCCGCTGGGTATGTTTGTGCTGAACAACGCCATTATTCCGCTGGTGTTTCTAATCTCTTACTTTATAACGGTAGTTAACTTTCGTATCAAATACGAGTATCAAGGCTTTTGGCAAATATTTTTTGAGTTGTTGGGCTTTGCCGCGGGTTTTGTTTTAATGATTTTGGTAACCGCTGTTTACTTCAACTTCACGAATAAAAACACTGGTAGCATTATTGATGAAAATAAAGAGCGGATTTGGAAACGCAAAACCATGCGCAAGGTTCGGTATAATGAAACATTAGAGCCTGAGCAGTTTAACCGGGTAGATTATTACCTCACCAACAAATTCAACATTCGACATACGCGAACCGTTGACCATTACGACCCGCTGTTGCATCAATTAGTTTTCCGCAGACACCACTGGAACGCGTTTATTGCTTTTGTTTTTTCGATAGTTGTTTTAACCTGTATGGGTTTCTTTCTAGAGAATCCGTTTTTTCAATTTCCTATTGCCGCAACTGGCTTTTTATTCTTGAGTTTATTGATGAGCATGTTCGGTATGTTCTTGTACTGGACCGGAGGATGGGGCTCTATGGCAGTATTGGTTTTTATGTTGTTCGCCAATTACCTTACGCAGTTTGATGTGTTTGGTTTTCAAAGCCGCGCCTATGGGTTAAACTACAATTTAAAGAAGGCTACCTACAATCTTGAAGCATTCCGCGAATTGAGTTCCGATTCGGCAATTGCTAGAGACAAATCTTACTTTCTACCCATATTAGAAAACTGGGCGCGCAAAAACACCGACCCTCGCAAGCCGTTCGAAAAACCAAAAATGTATTTTGTAAATGTAAGTGGTGGTGGTTTGCGGGCGGCTATGTATTCTATGGTCACGTTGCAGCAATGCGATAGTTTGGCTAAGGGTAGTTTATTGGATAAAACGTTTTTAATAAGCGGTGCATCAGGCGGTATGTTTGCCACTACCTATTTGCGCGAATTGTTTTTGCAGAAGAAAAATGGCTTCCCAATCAATTTATCTGAACATCAGTATGCCGAGAATGTTTCGAAAGATGTGCTGAACCCGATTGCGCTTTCTATTTTAAGTAACGATGTGCTGATTCCTTTCCACCGGTTTACGCTGGCAGATAAACGCTATAGTGTTGACCGAGGGTACATCTTCGAAAAGTTTTATTGCCAGAACACACAGTTCCCTTTCACCAAAACAATTGCTGATTACAAGGCCGATGAATACAATGCCAAAATTCCGTTGCTGATTTACCACACTACTATTATGAACGATTCTCGCAGGTATTACATCAGCCCGCATCCGGTTTCGTTTTTAATGCGACCGCATGGCAAAAAAGCGTTGGATAATAAAATGGAAATTGATGCTATTGACTTCGGTGCTTTCTTTAAAAAGCAAGCCAGCGATAGTTTACTGGTTACTTCCGCTATGCGTATGAACGCTACTTTTCCGTTCTTCTTTCCTAATTCTGCTTTGCCTAGCGAGCCTTCTACTTATGTAATGGATGGCGGTGCGCTCGATAATTTTGGGGTAGAAACCACGCTTCGTTTCCTGAACAGCTTTGGTGATTGGATAAACAAAAATACTAGCGGGGTGGTCATTATTCAAATTCGCGATTCCGAAAAGTTTGAAGAGCCAAAATCATCAGACCAGAAAACAGTTTTTGCCCGTATTACCGATCCGCTCGGCACGGTGTACACCAATATGGAAAACATGCAGGATTTTTTAACCGATTACCGGTTGGATGAAATGAGCGAAGAACTGCGCGGCAAATTACAGTTTGTATTGTTTGAATACACTACCGAAAAAGAAGAAGACAAAGCCGCCATGAGCCTGCACCTAACCACCCGCGATAAAAGCGATATCATGAAATCGGCCAAACGCCCGAATAACATGGCAGCGTTTAATAAGTTGAAGAGGTTGTTGGCAGAGTAGTCTCTGTTAAACCAACCTGCGGTGGTAATTTATTTGCCCTAAATGGTAACTCAAATGCATCAGCATATACAGCAACATTTGTTCGGTGCTTACTACTTTATCCTGCATTAAAAGAGGGTAATCTTTTTTATAATCTTCAGCAGATAATTTACCAAGCGTATCTTTAACCAGTTCAGCTACTTCGTTAAGGTCTGCAATTAGTTTTGCGCGCGATATATTTTTAGCGCTGAATTCTACTTCCCGCGTTCTTACATAACCGGTGTTGCCTAGGGTGGCACCAATAAAATGATTGATGTTGCCAATTAAATGTAGGCAAAGGTTACCGGCACTGTTGCTTACTTCATTTTTGGTTACCCATAAATCAGCTTCGTTTTTATACAGATTAATTTCTGTTTTCAGCTTTAGCAACTCGCGCGTGTAAAACTCCGGAAGGGTTTGGTGTAACATGATGTCTTATTTTATTACGAAGGAAGTAAATCATCTTCACTTTAAGCGGGTAAATTTTATTTTTGGCAGCATTCAAAAAAACAAAATGGCAATAAAGAGTTTAATTACCGGAGGCGCAGGTTTTATTGGCGCGCATGTTACCAACGAGTTGATTCAACTGGGGCACGAAGTAATTGTGCTGGACGACTTAAGCGGAGGCTTTGAAGAAAACGTAAACCGGAAAGCGAAGTTTATTAAAGGTTCTATTCTGGATAATGCGCTTATCGAAAAGCTTTTTGAAGAAAATAAATTCGATTACGTATACCATTTAGCCGCCTATGCAGCAGAAGGGTTGAGCCATTTTATTAAGCACTTTAATTACAACAACAACCTAATTGGCAGCGTTAATCTCATCAATCAATCTATTAAACATAAAGTAAAATGCTTTGTGTTTACTTCATCTATTGCAGTGTATGGTGCCGGTAAGCCACCGCTGAAAGAAGATATGATTCCTGTTCCTGAAGACCCGTATGGCATAGCTAAGTATGCTGTAGAAATGGAATTGCGTGTAAGCCACGAAATGTTCGGACTGAACTATGTGGTTTTCCGCCCGCACAATGTATATGGCGAATATCAAAACCTTGGAGACCGCTACCGCAACGTAGTAGGCATCTTTATGAACCAACTAATGCAAGGCAAACAACTTTCGGTATTTGGTGATGGTATGCAAACGCGCGCCTTTAGTTACATTGGTGATATTGCTCCGCAAATTGCTAACTGTGTAAACGTAGCTGCTGCGCAAAATCAAATTATAAATGTTGGGGCTGATAAAGATTACAGCGTAAAAGAATTGGCAAGCACCGTAATGGAAGCCATGAACATAAAAGGTGAGTTACGCTACTTATCTGCACGCAACGAAGTGTTGCATGCTTACAGCGACCACTCTAAAGCAAAGGCAATTTTTGGTGACTCGGCTAATACTTCGCTTATAGATGGTTTAAAGAAAATGGAAGCATGGGCAAAATCAACCGGTATTAAAAAGAGCGCAAAGTTTGAGAACATAGAATTGACCGAAAAGCTTCCTTCGTTCTGGTTAGAAGACTAATTATTAGTGAATAGTAAATAGCGAGTGGTGAGTATTAACAGCCCAATGAAGAGAGTATTATACATTGCCATGCATCGCCAGCACCGTTCGCCTTCGCAGCGGTTTAGGTTTGAGCAGTATCTTGAGTTTTTAAAACAGAACGGTTACGATTACGATTTCTCGTTTCTAATTTCACCCGAAGACGATAAAATATTTTACTCGCCTGGTAATACTTTTAAGAAGGGAGTAGTTTTCTTGAAATGCTTTTTCAAGCGATTGAAAGATGTGCTGAATGCCAACAGCTACGATATTATCTTCATTCAGCGCGAGGCTTTTATGACTGGCACTACTTATTTCGAAAAGCAATTTGCACGCAGCAGAGCCAAAGTAATTTTCGATTTTGATGATTCTATCTGGATGCAAAACGTATCGGATGCCAACAAGAAGTTTAGCTTTTTGAAAGATGCTTCTAAGACTTCAAAAATTATTGCCTTAAGCGATATGATTTTTGCAGGCAATCAGTATTTGGCAGACTATGCCAAGCCCTTTAACAGCAATATCCGCATCGTTCCTACTACTATTGATACCGAAGAATATCAGCGAATGACTTTACCGCAGGACGATAAGGTTTGTATTGGCTGGAGCGGAAGTATTACTACCATTCAGCACTTTAAATTTGCTGTGCCTGCGCTTTTAAAAGTAAAACAGAAGTATGGCAACCGCATTAAGGTAAAAGTAATTGGAGATGCTAATTACAAGAACGATGAGCTGGACGTTATCAGCATGGACTGGAGCAAACAGGACGAACTGAAAGAACTCTCAAGTTTCGATATTGGCCTAATGCCATTGCCCGATGATGAATGGGCTAAAGGCAAATGTGGCTTAAAAGGTTTGCAATACATGGCTTTGGAAATTCCAACCATTATGTCACCCGTGGGCGTAAACAGCCAAATAATCCAAAGCGGAGTAAACGGCTACTTGGCTACAACTGACGATGAATATGTAACCGCCATTTCTACATTAATTGAAAATGAAATACTGCGCAAAAAAATAGGCGTTGAGGGAAGAAGAACTGTGGTAGAAAAGTTTTCGGTTAATGCGCTTCAGCAAAAATACTTGCAGTATTACAACGAACTTACTTCAACAACTGCTCAATAGTTTTAGGGAGCCATTCGTGTTCCAATTGCTGGACTTTTTCAGAAATACCTCCTGCGGTATCAGCAGCATCAACCGGAACTTTCTTCTGTAAAATCACTTCGCCTTCATCATACTTCTCGTTTACAAAATGAATGGTAATTCCTGTTTCTGCTTCTTTAGCTGCCAATACGGCTTCGTGCACTTTTTTGCCGTACATACCCTTGCCGCCATGTTTAGGCAACAAGGCGGGATGAATATTGATAATTCGCTTCGGAAATTTTTGAATTACAAAAGCAGGAACAAGTTGAAGAAACCCTGCTAATACAACTAAATCAATATTCAACGAGTTCAGCAATTTGTTCATGCTTTCCTCATTGCCCCAAAAATTCTTGCTTACAATGGCCGAAATAATTTTGTGTTGATGCGCAATTTTAATTACTCCTGCTTCTGGGTTATTGGTAACAACTATGGCTACTTTAATAGCAGAACTATTTTTAAAATACTCAATAATGGCTTGGGCATTGCTTCCGTTTCCGCTGGCAAGAATGGCGATGTTCTTCATGCCTATAAAAATAACAAGAGCCCCGCTGTAACGGGGCTCTTATTTTCAACAAAAGTATTTTGCAGCTTAATGAACGACTAATTTTTGTAACAGTTTGTCGTTGTTGTATTTTACCCGCACAAAGTATTCTCCAGCACGTAACAATCTAACCGGCAAGTTGTAATCGGTTCTTCCTACAGGTAAATCAAGCACTTCTTCTTGGGTTACGGTTCTTCCCAGTAGGTCAACTATATCAATACTTACCTTTCCGGCTTTAGGTAATATCAAACCTAAATAAGCACTTCCTCGTGCCGGGTTAGGAGATGGACCAACCAATTGCAACACTCCGTTTAGCGAAACGCATTCGCGGTTGTTTTCTAAAGTAATTTCCTCTTCGCCATTGTTTATGCTTTTAGCTTCTACGCACACATACGATTTTGCATCAGCAGCAGCTACAACAAAATTTGCATTGAAGCGGTATTCCTTTGCTTCTCCTGCTTGAATAATACTATCCCAGTTTTCGCTTATTACTCCCCCGCTACCAATAGTTGCATAAAGTTTAGTGGTCGTAATTAAGCGAGTTCCTTCATTATGTAAATAGGCAGCAACCGAAACTAAAACTGTTCCATCCGTCAATGGTGTTTCATCAGTAATTACAGCATCTACCGAAATATCTAAATCGGTTTTAACCACGCTAATGCTTCGGGTCAAAGAATCTTGGCAACCATAATCGTTGGTTGCCACCAGTTTAATTTGGAAAGTATCGTTGGTAAAATAAGTATGAGCAGGAGCAACCACATTATCGCCAACTGCATCGCCAAAATTCCAAAAATAAGAACTGGCACTAACACTTTGGTTGCTGAAGTTTACATTAAGCGGTGCATCGCCATAAAGCGGAGTAAACGAAAAAGCAGCTTTAGGATTTGGTGCTACATAAACCGTATGGCTGGCAGAATCTTTACAGCCACTTTGCGAAGTAAGCACCAGCTTTACAGTATAGTTTCCTGTATCGGCAAAGTAATGTTGCGGATATTGTCCAGTGTAATTTGTGCCGCCAATTTTCCATTTCCAGATATTTGTTGCTTCCAGTGTTACCGAACTATCCAGTGGCGTGTAGTAATTATCCTCGCAGCTAATTAAATCGCCAAATATGGCATCAGGCGATTGATAAATGCGCAACATTTTACTTACAGAATCTACACAGCCAATAGCGTTTTGAATTTGCAGCGTAACTGTTTTATTGCCAGCGGTGGTGTATTTATGTTTCAGATTTTCTTTGGTAGAAAAATAATTGTCACCGGTGTTCCAAAGCCACGATACAATAGAAAACGAAGAAGTAACATCCGTCAACAAAGTAGAATCACCTAAGCAAACATTTTCGAAATTAAAATCTGCCGAAAGTGCGGCAAATGCTTCTATTGAATCTTTTTTGGTGTTGGTGCAACCATCACTATTAGTTGTTTTTAGAATCACCTGATATTTGCCTTGTATTGGGAAAGCAAATCTGGGATTCTTAAATATGGAAGAATCGAGATTGGCAAAGTGCCAGTTCCAAGCAGTTATGGAAGCTACTGGAGAGCTAAAATCAGAAAACTGTGTTTCGGCTAAAGCACAAGAAACCTTTGACTGAAAAGTAGTTTGCGGCTTTAAGTATACGGGTAAGTTTTTTGTAATGGTATTTACACATCCCGAATCGGTATAAGTCGCCAATGAAACAGAATATGTTCCATTAGTTGCAAACAGATGCGTAACGTTACGGGAAGAATCAAGAACTCCGGTACCAAAATCCCATGTCCATAAAACAATGGCATTGCCTGCCGGTGGCGTAGAATCGCCTAAGAAAAAAACAGTATCGGTAGCGCAAAGTATGGGGTTGGCGAAATCTACTGTTGGTGCTATACCTTTTATGTTTACAAAAATGGTGTCTTTAGCAATACAGCTATTACTGTTTTGTGCAGTTACAGAATAGTTTCCTGGAGTGTTTATCACCGTTTCGTTTGTGGTGTCGCCATTCGACCAAACAATAGAGGTCAACGAATCGGGATAAATAAAGTTCAACCTATTACCTGCACAAAAAGAAGTATCGACCCCCAAACTCGTTGTAGGAAATGCATCAACAACTACCTGAACTGGAGCAGAAGAAAAATTGCAGTTAAAAGCATCGCGTATAGTTACCGAGTAAGTGCCCGGTGTTTTAATAGCTATTTTGTTAGTTGTGGCAGCATTAGACCAAGTAAACTGAAAACCTGTAGCCGGATAACCAGTGTTCCACACCAAAGAATCTCCAGAACATAAAAATGCAGGGCTTGGCAATTGGTTGAAAGTAATTTGCGGACGAACTCGAGTAGTGTCTGAAGAGGTATAGCCAAAAGCATCGGTAGCACGAACCCAATAAGTGCCAAGGCTAGTCACATTAATGCTGGCCGTAGTTGCACCAGTTGACCATAAGTAGGAAACATAGCAACCACCTATTGGAGCTAAGTTCGCACTTACACAAAATTTATTGAAAATAGTATCGGCTCCTAAATCTACCGGTGGTGCAAATTTGTAGCGTAAGTATTGTTCAGCTAAATTTCTGTCTGTAGCACTCAAAGAATTATTGTAAAGCACAATTTCTCCAACATCACCCAAATATGGAAGACCTCCTGGGTTATCAGTTCTTTTCCCCAATGTACCTAATGTAACACCTGAAACGTTGCTACAATTTGTATTGGTTAAGGAGGCCGAAGGTAACTCAACACCGTTTCTGAAAACATGGTTTTTTTCCGTAGCAAACACACCAAACCCCAAAACTTGGGAACTTGGTAGACATGTATAGAGGCATTCCGCACTGCTTCCCTGATAGCTTCCAAAACCACCCGAGTAATAGCTTGCTGCTGCACACAAACCATTGTTTACCCCGCCAACAATATATTGCATTAAGTTGGCACTTGTCGCGTAGCTTCTTACCATCAAAGCAGTATAATCTGAAAGAAATGGAAGTGGCGTAAAGTTAAGATGGCTTACTTGGGCAGCGTTGTTTATGCCATTAAAACGAACTACTGGTTTATTGCAAAGTTGAGGGCTAGTTACCAACGTTGGTTTATTAGCATTGGTTGATTGGGTTGCTATTAAAGCTGAAGAACTTAAATCGCTCCATTGCGAAACTGCCCCGCCAGAGGCAGTAACGTTTTTTGCGGCATCAAACCACATAACCAAACCTGCAAGTTGCGAAGGCTTAAACACAGAAAAATTTCTACTATACGACCATGCTGATGCACTAGTCCCTTGAAAAGCTCTCACGCGCCAATAGTAGGTATTGCCAAATGCCAACACCGTTTGGCTACTTATAGCCGCAGAGGTAGGATTGTAAACCACATTATTGAAAAGAGAATCAGACGCAACCTGTAACTCGTATGTAGTAGCACTGTCTACCACATTCCATTTAAATAAGATATTAGAGTCTGAAGTAACAAAATTATTTTTGGGAGTTACCAGCCTGTATTGTTGCGCTAAGCCAACACTACAGCAAAAAACGAAAATCAGTAGTTGTAAAATCTTTTTCATTCTTAAAAATCCTTTGATATGAAAATAAATGAAATTGATGATTTGTGAATTAAAAACGACTGTATTTTTTACAGCCAACACAGAACCTGTCTAATTTAGAATAAATCAGCCCAATCTTTCTTTGCTATGCAACAACGCCTTGTAGATAGTGTGATACTTTTCAACACCCTTTTCAAGCGAATAATATTTTACTGCGCCAGCTATTATTTGTTCGCTATTCAATCGGTTTGCGATTAGGTCCGTTACTGTCTTTTGATAATCTGCTGTAGAAAAATTATTTACTATAAACCCCGAATTTGTATCTGCTAGAATTTCATCTACATCGCCAACGCCAGCATTGCAAACATAAGGAATACCCATACCCATTATTTCGCCCTGTTTAGTAGGCGATGAAGCTCTCTTTGAAAACACCGGTTTAATAAAGAAAATTGAAACAGATGATAATGACAGATATGTAGGAACTAATGAATGAGGTGCGGGAGTGATGATAAATTTATCTGCGGGGATTTTTTTTTCTGCTGCTTTATTAAGAACTAGAGAAGCGGGTTCGTTGGTAACGAATAAAAATTTTGCGTTTGGTTTTTTTTCTAAAAAATACTTAAAAAATTCCAACATCTCATCCAGCATATACCAAGTGCCAACGCTACCTAGGTAGCTCAATACAAAATCATTTTCTTGAATAGAAAATTGAGCTCGTAACTCCTGAAGTTTTGCTTTATTAATTCGTGCGGGGGAGAATTTCTCTAAATCGGCACAGCAAGGAATAACCTGAATAGGAATAGGCTGATTCGGAATTTCATTCCAAGATTGAATTTCGCGCTTACCGTTTTCAGTTAAGCTAATGGTATAATCTGCATTAGATAGAAACTCCTTTTCTTTCCGTTTAAAAAAATCATAAACCATTTTATAAAGCGGATTGTGCAACTTCCATAAGCCGCCATCCACTCGTTCATCGGCATAAAAACCTCGCATATCAAAAATGAATTTCACGCCAAACTTCTCCTTCATAGCTAAACCAATCAACGCAGAAATGTAACTGCGGCAATGTACCACGCTAAAGCCTTTTTTACCATGCAACTCAAATGCTTTATCTCGCATTCTTATTACATCATAAATGGTAGAAAGTATGGGAGGGCTTTTAGTATAGGCTAGCGGTACCCAATCAATATTACTTTTTTTTAGCAGAGCCGAAATTTGGTTACTCGATTTTTCAAAACGTTCCTTCTTTTCAAAACTAATAAGTGTAAAATGAAACCCTAGTTTTGAAAGGCCTTGCAAATACGGAATTACTTGGCTTTGCCCAAGTGGGTCAGTCATTCCATCATAACTCATGTAAAGTACTTCTGTCATTTAGCATTTGCTTTTATCCACCGGTGCAGTAAAATCAAAGCCCAAATTCTATTAAACAAATAATCTTCGCCCTTTTCAAAGCGTGTAACCAGTGCAGCTACCCTTTCAAAATTTACAGTATTGCAAGTAGTTACGGTTTCTTCGCTCAAATATTTTTCAATCAAGTAATGCAAATCTGTTTTAAGCCATTTAGCTAAAGGGATAGAAAACCCCCATTTAGGGCGATTGAAAAATTCTTTTGGCACGTAATCGTATAATACTTCCTTAAGTAAATATTTGGCCACACCATTTTTCTTTTTTAAATCCTCTGAAAGATTCAATGCAAATTCTACTATCCTAAAGTCTAAAAATGGAGTGCGAGTTTCTAGAGAAAACTGCATGGTCGCAATATCTACTTTCACCAGTAATTCATCTTTTAAATAATACTTTATATCGAACAATGCTTGCTCTTCGGCTGCCGATAATTTTCTTTTTGTGTGAAATTTTTCATCAAACAAAACCTCGTGCTTAAAATCCGGCTTTAGCAAATCCTTCAACTCGTTTTCGCAAAAAAGATATTGCTCTTGCGAAAAAATGTGACTCTTTTTATGTATCTCGTTTTTATAATTGAAGACTTGTGCGCCTCGCTTATAACGGTCGCTAAATTGCGAAAGCGCAAATGCAAGCGGCTGTCGGAATGCTTTTACCAAAGGATTGTTCAGCCGCTTAGCCCAATCGTAAGAGCCATAACCCATAAATAGTTCATCGCCACCATCGCCACTTAAAGTCATAGTTACATGTTGGCGCGCTAATTTAGAAACCAACATGGTTGGCAGTGGCGATGAATCGACATACGGCTCATCATACACCGTCATCATTCTATCCACCAATTCAATAGCATCGTTTTCGGTAACTCTAAATTCATGATGCTCTGTGCCCAGATACTGCGAAACCTTTTTGGCGTGTTCGCTTTCGTTAAACTTCGCTTCTTTAAAACCTATAGAAAAAGTCTTTACTGGTTTATCAGAAATACTCTGCGCAATAGCTGTAACGGCACTTGAATCAATGCCCCCGCTCAAAAAAGTTCCAAACGGCACATCGCTTATCATGCGGTAGCGAACTGAAGAAGTCAATAAATCTTTCAGTTCTTCCTTAGCTGATTTAAAGTCTGATTTTACTTGAGTAGTAATTTTTTCTTCTGGCTTCCAATAGCTAATTATTTCAAACTTCTGTTCATCAAGTGTTGCAAAACTTCCTGCTGACAAGCGAAAAATAGAATTGTAAATAGTATGCGGTTCTGGAATGTAGCCTGCATACAAAAAAGTGGAAACGGTTTTTTTGTTCAGCAGAACGTTTTCTGAAACAAATTTGCTTTTCAATAGTGATTTTATCTCTGAGCCAAAAGCAAATGTATTTTCGTTGTAGAAGTAGTAAAGCGGTTTTACGCCCAACCGGTCGCGGAAGAGAAATAGTTTTTTCTCTTGCTTATCGTAAATGGCAATGGCAAACATGCCGTTGAGCAAATGCACAAACTCAACTCCCCTTTTTTCAAATGCTTCAATAATAATTTCTGTATCGCTGGTGGTGCGCGTTGAAATGTTTAGCTGCTTGGCTATTTCTTTAAAATTGTAAACCTCGCCATTAAAAACCGTCACATACCTTTCGCTATGAGAAAACATAGGTTGGTTGGCTGCTTCGCTCAAGTCAATAATGCTCAATCTACGGTGACCTAACCCAACAGTTTGCTCTTCGTTCAAAAAATAACCCGCAGCATCTGGTCCGCGATGGCTCATCACATCGGTCATAGAATGCAAATCGCTTTCACTTATTTTTTTTGAAGAAGAATAAAATCCCGCAATACCACACATACGAAATACAAAATTGGAATTTAGTAATACGAAATAGAACTCTATAAATGGAACGGATGATTGCCTCCTTGCTGTTTTGCAAACGGATGATAATCGCCCTTTAAACCAATGGGTGTTTCTTTGCGAATAGTATAAGCAATTTCAATACTCGGCATGGCGTCTTTTACTGTAAAGCCGTTACCCTTTATAATCTCGCTATAACTAGTATTATGCAAATCGGTAAAGCCATCGCTAAATTCAATTTCCTGCCCTTCTAAATTCATAGAACGGTAGGTGCGCATATTTTTTTGCTTCGCACTTTCAGGCAAAGAGTTAGCATCTATACTTAAAAACCAACGCACTTTTGCTTTTGTAAATTCTAAATAACCAGCAGCCCGATCATGTGTATGTATATGAACAACGTTTTGTTTTATTTCTCCAAAAATCCATGTAAGCATATCGAAAAAATGGATGCCAATGTTTGTAGCAATACCTCCAGATTTTGAAATATCGCCTTTCCAACTTGTGTAATACCAATTGCCACGCGAAGTGATATAGGTTAAATCAAATTCGAAAATCTTATCCTTTGGACTTTCTTCTACTTTCTTCTTTAGCGCAATAATATTTGGATGCAAACGCAGTTGCAGAATGTTATTGATTTTTTTGCCCGTTTCTTTTTCAAGGTCAATTAAGTTTTGCGCATTCCATGGATTAAGTACCAATGGTTTTTCGCAAACTACGTTTGCTCCGTTGCGCAAACCAAAGCGAATGTGCGAATCATGTAAATAGTTTGGAGAGCAAACTGAAACAAAATCTATCTTAACGTTTTTACGTATTAGTTTATCAACATGTCTGTCAAAGCGCTCAAACTCTACAAAAAAATCTGCATTCGGAAAATAACTATCCATTACTCCAACGCTATCGAATGGGTCGTAAGCAGCCAATAAATCGTTTCCGGTATCTTTAATTGCTTTTAAATGTCGCGGTGCTATATAACCTGATGCACCTATCAGTACAAAATTTTTCATTTCAATTTTGTTTATCGTTCATCAAAAAATCATTTACTTCTTTGGCAATTCTTTCAGAAGTTTTTCCATCCCAAAATTTTGGAATTGTTCCTTTTTTGTAGGTGCCGTTGTCAATAGAATCTAGAATGGCTACAAGCGTTTTCACCTCTAATTCGCACATCGTATTTGTTCCTTTAGTGACCGTAACAGGTCGTTCGGTGCTTTGACGAAGTGTTACGCAAGGCACACTCAAAAAAGTAGTTTCTTCCTGAACTCCACCAGAGTCGGTAATAACTGCTTTTGCATTTTTTACAAGTGAAATAAAATCAAGATAGCCGAGTGGCTCTGTTATAATAATGTTTTCGTTTTCAATTACATTTTCAAAACCAAATTCATGAAAGCGTTTTCTAGTGCGTGGATGAATAGGGAAAACTACTTTTCTCTTTTTCGAAATTTCAGTAAGAATCTCCGCTACTATCTTTAAATTTTGGGAATCGTCAACGTTTGCCGGCCGATGAAAAGTTACCAGGAAGTAATCATCAGCATTTATGTTTTTTCTGATTTCCGATTTATCTATTAACGGCATAAACGCCACCAAAGAATCAATCATGCTGTTTCCTACATAACGAATCTTTTTTGCGTTCTTATTTTCTTTCAGCAAATTTTCTTCACCGCTAGGTTCTGTTACAAAAAACAACTCAGTTATGTTGTCAATCAAAATTCGGTTTACTTCTTCGGGCATAGTCATATCAAAACTACGCAAGCCACTTTCAATATGTGCTACCGGAATATTGTGGCGCGAAGCAACAAATGCGCAAGCAAACGAAGAATTTACATCGCCTGGTACCATTACCAAATCAGGTTTGTATTCAAGAAGAAACTCTTCAAATTTTTTCATGATTTGTGAAATCACTTCAATCTGACTTCCTTGATTAATATTTAAAAAAACATCAGGTGCTTTTACTCCCAACTGCTGAAAGAAAATATCGTTCATGTTGTAATCGTAATGCTGACCGGTATGCAGTAATTTGTATTCAATAGCCGGATAGCCACGAAAACATCTTTCGAGTTGAGTTATCTTAATAAGGTTTGGGCGGGTACCTACACACACCAATACTTTTTTCATGACGCGTAATTATATTTTATCTAACAGTTCTGCTAACCCTCCTGCCTGTTTTTGTCTCGAAAACTGTAATGCACTTTCATTTGTTACATCATTGGCTCTAAAGCTTCCTTTCAAATAACATCCGTATTCCTGTTTCAAAAAAGCAAATGTTTCGTCAATAGTTTTTGTGCAAATACCGCATTTGCTTTTCTGCACAATTTCTTCAATTGCTCCGCTGTCAGTCGGAGTAACTAAAATAAAAGTTCCGCTGGCAATGTATTCATAAATCTTGCTGGCAATAATGCCGCTGTGTTCATCCCAAGCTACGTGAAGTAGCAAATGCGATTGTTTCTCAATTGCTAAAATTTTATTTCGTTCTATGCGCTCTGTGCATTCGTAATATTTTTCATAGCCTTTCATTACAGCCTCTATTCGCTGTTGCTGTGCTTTATAAAAGCTTAATCCTGGAAAAATAAGTTTTACAGAAACAGAAGGATTTTCGTCAATTAACCTTTTAAATGCCTCACAAAAAATTTCTATTTTTTGTCCATCGTAAAGTGTGCCTACATAGGTAATGGTGAATTCTTTGAACTTGCAGGATGTTGTAATTTCATCAAAATCTTCTGCTACAAAACCATTGTAAAGCGCATATCCTTTTTTGTTTACTAACGCACCTACATGGTTAGCAATTGGCTGCGAACTTGCAGTAACTAAAGAAGCAGTGCCTACCCATTTTTTTTCAAAGTGTGTTTCTAAATAATTGATGACCTTATGAAGCCATCCTTTATTTATGAGATTTATTTCGCTGGTAGTCCAAGCATCGCGATAATCGGCAATCCATTTAATACCGGTTGCTTTGTTGAGCGTAAACGCAAACTTGAAAAGATTAAACGGGTTGCCCGTTACGACCATTTTTTTTATTTCTAAATTTTGCTTAACATAATTCAGTGCAAATTTTCCAATGTTGTTGTAAGGAATTATAAGATTGAAAAATGGTTGAAGCAGCAATTCAAAAAATGTCAGCATTTGCCGAATTGAATTGAACCGACTCTCTTTATACTTTACATAAATTTTATCGCGCAGGTTAGCTTTATACGGAAGATAAAAAACTTCGTAATTTTCAAAAACTTCATGCTTTATTTCGTTAGGAGTTGATTTGGAAACATCGCTTAAATGCGAAATTTTTTCGTCCCACCTTCTTGTAATTATTATTGGCTTATAGCCATAAGCAGAAAGATAGTTTGCCCATGATTGCGAACGCTGTGCTGCCGTGAGATTACATGGAGGAAAGAAGTAAGAGAGTATCAACACTTTTTCCATTCCTACTTCCAGTCAAATTTTTTAAAATCAAACTCAACGTTTTCCATTGCTGTAAGTTTACCAAGCAACTTACCAAATGTCTGCAAGTTATAATCGGAAACAAGTTTGGGGTGCGAGAGCAAATGCAAATAATTATTCTGAGTTGCTTCTTTCAAATACAGCGAAATTTTTATGTCGTTCAACATTTCAACCGAAAAGGTTTCGGTTGAGGTAAAGCGCTTATTGGTTGACGAATATATTTTGTTAGAAGTAGAAACACCGTCTCCATGCCGCAGATGATTTTTGCTTTTAGAAAACAAGCGATAAAACGCACTGTTTAGTAAGCGATAGACAATCGGAATTTCAATAAACCGCATCGCGTATTCTGTAAACGCTCCATTCACATCTTCAATTGCAACTTCGCTATTGAATCTATAAATATTTTTTTCTATTCCCGAAAAATTAAAATTACCTGCACCACTATACGATTCGCCAACAGCGTTTATCAAAACACTGAAATCGTTTTTAATGCCATGCTTTTCAAAACATTTTTCAAAAGAAGAGAACGGTTGAATATAGAGTCCCCCTGCACGGTACCCATCTGTAGAAAATTTCTTTGACGCTTTGTTTAAAATCTCGTTCAGCAAATTCGTAGTTCTTTCAAAAACACTTTCCCTTACAATTTCGTTTAACGATTCGAAAGCGTATTGCGAAGCATCGTCAAGGAGCCATTCATTATTCGCTTCATCATATACAGCATCTAGCCAATGCGGATGAAGGTGATTGAATACATAATGACCTTGCTCGGCCATTTCAATCAATTGAAGTTCTATTAATTCAAAATCATTTTTTGCTTTAGAATGTTTTTCTGCCGCTTCTTTCAATCTGCAGAGATAAAGCATGTCGACAAAAAATATAGCAGTTACATTATACTTTTTAAGAAGCCTTAAAATTTTTGCAGTAGGCAATAACATGCAATTAGCTACAGACCCGCTTCGCTTTCCCAAAAAAAGTTCGCAATCAAAAGTGACCAATATTCTTTTCTGCTCTGCCATTCTATTTGTATCTGTAATTCAGCCCGGTTACATTTTGCTTTATGCCGCGCAATTTAAGATACCACTTTAGAACATTTTTGTAAACGCGGTAACGCCATGTAATTTCGGTATAGAAATGAAATCCCTTTTCTACATCTGCTCCAAAGCGCATCTTAAATTTTTGTATTCCATCGTATTTAGTTCCGCCTACATCTCCTAACCGATAGCCCCCCATTACATATCTTCTAACACCTTGCTGTTTAAACCACTTCATAATTTCTAATTGCAATAACTTGTTTGCACCAGGATGTGGGCAGTTATCCATTGCACCCGATTGAAAGTAATACGCCTCATGAGCGTTAAACAAAACAAGCGATGCTCCATAAATTTCACTTCCCTTTTTTACAACCGCTATTCTGCAATTCTTTTCACCCAAATTCTCTACAAGATTTTTCAATTCTTGTTCCAAATCAAAATAAATCCCTTGCCTTTGATGAGTGCTTTTATATAAGGAATAGAAAGGTGCGAATAGAGAGTTATCAAATGTCACCTCCAGATTTTCAGCCTGCGCTTTGCGTATTTCATTACGATAGTTACTGCTGAACGCTTTAAATAATTCATCTTCTCCTTTTTGTAAGTCAACCACAATTATTCCAATATCTGTGTAATAACTGCTACTCGAAACCGCCTTAAATAGCGAATAGTGCATTGGCGGAATAATAAAATCACAAACGTTTTCTTTTTTACAAAACGAAGTAAAGTTTTCAAGAAATATCTTTTCAGCTTCTTCGGTTAATTGGTTGCCATTGCTGACAGGAGGATATAAATACTGTGCCTGTGTAATAAATTTTTCTGACTTTGTTTTTACAGGAAGATAAGCATGGCCATCGGTGAAAAGTTTTATAGTCCAACCTTTTGTTGATTCATACTGAGCGAAACTCTTTTGAAAAAACAAAGGATAACTCAATTCTAAATCAATCACCTCTTCAAAATCAATCCATCTCATGCGGGCAAATTATAATAGGCTACAAATAGACACTTTATTTTTTCTGCAAAATAAGCAGGTAACTGTTTTCAATAGTGTCAAGACGGTTTTTATACCCATCTGGAAAGTAGTATCGTTTTAAATCGTATTTACCCACTTTATGGCTGTAATAAAAATGTTCGTGCTTAACAACTGAAAATTTCTTTGCTACAATATTTTCAATCCGCTCGGGAGAGTATTTGGTATAAGTAATATCTGGATAAAGTAAATCGCGGTAGGAAAGTGCATGGATGTATTGAATAAAAACAAAGCCATCTTTATTTAAAAGTGCATACATTTTATCGAAAAATTCTTCAATGCGCGATGGTTCTATGTACATCATTACACTGAAGCAAGAGAGTAAATCAAATTTGTTATTCCTTTCAAATTTATCAAAAAAACTGCCACTATAATAGGTCGCAGCTGGCACAAGTTCTTTTGCTTTTTCTAAAAATGCTGTGTTCAAATCTATGCCGTACAGTTCTAAGTTTTTATCTTCTAAATCTTTCAGAAACAAACCTGTACCGCAACCAATATCTAACACAGTGCTGGTAGGTTTTATGTTGGCATCTACAAATCGTTTAAAAGTTATGTGTGTATCGTCTACCAAATTTTGAATGTAAGTTACGTGCGAGCAGCCCACATTTTCCTGCAAAGTTTTATCTTCTTGATATTTTCGTGCTGCCCAATCGTTATGCTTTAAATAGTTTTTGGCTAAGTAGTCAACACCTAAAAAAACCAATATGCGGTTAAGCAAAATATTATTTGCTAAGAAGTAAAATAATTTATTGCATACCTTTCGAAAAAACATAAACCGTAAAGCGGGCTGAGCCATGAACAAATTTAGAAGAAAAAACAAATGTTTCTTTTTTACACTTTTTTATCCGTATACACACCAAGGTGTTTCGTACGATAGTTACATATACAGCGAAGTAGAAAAGATTTCGAAAGGATTTGATGAGGTGCAGATAATTGCAATAGGGACTGAACAGGATGGACACGTCAATGTTCCACCCAATGTTTCGTTTGCAAATTTTTCAGCTTCTGTAACTTTATTGGATAAACTTTTGTGCGGAAAATTTCTTGTGTCTGTATTATTTTGGAATGAATTAGAGCAATTTAAAAAATATCATGCCGGTAAAGTCAATTTTGCAATCATCAAGTCAGTATTACTTTTTTTAATTAAAACAGATAAATACAAGGGATATCTCGAAAGCTATTTTTCGACTATAGACTTTAAAGAAACAGATGTGGTTATTTACAACTACTGGACCTTTGAAAATTCTTTAGCGGCTACACTTTTAAAAAAAGATTACCCATTAAAAGTATACACGCGCATGCACAGTTTAGATTTATATTTTGACCGTGTATCAGAAAATTATCTTCCATTCAGAAAATTGGTTTACGATTTGTGCAATGCTGTTTTTTATATATCGGAGCAGGGTAAAGACTATTTCAATCGCGTTCATCAAATTGAAAAAAAAAATCAGCAGAAAGGAATAGTAAACAGAATAGGCGTTGTCAATAATTATGTCTTGGCAGTTCCTTCATTTCAGAAGATAGTTTTACTAAGTAATGCATGGATACAACCCTTGAAAAGAATTGAGTTCATTATTGAATCATTGGCACTAATAAATGAGTTTGAAATTGAATGGCTTCATATAGGCGATGACTATGGAACTGGCAGATTTGATGCAATAAAGAATTTTGCCTTTGATTCATTAGGAGTTAAAAAGAATATTCAATACGAATTTGTTGGAAGAAAAACGCAACAAGAGGTTTATGAAATATTTATTAAGAAGAAAGTGAATTTGTTTATAAACGTAAGTACAACAGAGGGAATTCCGGTTTCTATCATGGAGGCTTTAAGTTTTGGCGTGCCAACAATTGCTACAAAAGTGGGTGGTGTACCCGAAATAATAGAAGACGGTGAAAACGGATTTTTACTTCCAGCTGATATAACTGCTGTAGATGTTGCCAATAAAATTTCTTGGTATAATGGCATGAGTAGCGAAGAAAAAGCAGCAATGGCAAACAATGCCCGTAAAATATGGAATGAGAAATTTAATGCCAATAAAAACAGCGATGAATTGATTCTAAACTTGCAATAAGATTTGCATCAATGTTTATCGAAGTATAAATTTTTAAGTCGTGGATATTCATCCAATAGTTCTCTATCAGGTTCGCTAACACTTCCTACTAGTTTGGCTGGAATGCCGCGAATAATTGAAAAATCTTCAAACGTTCCGCTTACAAAACTAAAGGCAGAAACCACGCAACCCTTACCTAAAATTGTACCAGGCATAATTACAGAGTGCGGCCCTATAAAACAATACTCACCAATTTGAACTGGTGCATTTAAAAGCCCTTTCATGCCTTTTCCCCAATGCTCATTATAGTTTTCGCCATAAAGGCGTATGCTGTTGTGCGATGAATGTGTGAGCACGCTTACGTAATTTGTAATTTGACAGCCGTTACCAATAGAAACTTTATCGAAACCATCAATGTAATTAAAGTGCCCTATAAAAACATTGTCGCCAATTGTTATATTTTTTTTGTTTGAAATGTGAGTAACGTTACTAATGCGGGTATCCTCATTTTTTTCACCTTGTGTTTTAGGTGGGTAGCCGACTACTTCGGGTTTAAAGCGTCTTAGCATTTCGTAATAAATTCTACTTTTGATTCTATTGAAAGGCCACATAATTGCATGGGATAAATGATGAACACCGAAGCCGAAACTATGATTTTTTTTTCACTTCACTATCCGTTTCACTTTACGGACAGTTATCTAGATGAAGAAATAAATTTATTGGCTTCAAAATTTAAAAAGGTCATTGTTATTTCATCTAATACTTTTAGTGAGGAAAAAAGGGCGGTGCCATCCAATGTAATCGTCTATCGGTTTTCTCCAGTAGTAAATTTAGGCTTAAGAACAGCATCTCTTTCACTATTGGGGAATCCAATCTTTTACAAAAACATTTTTCAACTTATTTTTAAGCATAAAATAGGATTTAGCCTTTTGGCGGTTAAGGAATTATTTGCGTTTTACTCGCGCGCATTATCTATTCGTAATTTTTTAGAACAAGTAATAGAAGAGCAACAAGTAGAAAAAAATAAACTACTTATTTATACCTATTGGATGGTAGAAAGTACCATGGCGGCTGTACTACTCAAAAAGGAAACTCCTTCAATTAAAGTAATAAGTAAGGCACATTCGCAAGATGTATACTTTGAAAGAAGCCCTGTAAAGTATCATCCTTTTCGAAAATATATTTTTGAAGAATTGAATCGTTTGTTTTTTATTTCAGACGATGCGCGAAAATATTTCATTAAAAAGCATGGGTTGACCAAGAAGGAAGAAGAGCGTATTTCCATAAGTAGAATTGGCATTGATGGTGCTAATGAAAATTATATTTCTCAATCTTCTGAACAGGTGCTACGCATTATTAGCGTTGCATACATTCAAAAGATAAAACGTGTAGATTTAATTATTGATGCGCTTGCACTAATAAAAGATGTGCAAATAGAATGGTATCATGCTGGGCACAGTAATCAATCTGAAACAGAATTTGAAGAACTAAAGAAGTATGCAACGGAAAAACTTTTACCCTTATTGAATATTTCTTTTTCCTTTTTGGGTAAAACAGCAAAAGAAGAATTATTCCGCCTTTATCAGGAAAAGCGATTTGATTTATTTTTGAATGTAAGTGAAACAGAGGGAATCCCTGTTTCTATGATGGAGGCAATGAGTTATAGCGTGCCGGTTATAGGAACCAACGTTGGCGGAGTGGCTGAAATAGTTGAAGATAACGTAAATGGATTTTTACTTCCTCCTTATCCTGATGCAAACGAAGTAATGCAAACGATTAAGAAATTTGAAAAATTATCTGTGGAGAAAAAAAATGCATTAAGAGAAAATGCTTTCAAAACGTGGAATACAAAATATAACGGCAAAAAAAATAATCGGCAGTTTGTTCAAGAAGTTGAATTAATGCTTGGTGTGAGTGAATAGCTGATCTTAAATAGAGGCACCTTTGTATAAAGCCAGTAGACAATCAACATAATTCACAATGTCAAATTCTTTCGAAAACTCTACCGCGTTATTACTGAAATATGAATACTTTTCGTTATCTCTCATAAGAGAAATGATTTTTTGAGCAAATAATTGTGGGTTTTGTTCCGGTATAAAAAAACCATTCCAGTTATCTTTTACAATATCTCGATTGCCTTTACCATCAAGAGAAATTATCGGCAATCCGGAAGCCATTGCCTCCAATAAAACCAATCCGAATGGCTCATAAGTGGCAGTGTGCACGTAAAGGTTTGCTTGTTTTAAATAGGATTCAACATTATATACACTGCCAGGGAAAGACACAAATTTATCTAACCCATATTCCGATGTTTTACGTTTTACTTTTTGCATTTCAACTCCATCGCCAAGAAAGGTAACAGAAGCTTTCACCCCCATTTTATTTAAACAGTTCATTACTTCTACTAAAAAAAGTTGATTCTTTTTTTGAACGAAACTCCCTGTGTTAACTATTCTAATTTCATCTATACTTCTTTTATGTGCAACGGAATTAAATTTCTTGAATTTAATAGCGTTGGCAAGCAGGCGAACATTCGGTTTAAGTGAATTAGGAAGAACTTTGTTTAAGTAGGAGAAGGTATCTTTAGAAATAGCAATAAAATGGGTGTTGCTTTTTTTATATCTATCAAGAATGAAATTTCGCTCATAATAATTTGTAATATTCTCTTTTGAGAGTACTGTTTTATGTGAAAATTTTTCAAGTTGAATCATATTATCGTGGCAATGGGTAAAATACTTTACCATAGGAAACAGTTGATAACGCGAAACCATCTCGGCACTAAATAAATGAGAATGAATAACATCGGGCTTGAAAGAAGTAACAATTTCAGAAAATCCAGAAACACTCGCCTTTGTTTTGGAAGTAATAGAAGGAAGAACGTAAGAGAAACAAGCTTGATGGTCTATCCCACTTGTTAGTTCTGTATATGCATTACTCTCTTCAAGTGTTACAAGTTTTGTCTGAATGCCTTTACGCAAATTCATTTCTTGGCATATATCTAAAACTAATCGTTCTGCCCCGCCTTTATTAAGATTTGGTATTATTTGTAAAATTTTCAAATGCCTCTTTTTGAACTTCTATTGAATAATTTAGAGCAATTTTTTAGCCATCTCAATTCCATTTTTACCAATTAAATATCTGATAATATTTAAGCGAAATTTTGTTTGTATGTGCCGTGGGTCTGCAACAACGCTGCGGAAAAGATTCTTTAGTGCGTAAAATTTATTGCCTTTATGAATAAAATATATAGCAATTCCATAGTAGCAATTACTTATAATTTTTGCTTTTATTTCGCCAGCAATATTGTATCCGTATTTTTTGTTATTAAAAACTTCTTTAAAGAGTTGTAGAGTATCAAAATATACATTGTAGCGCTTATTGTTTACAGATCTATCCTCATGGTCTAAGGCAACTATCGTGTATTGGTTATCTAAGTAGATAAAAGGATACTGGCTGGCTATACGAAGCCACAGTTCCATATCTTCACCAATTATTATTGCAGTATTGAATTTATAATGTAGCAAAATGCTATGGTGAATACATACCTGAGGGGTGCCAATCACTGCTAATACAATAAAATCGTTTATGTTTTTAAACGTGTTAGACAACTGTGGACGGTTTGTAATTTCGCCTTGTAGGCTGTAAGCAATACCTGTGTAATACACTGCAATTTTTTCGTTGTGCTTTAAAATTTCGGCATGTAATTTTAACAGTCTGTCATGCATATAGTAGTCGTCACTATCTAAAAAGCAAATGTATTGACCGGTGGCATTTCTAATGCCGTTGTTCCTAGCCTCGCTTCTTTCCGCATTTTTTTGATACAGGTAGATAATCCGTTTGTCAGAATAGGACTGCACTACATCTTTTGTATTATCGGTTGACCCATCATCAACTATAATTAACTCCCAGTCTGAAAATGTTTGTTGTAGTACACTTTCTATGGCTTTTACAATTAGCTGTGCCCTATTGTAAGTAGGAATAACGATGCTAAAAAATGGACTCATGTAACTATCTCTTTAAAAACATCTTAATGAAAAATTTGATTTTTACGAACGCTGTTAGTTTTTTGTATTTGCTTATTGGGGAATTGAAAAAATTATTAAAAGCCTCTATCCCAAGCAAACCAGAATTATAGACTGTATTAAACCAAAGTTGCGCAATGTAGGTTTCAAAAAAATTACCTTCAAAACACGCTGATAGTTTATTGGCAGCTAATAATCTTCGTAAAAGCAGTTCCGATTTGTTTAAATATTCTATCGTTCCTGTGTATTCATGTTGCATAATGGTTTTAAACAAATCAATATCCTCTTCATCTACCACTACGCCAATGTTTTTGAATATTCTCTTTTTAATTACAGTGCTGTTATTGATCTGTACATCCCGATTGCTTGCTGAAACACTTTGCTCATGTATGCGATATTTTAGAAGCGCAGTTTGAATATTTGCCAGCTTATATTTCTCTCCTATTCGTGCAAAAAAATCATAGTCCTCAGCATGTATAAAAGTAGGGTCAAATTTGGTTTCAAAGGTTTCTATCATGGACTTGCGCATAATAATAGACGGATGACAAAAATGACATTGGCAAAGCATCTTCATCATAATTTCATTATGGTTGGCTACATATTTTGCAACGCCTGCTCTATCGCCAATTAGTTCGAACCAAGAGCCGCAAAGCGCAACACTTAGATTTAATTCCATAAAATCAAATTGCATTTGTAATCTGTTGGGTAAGCTTATATCATCGGCATCCATCCGGGCAATGTATTTGCCTTTTGATATTTCAATTCCCTTGTTTAAAGTAGCGATTAGTTTTATGTTTTTTTCGTTTTTTACATACCGAATTCTTTGGTCGCTATAACTCAAAATAATTTTTTCGGAACCATCTGTAGAGCCATCGTTTATAATTAATAATTCAAAATTTTCGAATGATTGATTAAGAATGCTACCAATTGCATCTGCCAAATATTTTTCGGCATTGTAAACAGGCATTAAAACTGTAATAGCTGTAGTAATCATGCTTGAATTAGCCTTTGAAGAATGGATTCAACTTTTTTTGCTCTATCTTTCCAATCGAAGCAATTACGTATTAGAAAAACTTCTCTTTCAAGAGTATGTATTTGAGCCTTATTATTAGCTAAGCTATTTATGGTCAATGCAAATTGCAAAGCATCGTTTGCAACCAAGCAGTTTTTACCACCAACTAAAATTTCCATGCCACGTAAGCCTTCGTTTGTAGTTATTACAGCTTTACCGAGTGCTATGTAATCGCAAAATTTATTACGCGCACCGCCACAAACCGCATTTTTAGGAAAAGGCATTAAACATACATCCGCTTTAAGAATTTTTTCGCGCAAATTTTTTACATAACCAGTATAAATAACATTTGGTGTTTTGGCAATAGGCATTTCCCCTCCACCTATTACATGAAATTGAACCTGCTTATTTATTAAGTAAGTTTCTTCTGCTATTTCAAGCAACATTTCAAGTGCCATGCTGTTTGAGGGAAAACCGTCCTGAGGCAATGTGGTTACGCAAATAAAGCTAGTGTTGTTTGTGTGTTCTGCAGCTTCAATGGGCTGAATATTTGTTGCATTGCCTATAGATTCTATTTTTCTTGAATCAGCCGAATATGCTTTTAGCAAGAAGTCTTCTGTTTCGGAAGAAGCTGCAATGATGAAATCTACAGCATGGCAAATTTCGTTTTCCTGCTCCTTTAAATTACCAAGTGTAGTTGGGTTAGATGTAAAATGAAGATGTTCAAAATATACGCTGGTATGTGCATCAAAAACAATTTTTTTGCCTTGAAATAGTTTTGTTTTAATAGCCCACTTGCCATTATTAAACTGATGCACATAAATCAAATCTGGTTTAAACCAGAGAATGCAGAAATAATTTTTCAGAAAAAGTAAAACTCTTTTAATGGGATTCTTTTCCCATGTGTTTCGGGCTATGTGTATATGTTCAATGTTATCGGTTACACCGTCCCAATCGCAAATGTGCAAAATCTGATGCCCGAATATTTTTAGGTGTTTTGCTATTTGTCCCGGCCGAGTACTTTCGCCATATCCGGAAAATTTATAATTAGATACTATGCAAATTTTCATCACTAATGTGCTATGCTTTTAAATGCTGCGATTCGGGTTTTTAATGCTATTATTTTTTCGAAAACTAATGCGTAATCCTTTTTTAAAGTTCGTAATTCCTTTAACTCGCCAAGAAGGGCGTAGTATTTTAAAACAGTATCGTTACCTTCTTCATTTAGTTTAAACATAACTAGCGGCAAAAAATAATTTAACTCTTTTAGTAGGTGCAAATATTTATCTAACCAAAGTGGGAATCGCAACCCTTGCCCTGGTGTTTGATTTGTTGTTTCAAGTAATTTATAGGCATGTGTATATACCCGCATTCTGCCAAAGCCATAATAAAGTCTTTTCATGTAGCTCCAGTTCATTCGCCCATCGGGCATTAAATGTTTAAACTGAAGGCTACTACAGTAAGCAATTTCGTAACCCAAATACTTGGTTATATAACAAAGTTCCGTGTCTCCGCCACTCATTAAGTCACTGCCCTTTCTGTCAGATAATAAACTTTCAAAACCAATTGAATCCAGCGTTTTGAAAATTTCTTTTCTAACTAAAAAACCTGCACCATAAGCAGTTTCTATTTTAGATACCTCCGATACATCATAAGATTGACTTCCTACTGCAAAATTTATTTGATACGTATTAAACCATTTAGGTTTTGCTTTTTCAAAAACCGCATCACCTTTGCCTCCTAAAATTCCAATAGTTGGGTTTCTCTCCATAATGCTAAATGCTGACTGCATATAGTTTTCGTTTAGCCAGTTGTCATCATCGCAAAAAAGCAGGTAATTAAATTTTGCTGTTAGGTAGCCTTTTTTGCGTGCACTACTTAAACCTGAATGCTGTTCAATTACAATTTTAAATTTCTCTGAATCTAATTTTGCTGAAAGAATTTGTTGCGATAGTAGAGAAGTCCAATCGGTGGATGCATTATCTACCACAATTATTTCCCAATCAAACCCTGAAATTTTTTGACAAATTAGATGGTTTAACGTTTCAGTTAAACGCTTCTCGCTATTGTAGCAGCATACAATTACAGAAATTCCTCGTTTCATTTTAGCTAAGAAACAGTTTTGTTCTGTATTTTATGTAAGGCAAAATATTTTTCCGCTGCTTATAAAAAGTGCAGAGTTCTTGTAGCGTTCGGTTTTGGCTTTGCTTTAATGTAAGTTGTAGTTCAGAAGCAGAGAGAATTTCGGTTATGCATTCAATAGCTTTTAGTTTGTTAGCAAGGCGTTTTTCTTCCTTAATTCCGCCCCAAACCCCAGCATCATGCACTCGATAGGTGCATGTAAATTCATTTAAGAAATATATGTTACCCAGTTTCGAATTTAAAATATGGATAATCCAGTCAGCAAAAGGACTTTTAAAATAGGCTGGATGAAAAAAGCCTACTGATATATTATTACGCATTAATACGGAACAGGTTGGCACAAAATTGCAGGTAAGTAAATCAACTGTTGTGTATTCGGTATTTTTTAGCACCACATAATCAGGAAACCCTTCGGCTTTATTTTCGTATTTAACATGCGCGTTGGTAAACGTAAAGGCAAAGGTTGGGTTGGTTTCTAATATTTCATATTGTTTTTGTAGCTTATGTTTGTCGTTCCAAAAATCATCACCTTCTAGCAGCGCAATATATTTTCCCTTGCAAAGGCTGAGGGCTCGCTGCCAGTTTTCAAGCATACCTATATTCTTTTCCGCAAAAAATGCTTTTATCTTTTCAGGATATTTTTCTGTGTACAGGGCAATAATTTTTGCGGTGTTGTCAGTTGAGCAATCATCGCAAATAATAATTTCGCTTTCAAAACTACAACTTTGCATTAGTGCACTTTCAATTGCTTCGGCTATGTATTTTTCTTGATTATAAGAGATAATACAGGTGCTTATTTCTACCATTAATAGTTTTCAGATTCTGGTTTTAAGTCAATAGATACAAACACTTTTTTTTCTGTTTCCTTATCAATGAAATAAGCATTCTTGTAATGCCCATGTGTCATAGCTCTTAAATAATCAATGGCTTCGTTCATGGTTACTTGTTTCTCTAAATCAATTACACAAAGCGCATTAAAGTCTTTTTTTAAATTTACGTTACCCTCTTCTTTAGCATGGTTTGATTTGTAATTGCCCTCAAGAATGCTTGGTAAATTCTCTTTCAGCAATTCAATTTCAGCAGCTTGAATTTTATTGTATGCCGTTAGCGAAGTATCCCATTTTTCAATTATAATTTCTTTTTGTGCAATGATAGCACCATGATCTAATTGCTCGTCAATTTCGTGAATAGTGGCTCCGGCTTTCATTACATTTAAAATAGAAAACACCTGCGGAAACCAACCCCGGTTGTAAGGATTTAAGCCGGGGTGAACATTAATACACTTTACACTATGCACCAACTCATTTGGGAACAATTGCTTGCAATGCAACGAAAAAACAAGGTCGTACTTTTTAATGACCTCTAAATAATTCTTTTTCAATTCAATAGGCTCGATTTTTACTTTGAGCAATTTGTTTTCGAGTAATGCGATATTTGATTTGGAGCAGGTGTAAGAAACATCAATACCATTAATACCTTCAACAAGGGATTGAAATGCATTGATTAAAAAAAAATTGTCAGACACTATCAGAATATTGCGATACATGGATTATGGTTGATTGATTTTCTGAAATTGCTCAACAAGGTTGTTAGTAAATAAAGTAGAGCCTTCAACATTAACGTGTCCTAAATCAAAAGAATATTTAAACGTATAAAATGCTTCGTATTTTTTAGGATTAGCAAGTTCAATTCTGTTTTGAGGCGGAATCATGTTATAAACCGCCAATACATTTTGGCAATGTATTTTTTGAAGTCTTGGGGGCATTAGAAAAATAACTTTAACAGACCGCTTACTCCCTTGCTCAATCATTTGTTGCAATAGGAGCAAATAGGGTTTGTTTACGTATAGTATTTCGCGTTTTGCCTCAAGACTTTCAAACAACTCGTTGTTGTAATTCTCCATCTCTTTAAGCTGTCTACTATTTTTCAAAAAATCTGACCGTAAGTGGTAAAAAATTGATGAAGTATCATTAATATTTAACGGAGAAAAGGAATTGTCGCATTTGAGCGAGGCGAAGTAGTGCTGATTGCCATTGAATTTCAATATGCCAGTTAACAGATTAAAGTTAAGTAAAGACTCGAAAAAATTCAGTGTGTGTATGCCGCATGCTATAACTATTCGGTAAGCAGAATAGTTTGAATGTACTATAGTGCTTATCGAATTCCACCAAGCTTCTGATGAGTAGTAATACTTTTTGCTTACAGTGTGTAAATTTATACTGGCAAAGGTATCTACATCGCAAAGTTCTATTATAATGTATTTAGCTTTAAGGTTAGGTGTTTTTAATATGTTTCCGAATTGGTAATAAGCTTCGGGAATAGTCATCCCGTCTATTCCATAATTGAATGTGCTGGTGTGGCAACCTACTTGGTTGTTTAGCGAATCAAAAAGAGCAGGATTAACTTGCCTGTAAATTCTACTAGAGCCTACCAAAATAGTGTTATAATTCGGAGCGTCTTTTTCTAAACAATATTCTTTTTCATAAAGATTTCCCCATGAGAAAGGAAGTTTAATAAACGAAAAAACAAGTTGATTAATCGCGATAATAATTAGCAGAAGCAGTAAGATTTTTAAAGCCAGCTTTTGCATTTCTTAAAATTGAAAATAAATAAACTGCTTGTCGGTAAACACCCCAAAATTAATAACGAGCAATATGAAGAAAACATATACTAACCATCGAAAAATTGCAGGTTGTCTGTTTAATAATTCGTTTACATCACCTTTACGCATAAGCCAATGTATTCCTTCCATAAAGGCAATAAAAACGAAACACATAACAAAATTATAAGTGTCCTTACCTAGCATATATAGCCCTAATTGGCTTTTAGAAACGTGTAAGCTGTTTTTGATAATGGTAACTGCTGTTGAAAAATTGGCGGCTCTAAAAAATATCCAAGCAAATGCTACTAACGCAAAAGTGATTAATGCTTGCACTGACTTATTGACGAA
>CAMBIM010000005.1 GCA_945867505.1 Chitinophaga pinensis
CATTCTTCCGCGGGTGGCCGGTTATATTAAAACGCTGCATGTAGAAGATTACTCTTTAGTAAAGAAAGATTCCCTCCTGGCAGAAATAGATGACAGTGAACTCGCACTTCAATTGGAAGAAATGGAGGCAGATTTAGCGCAGGCAGAAAAGGATATTCAAAATGCACGCGCTTCTATAATTAACACGAATGCTTCGGTTACCTCTGCCAAATCAAATTTGGACGTTGTATTAAGCAGAAAAGAAAAAGCGCAGCACGATTTTGAACGCGACCGGAATTTATTTAATGATGGCGCTATTACTCAAAAGCAGTTTGATGACAGCAAAGCGAATCTGGATATAGCTAACAAACAATATGAGGTAACTAAGAATGATGTAGCCGTTGCGCAATCAAGGATTGGAGTAACTGATGCTACGCTTAAAAAGGCCGAAGCACAAATTGCAGTAAAGAAAGCCCGTATAGAACAGCAGAAATTAAAGTTGAGCTATACAAAAATCTATTCTACCAGCGATGGTAAAATAGGCAAGCGCAATATTGATGCAGGGCAATTTGTTCAGGCAGGAACCCCGCTTTTTACGATTATAAATGATGAAGATTTTTGGGTGGTGGCTAATTTTAAAGAAACCCAATTAAACCGGGTGAAACTAGGCGGTGAGGTGGAAATTAAAATGGATGCTTATAAAGATGCACCTATTAAGGGAAAAATTGTCTCTATCAGCGATGCTACGGGAGCTAAGTTTTCTCTTCTGCCACCTGATAATGCTACCGGCAACTTTGTAAAAGTAACGCAACGCGTTCCGGTTAAGATTGAAATTGAGAATGCTGAAAAGTATAAAGACTTATTACGTGCAGGCATGAGCGTAGAGGTTTCTGTAGCGTATTAAGTGCGTGAAGTTGTTTATGTGTTTAAGTTGAAATATAAATGAAGTCGTTCGCGAAAATAATTATCGTATTCACCACTATCTCGGCTGCCATTATGGAGTTGATAGACACATCCATTGTGAATGTGGCGTTGACGAATGTGGCAGGAAACCTTGGTGCAACTATTGAAGATGTTAGTTGGGTGATTACTGCCTATGCTATTGCGAATGTGATTATCATTCCCATGACAGGTTTCCTGGCGCAATACTTCGGACGCAAAAATTATTACCTCTATTCAATTATCCTTTTCACGCTTGCATCTATCATGTGCGGCAACTCTTCCTCATTGTGGGAGTTAGTGTTTTGGAGATTCATTCAGGGAATTGGCGGAGGAGCTTTGCTATCTACTTCGCAAAGTATTCTGTTCGATACGTTTGAGCCTTCTCAACGAGGAATTGCATCTGCTATGTTTGGTGTGGGTATAGTAATGGGGCCGACAATGGGTCCGGCTTTAGGAGGATTAATTATTGACCATTATGCTTGGCCGCTAATCTTCAATATCAATATTCCGTTCGGTATTCTTGCAGGTATTCTTACGTACTTCTTTATTGAGGATTCTGCACATCATACCTCCAAGCCAAGTATTGACTGGCTTGGAATTATGCTGCTGGCAGTAGGTATTGGTTCGCTCCAATATGTGTTGGAAAGGGGTGAAGCCAATGATTGGTTTGCCGATAGAAGTATTCAGATTTTTGCAGTGCTTACCGTTATTTCCGTTATCGGTTTTATCATATGGGAGTTACGGGTAAATGAGCCGGTAGTAAACATTCGATTATTTAAAGATCCTAATCTTACGCTCACCACGTTACTCACTTTTGTTTCCGGCTTTGCGCTTTTTACTTCGGTGTTTGTATATCCTCTTTTGTTACAACGAGTGTTGGGCTTTACACCAACTATGGTAGGCGAATCGCTCATGCCAAGCGCGTTGGCGTCAATTGTAGTAATGCCTATTGTGGGCAAACGATTGCAGGCCGGAGACTCACCAAAAATTTTCGTAACGCTTGGGTTTATCGTAATTATGATTTATGGATGGATGCTTTACAGCCGTACAAACATAAATGTAGGCATGAGCGATTTTTTTGTGCCATTAATGGTTCGCACTATAGGGATTTCGATGATGGCGGTCACGCTCACTAATCAAGCGGTGGTTGGTTTAAAACCGAAAGATATTCCACAGGGCGTTGCTCTGAATAATATGATGCGTCAATTGGGTGGAGCTTTCGGAATTGCTATTATGAATACCTACATAGCTCAGCGATTTGCCATCCACAAAAATGATTTGATTACGAATGTTACGGTTGGTTCGCAGCTATTTATAGAACGTAACAATGCGCTGATTCAGGGCGTGGGATCAAAACTTGCTGTAACAGCTAATGCACAACAGCAGGCTTATCAGATATTAGATATGACGGTGAGCAAGCAGGCGTACTTACTTACGTATGCTGATGCATTCTTGTTTTCAACGGTCGCAGTACTGGCAGTATTTCCAATAATTTTTGCCTTGAGAAATAAAAAACTTTCAGCTGAAGAAATGAAAATGGCGAGTGAATCGAGTCATTAAACCAACTCTCCCAAACCCTCTCCGAAGGAGAGGGCTTAATACAAATGCAAGAACATAAAGTATAGAATATGAAGACAAAATTTTTCCTGCTCCTACTATTAGTAACGCAAGTAGTGAGTGCTCAAACAACTCCGGCTCCTGCGCAGCTTACCGAGCTTATTAATAAGGCAATGGATAATTATCCGAAGTTGAAAGAAGCCAGCGAGTATGTGAATTTGAGCGAAGCCAGAAAAGATTTAGCGTATGGCGCATACATGCCGGTGATAAGTGGTGATGCAAGTTATCGTTATGGAAAGCCAACTCCCAGCATTAAGTTTCCTGTTGGCGGGGGAGTGTTTCAGGAAGTAAATTTTCTTCCAGCCAACAATTTTGACGTGGGTTTGAAGGTTCAACAACCTATTTGGGATTTTGGAAGAACCGGTGCAGGAGTCCAAAAAGCAAAGAGCGACATTGCTACTTCTAAAGATAATTTAGAAAGCGCGAAGAACACATTGGCTTATCAGGTGGCCCAGGTTTATTTTGGAATCGTTTTTTTGAACAAAAGTGTGGATGTTCAGAACGAGCAAATAAAATTGCTGGAAGCCAACGAAAGGCTAATCAGTGATAAGATTAAGAATGGCGATGCGCTAAAGTTCGATTTGCTTTCTACGCAGGTAAAAAAGAATAGCGCGCAAAATCGGTTGATTGATTTGCAGACTCAATTGCGCAAACAATACGATATGCTGAATATGGTAACCGCAAACACGGGCTACGATTATATTGCCTCAAAAGATGCTGATGGAAGTTTATTTAATGCGGATGCGGTGAGTGCAGACAATAACTTAGATATAAAAGTATTGAACGATAAACTCACAACTTCTAACTGGGATGTAAAAATTGCCAAGCGCGGATGGTTGCCGCAACTGGTGGCAAATGCAAGTGCCGGTTATAAAAACGGTTTTGTGCCTGATATTAATAAACTGATGTTTAATTATAATGTTGGTGTTGGACTGAACATACCAATTTTTTCTTCGGCTCGCCCAAACTATCAAACCAAGATTGCGAAGATAAATTTACAGGCAAGCACATACGCAATAGAGGCTCAGAAACTTTCCTTGAACAAAGATATTGCGCAGTCAAAGAATGATGTAGAGGCAACAAAGAATAAATTAAAAAACTACCAGTTGCAAATAGAGCAGGCTAATGAAGCTGTTTCGTTAGCTAACTCACGTTACAAAGGCGGTGTAATTACTAATCTTGAATTGCTGACCGCGCAAACTAATTTGCAAGATGCGCAACTTGGTAAAATTCAGTTGGAATACAATCTGCTTTTATCAAAACTCGATTTAAATCGCATTGGAGGAACAAAATTTTGGTAGACCATAATTTTTTAAATCTCTTTTCGTTTTCAATATGAAACTAAAACGGAACGCCATGAGAAATTTCATAATTGCCATCGGTCTGATAGCGGTTGTATCGCTTATTATTACTAAGCTGGTTTAATCTATCTTAGTCAGACATCGCTTTAATAAATAATTCTATGTTTGGTTTAAGATGAGACCACCATTTCAGCGTTATCCGCTAGTGCTTCGTATTTTCTTAATGTTCAGCATGTTTTTGTTCAACATGAGCATCATGCAGTTTATTGCGCTTTTTGTTGCTCAAAAAATGTTTAACCTCGAAAACGTAGAGCAGGTCCTCACCGGTGTCTTCACGGAAGCACGCGCAGTCGATGCATTTCTTCTTATGCAAGGTATAAGTTCTTTAGGCGGCTTTGTGCTTACAGCTATGATGTTTGCTGTGCTCGAATCTGGCGAGTTTAAAAATCATTTGCGCATCTCTACATTTCCATCTGCAAAATTTGTTTTGCTGGCGGTGCTTTCTATTGTAGTTGCGCAATTTTTTATAGAATTTTTAGTGCAGATAAACCAACAGATTCCATTGCCTTCCGCTTTGCAGTTTCTACACGATTACCAAAAGAAAATGGAAGAAGTAGCAAACGCAATGATGAACTTTAAAGACATCGGTCATCTAATTGCAGTTTCAATTGTAGTTGCACTTATACCTGCCATAGGCGAAGAGTTTTTCTTTCGTGGCTTGTTACTGGGCGATTTGCTGAAAGGCAAAGTTCATCCTGCAATTGCAATTGTATCTACAGGTGTAATATTTGCCATGTCGCATGTTCAATATGAAAACCTTCTTGCAATGATTGTGCTCGGCAGTTTCCTTGGCTACTTATATTATGTGAGCGGAAGTTTGTGGTTGCCTATTGCTGCGCATTTCACCAATAATTTTTTGGCGGTTCTCATGAAATACTTTTACAACATTGGTATGATAAGCGAAGATATGGCAAATGCCAAAACATCTTTATACCTAACGGTTATTTCTTTGGCAATATTTGCGGTGTTTATATTCTTATTTAATAAATGGAAGAATCCTGCGAAATTTGTTGAAATAGAAGAATCGGAATCGCTCAACGAAAACCTACTAACATGAAAATATTTTTGATTCGCCTTTCGTCAGGACTTGTGGTAGCTTCTTTGGCTATTACTGCAATGCTCTACAATCAGTATACTTTTGGGGTGCTGATGAGCATTATTCTTATCGGCAGTTTGAACGAGTATTTCAATTTAACCGAAGCTAAACATGATAAGCCAACTTCATTTTTTCAAGGTAAATGGTTTGTTATTCTTTTAAGTTTTATCGCTTTTATCGAAGCCTTTATTTTAGCTTCTCCACCAGCGCAAGGGCTTCCTAATTTCGATAATTACTTTGTGCTTGCCATTGATGTGCTTACTCGTTTTCGCGATTCGGCACTTACACTTAATGCTACTATTCCTATTTTGGTGTTTACTCTTTTTATTGTGGAGTTATATTCAAAATCTGAAAAGCCATTTGAGAATTTAGGCTCAAAAGCGGTCGCCATTTTTTGGATTTTGGTTCCGGTTATTCTTGCCCTAAATATTTATTTCGAAAAAGGGGGACCTTTTATCTTGGCTATGTTTTTTATTATTTGGGTGTACGATTCGTTCTGTTATATCTTCGGTTCGTTGATTGGAAAACACAAATTGTTCGAGCGCATTTCTCCTAAAAAAACATGGGAAGGTTCAATTGGAGGAGCCATAGTAACTTTAGTTGTTTTCTATTTCGCCAATAAAATTCCCCAACTGCAAATCCTTTCATCTGTAGAATGGGTGATACTTGCCTTGGTGGTTATTGTTGCTGCTACGTATGGCGACTTGGTAGAATCTCTGTTAAAGAGAAATTTAGGAATAAAGGACTCCGGAAATATTATGCCTGGTCACGGTGGTTTTTTAGACCGATTAGATTCGTTCTACCTGGCTGTACCGTTTGTTGCTGTAATGCTTTGGCTATTTGCACAGGTAAGTAATCTGATTCTTGTTTTTGAATATTTAAGCCAATAATCTTATTGCCTGTTATTGATGAAAGCCATCTGGTAAGTGGATTGGAGATTTTTCGTATACATTTGCCCCGCTTAAAAAACGTTGATGAAAAAGAAGATTAAGATTCATAAAGAAGGACACAAAATTCTTCTCGTATCGGGTATCGTTCTGTTGCTTATAAATGTTGCCGTTGCTTATACTTTCAGAAGCAACTTGGCTTACTACATTGCAGGCGGTGTTTCTTTGATTATTATTTTGGCTTTCGCCTCTTTTTTCCGTATCCCCACCCGTAATTTTTTAACCAGCGATAATCAAATTATTGCACCGGCAGATGGTCGAGTGGTAGTAATAGAAGAAGTTCACGAAGGGGAGTATTTTAAGGATAAGCGTATTCAGGTTTCTATTTTTATGAGTCCAGCTAATGTGCACGTAAACCGCAACCCGATAGGTGGACTGGTAAAATATCAGAAGTATCATCCCGGAAAATACTTGGTAGCATGGCATCCAAAATCGAGCGAGAAAAATGAACGCAATACAATTGTATTAGAGCACGATGAATTAGATGCTGAAATTTTGATTCGTCAAATTGCTGGTAAACTGGCGCGCAAAATTCGTTGGTATTTGAATGAAGGCGATGAGGTTGAACAGAACGGAGAACTTGGTTTTATAAAATTCGGCTCTCGTGTAGATTTGTTTTTACCTATAGGAACAAAGATTGATGTGAACCTAAAGCAGAAAGTAAAAGGCGGTATTACTGTAATTGGAACCCTTTCGTAAAAAGTAAATTAAAAACCAGAAATATGAAAACAACTATTGCAACCATTGTCATTCTTTTTTTTGCCGTGTTATCAATTAACGCGCAACAGGCAACTACAAATGCCGCCAAAGCAACAGTTGTATCAGATGCTAAAGTATCTGCAACTAAAACTTCTGTAGTTGTTAATGCTGAACCCAAAGCAGCTTGTTGTGCCGGGAAAACATCTGCGAATTGTGGCGCTAGCGATTCAAAAGCCTGTAAGAAAGATGAGCCCAAAGAAGCATGTACCAAAAGCGGAACTGCGCAAACTTGCAATCATGCATCAACGCCCAAAAAATAATTAGAATGTAATAATAGCGTATAAAAACCTCTCTATTATGATGGAGAGGTTTTTTGCTTTAAAGTGGGACCGAAATGTTTTTTAACTTTCAACTGCGTTCAACAAAACACTTCTAGATGAAAAAAATATACTCGATTCTTTTTTCATTCCTATTACTTCATTCTGCTTTCTCTCAAACTAAATGCGATTCGTTTCTTGTTAATGGAAATTTGTATTTGCAGCGAGATGTAAGTAAAGAGTTAAACATAGTTGCTTCGCATATAGATAAAGATGTGCAGCCACATCACCACGAGCAATGGGCTTATTATTTAAGCAAGCCGCATCCGTCCGTTTTTACAGTCAATATGTATTTTAACGATGCTGCCGCAGAGTTTGGTGTGCCGGTTGAAATTTTAAAGACTATTGGGCAGATCGAAAATAACTGGACACAAATGGGGCCTTCTATTGACGAAGGTTGGGGGATTATGCACTTAGTGCATAATAATTATTGCAACACATTACACGAAGCTGCTTTGTTACTTGGTGTAAGCGATACCGTATTGAAAGATGATGCGCATCAAAACATTCGCGGTGCTGCTGCTTTACTTCGAAAATATTTTGATGATGAGAATTTGCAACTAAGCGAACCTCGAACAGAAGACTGGTATAACGCAGTAAGGAAATTTTCAGGTTTAATTTCTGCTGAATTGCAAACCATTCAAGCCGATAGATATTTTGGAGTTATAAAAGATGGCATCCATAGCACTACACTTTGGAATGAAGAAATTGTTTTGCCGCGAAATAGTGCTATTGATATTTCTTACATCACCGCTAATTATAATTCTGGTACCCAGCCACAAAGTGTTGACCGCAGTTCAGAATATGGTCCTGCTATTGCAACTATTACTACTTGTAATTACTCTTCAGGCAGAAACCACTCAATTGATACATGGGTGAACCATTGGATAGGAACCGGCACAGCTGCCGGTGCAGTTTCGTGGTTCCAAAATAGTTCGGCAAATGCCAGCGCACATTTTATTACAGCAAATAATGGAACAATTTATCAAGTGGTTTCGGTAGCCAACACAGCTTGGCATTGTGGGGCTTCGGGATATCCTTATAACAACGGTAGAAGCATTGGGGAAGAACATGAAGCTACCAACGCTAATCCGGGGCTGTGGAACAGTACGGCTATGTTGCAGGCTTCGGCAAACATGGCTTGTTATTTCTGTGGCTTGTATGGAATAGCTACTAATCAAAATCATGTTTCTCCGGGTATTTGTGGTCATCAAAATATGCCCGGTACAAATACCGATTGTCCAGGAACTATTCCCTGGACAACTTGGTTTGGCTATTTCAATAACGGCACTTGTAGTGCAGTGGCGGTTACTGCGCCAAACGATTATTGCGGAAATGCTGTTGCCTTGAATGTTTACGGACAAACTTGCACTTCTTCCACCACCGGAGATGTAAACGGTGCTACACAATCTACCGCGCCAATTGCCTGCGGTGGTTATACTTCTACAACTGCCAAAGATGTGTGGTTTACTTTTGTTGCTACAGCTACTACACACAATATTACCGTAGTGCCTAGCAGTGGTTTTGATGCTGTAATTGATTTGCGAACAGCTTGCCCAGGCACAAGTATAAATTGTGCTGACGTTGGTGGTGGAGAAGGCACCACAGAAATTTTGCAAGCTACCGGTTTAACTATTGGCAGTACTTATTATGTGCGCGTTTACGACTACACCGGTGCAAGCAATCCACCTACTACAACTTCGTTTACTATTTGTATAACTACTCCTTGTTCGCAACCGGTTAAGCCGACAATTACCGGAAGCCATAGTATTTGCGCTGGTCAGTCAACTGTCCTTTCAATTTCCAATCCTTGTAGTGGTTGTAGTTTTAGCTGGAGTAACGGAAGCAGTGGCAGTCAAATAACAGGAACCACTGCTGGGAATTATTTAGTAACTGCTTCTAATGCTTGCGGAACCGTTGTATCAGACCCGTTTGCCTTTGTGGTGAACCAAACTCCGCAGCCGGTTATTGGTAACTTATCGAACGCTTATTGTTTAGCAAGTGCAAATGCTACTTTGTCTGCCACGCCAAGCGGAGGAACTTTCTTCGGGAACGGAATTTCGGGAAATATTTTTTCTCCTTCTAATGCAGGAACAGGTACACATACAATTACTTACACAGTTACTCAAAACGGATGTGCCGGTAGCGTATCTCAAATTGTTTCTGTTTCTGCTAATCCTACTGTTCATATTTCGGCTAATGGTCCAACATCGGTTTGCAATGGGAATGACGTAGTGCTAATTGCTACCCAAGGAGCAAGTTATTTATGGAGCAATGGTGCTAACTCACAAACTATTACTGTATCACAAGATGGAGTATTTGATGTAACGGTTACTAACCCCGGTGGATGCAATGCGAATGTCAGTGCTGATAATCCAACTACAGTAATCGTGTTTCCTAATCCGGTGGCGTATGCAGGTGCTGACCAAACTTTAATTAACGTGGCTAACAACAGTATAACTATTGGAAGTTCGCCCTCTGCAAATGGAGGAATTGCGCCATACACTTATTTGTGGTCTCCAGCAGCAGGGTTAAGTTCTTCTGTAAATGCAAACCCGGTGGTTTCTAATATTTCTTCTTCTACCAATTACTTTTTGACCGTAACAGATGCTAATGGATGCTCTGCAACCGATGAAGTAAGTATAGCTTTAACTCCAGCATGTAGTTATCATCTTTCTTCAAACTACGCGCTTGTTGGTGCTGCTGGTGGTATTGATTCTTTTTATGTTGATGTATCTGATAGCAGTTGCACTGCTTGGGATATTAGCGGTTGTAATGGTGTAACAATTATTTCTCCATCGCTTCCGCATAGTGGAGATACTATGGTTGTGTTTGCAGTTTCATCTAATACCAACACTTCACAGCGCGTATGTTCTATGAGTATAACAGGGGGAGAAAATTTTGTAATAGTGCAAGATGGTGCTACTGTAATTGACCCTTGTAATCCGCCACCGCAAACGCCAACGGTGCAGTTGAACAGTTGCGAGTTAGCGGCTTCTTATATTCCTAATCTATCTTATCAATGGTACATGGATATCGCGGTGATTAGTTCAGCTAATTCGCGGTTTTATACGGTTGATCAAAGCGGTTATTATTATGTAGTCGTTGCCGATTCAAATTTCTGCACAGCACAATCGCAAGATGTGTTTGTAAACTATCCTGCTTGTATGCCTACTGGTGTGAAAGAACTTGATAACGCTTTCCGTTTCGAAATTTACGAATCAGCTGGTGACCAATGGCACTTGATAGTTGGCAACGAAAGTATAGGTAGCCAGTTAGAAATATTTAATGCCGTTGGGCAATTGGTTATGAAGGCTGAAATAAAAAATCAACAGGATGAAATAGATGCCCGTTCATTTACAACCGGCATTTACTTTGCGCGTCTTTCAGATGCGAGAGCACATTTTTTAGTTAAAAAGATTTCGAAGTTTTGAAAAGTAAAAGGGACGGGCTTGCGCAAGCAAGTCCGTCCCTTTGTTGTATTTTAAGCTGGAAGAAAAAATTTGTGTTTACAGTAATAGGCCCACCGGATTTTCTAACCCTTGTTTAAGCGATTGTAAAAACTTAGCACCGGTAGAACCATCTACTACACGGTGGTCGCTGCTTAAGGTTACTTTCATTTTATTAGCAACCCTTATTTCGCCATTTATTACAGATGGCTCTTGACGGATTGCTCCTACTGCTAAAATACACGCATCAGGCGGGTTGATGATGGCGGTAAATTCTTCAATGCCAAACATGCCGAGGTTAGAAATGGTGAAGGTGTTGCCTTCCATTTCCTGCGGTAAAAGTTTTTTGCTCGTTGCTTTTTCTGCCAATGCTTTTACTTCGGTAGAAATTTGGCTTATGGTTTTGCCATCGGCAAATTTTACTACCGGCACTAACAATCCATCTTCTACTGCTACGGCTACACCAATGTGAATATGGTCGTAGTAACGGATGGTATCGCCCAACCAAGAGCAATTTACGTTCGGGTTTTGGCGCAGGGCGAGGGCCACTGCTTTAATTACAATATCGTTAAACGAAACTTTTGACGGAAGAATAGTATTGAGCTGGGTACGAATTGAAACAGCATTATCCATGTTTATATCCATCGTCAGATAAAAATGCGGTGCACCGTTTTTGCTTTCGCTTAGTCGCTTGGCAATGGTCTTGCGCATTTGGCTTACGCGCACATCTCGGCTGTTTTCTTTACCTACAAAAGCAGGAGTTGATGTTTTGTTTGAAGAAGTAGAAACGTTTTCTAAATCGCGCTTGGTTATTCTGCCGTCTTCACCGCTGCCATGAACTTTGGTTAAATCAATTCCTTTTTCTTTAGCAATGGTGCGGGCAAGAGGCGATGCTTTGATTCTATCGCTCGAAGCCGGTTCAGTAATCGTAATTTCTGATTTCTGATTTCTGATTTCTGATTTCACTTCTTCCTGCTTACTGCCACTGTCTACTGCCGCTGTATTTACTGTTGTATGTTGCCCGCTGTCTGCCGTCTGTTTAAGCAAAGCAGAAAAATCTTCTCCTTCTTTTCCTACTACGGCAATCAGGTCGCCAATTTTTAAGGTGTCGCCTTTTTTAGCAGCCAAGTGCAAAACTGTTCCGGTATAGTATGATTCGAGAGGGAGGGTGGCTTTGTCGGTTTCTACTTCGGCAAGCGTATCACCGGCTTTTATTTTGTCGCCAACTTTAATGGTAAGGTCTGCTAAAAAACCTTCTTCCATAGTATCGGTCATTCGTCCCAATCGTATCGCGTCTGCCATAATTAAATTTTTGTTGAAGCGAATGTAGAAAATGAGTTTAGAAGTTTTACTTCTTCATTTCATCTATCAAGGCGCGCTGCATTTTTTCTTTATCGAAGAAGTGATTCATAAAATCATCTTTCGAATTCTTATCAAAAATGTTTAGCTCGTTTTGCGTTGACTTTTTTCGGTAGTGGTCAATTATCTTTCGTTTTAAAATAGAAATGAGCCATGTTTTTTCAGACGCATTGCCCAAAAAAGAATCTTTGCCTTTTAATGCACTAAAGAAAGTTTCCTGCACCAAATCTTCTGCCACCTCGCGCTTGGTGATGCGCGAAATAGTATAACTGAACAGCACATCGCTGTAGCGTTCAATCCATTTTTCGGGCTCTAACTTTGGTTCGGTATTTTCTAGGCTCATGGGTAATTCTAATAACTACCTCGCCAAAAACTCACTAAACCATTTGCCGCTGGTCTTAATGGTTCGTTGTTGGGTTTTAATATCAACACCAACCAAACCAAAACGCGTACGATACCCTTCTGCCCATTCAAAATTGTCCATAAAGCTCCAGACGAAATAGCCGCCAACGTTTACGCCTTCGTTCTTTGCTTTTAAAACTTGCTTTAGATAGTCCTTAATAAACTGCAACCGTTTAGTGTCGTTAATTTCTCCGCCAATATTTTCATCGGGAAAAGCCGCACCGTTTTCGGTAATAATAATTTTAGGAACGTTTTTATACGCGCTAAATTTTTTAATCAAGTTGTAAATTCCTTCCGGATAAACTTCCCATCCCATATCGGTAATTTCGTGTCCTAATTTCTTTGCCGGTATGTTGGCGAAATGAATTATGGGAATCAGCCCAAGCTGATACACTACCATGCGCGAATAATTCTGTAAGCCAATAAAATCAAAGTCGAATTTCATTTTTTCGGCATCGCCTTCTTGCATGTGTTTTTCAATATGCTTGCAAGCAGGTAAATCTGCTTTAGGATAACCCAAGCCCATAATAGGGTCAATGAATAAACGGTTGATGAAAGCATCGGCTCTACGCGCTGCTTTTAGGTTGGCTGGTTTATCGTTCTTTGCATCTATATGGCTGCACGAAAACGTAGTGCCTATGATTGCCCCTTTTACATTAGCGCGTATTATTCTTCCGCCTGCACCGTGGCTCATAGTTACATGATGTACCGCTTTGTAAAACTTACCAAAGTTGACATAACCGGGTGCGTGCAATCCAATTAAATATCCAAGCGGAACAAACGCCATTGGCTCGTTAAACACCATCCAGTTTTTTACTTTATCGCCATACTCTTTCGAAATGATGGTTACATATTCCTCAAACCATTTTATGGAATCACGATTCGCCCAGCCGCCTTTTTCTTCCAGTGCTTGCGGTAAATCCCAATGGTAACAAGTAACCCAAGGCTCTACACCTTCTTTCAAACATTTATCAATAACACGGTGGTAATAATCAATTCCTTTTTGGTTTGCCGCACCGGTACCTTGTGGCAAAATACGCGACCACGAAATAGAGAAGCGCGAAGCCGGAATATGCATTTTGTGCATCAACTCAATATCACTTTCATACCGATGGTAGAAGTCGCAGGCAACATCTCCATTTTCGTGTGTTTTTATCTTGTCTTTATGATTGTGAGTAAAATTATCCCATATACTTTCGCCTTTGCCATCTTCATTCCAACCGCCTTCTATTTGGTAAGCTGCGGTTGCAGTTCCCCAAACAAAGTCTTTCCCAAAATCTTTTCGGCTTAATTCATTATCCGAAAAAACTTCAGCTAATAGATTTTTAGGAAGCAAACTTCCTGCGCCTAAAATGGCAGTAAGTTTTAGGTATTGTTCTCTGGTCATGGTAGAGTGAGTTTATTAGCTATTAGAAAACATTAAACTATCGCACAGAGTAATTGAGTCAAAATCCGAGATAATTACTCTGTATTTTCCCTCCACTACTTTGTGCGCTAAAATTAAAATTTCAATCGTTTCCTATGGCGAATGTTTTTCCTTCTTCTGCCAAAAGAGTATTGGGGAATACTTCTTTGCTTTCGTTCAGCAGTAAATTCAAGTCTTCGTATCTGGCAGAAAAATGACCAATCAATAATTTCCCTGCATTGGCAAGCAGCGCAACTGTTGCCGCTTGTTTAGTAGTGGTATGAAAAGTTTCTGTGGCTCTCCCTTCGTGCTCATGAATAAAAGTGGCTTCGTGGTAAATCGTGCTGACACCTTTTATTTGTTCAATAAAACTTTCTATGTAAACGGTATCACTACAATAGGCGTAGCTTCGTGGAGATGCTGGGTCAAGTGTCAGTCCAGTATTTGAAATTTCATTTCCTGTTTCAGTAATAAAATCTCCCCCTCGTTTTATGTCGTTTATTTTATGGTGTGGAATGTTATGCTCAGTAATTTTATCAGCAATTATCTTCCGTAAATTCTTCTTTTCCTTAAATAAGAATCCTGTAGTAGGTAACCGGTGCGTGAGAATAATTGTTTCTACAGTAAGTGCGTGGTCTTCATATATCACCTTTGGTTCGTCAATGAACACCGGCATAAAGTGAATTTTGTAACTCAACTTTGTAAGCGAATGTTTAAAATGAACTTGAACAATTTCTTCTAAACCCAACGGCCCGTAAATAAAAAGCGGATGCTCGCGTCTGTTTAAATTGAAAGAGGTAAGCAATGCCACCAAGCCAAAATAATGGTCGCCATGCAAGTGCGAAATAAAAATGTTATTGAGGTTGCCGCGCTTAATGCCAAACTCATTCATGCGAAACTGAGTGCCTTCGCCACAGTCAATTAAAAAAAGGTTTCCGTTGTAATTTAAAACTTGCGAAGTAGGGTGACGATTGTATGCAGGAATAGCAGCGTTGCTTCCCAAAATAGTAACATCAAATTGCATTGACTGCTATTAGCTAGTTAAATCGCGGTCAAGTTCTTCCATCATTACATAATCAACCGATTCGTTGATAGATGGAACAATGTTCAGAATTGGTTCAAGCTGCGAAATTTTAATCAGCTTTTGTATGTGGGCATTTAAGCCGGTAAGCACAAATGTTCCGCTGGCTTCTTTGCAAAGGCGGTTGCCTACTAAAAGGGCACTTAAACCCGAAGAATCTACGTATTGCACATCTGCCAAATCAAGAACAATATTCTTGAAGCCTTCGTTGTTCAAAATAACCATTTCTGATTTTAACTGCGGGGCAAGGTTGCTCAACAATTTGTCTTCGTTAAGTTTTACTATAACAAGACGGTCTCTTTTGTCAACTTGAAATTTCATACGCAAATTTTTTTATAGTGGTGCGATAATACGATTCTAATTTATATTTTTTATGCCAAACCGCAAATTTTGTGGCAATGTATGCAAAACGATTCTATTGTAGAAACATTGTTAGCATCGTGCAACCAATTTGCCTGTCAGTTCTTTGTTGGTTACAAAGAATTGGTTTAGGTTTGAAAACAAACAACCAAGGTATCTGTTTTAAATATTGATTGCGAAAACGACAATATGACCGCAGAAAATTATTGGACTGAAATTTGAAAACAGCAACACATGGAAGCAAAATTCTCACCTAAAGTTAAAGAGGTAATCTCTTACAGCCGCGAAGAAGCCCTTCGCTTAAATCACGATTACATTGGTATTGAACATTTGTTGCTGGGCTTAATTCGAGAAGGCGAAGGCTTGGCAATTAAGACATTGAAGAGCTTGGAGATTGATGCGGTAATGCTTCGCAAGACCATCGAAGATTCTATACGCGACAAAGTTGCAAAAGGAAATTTCAATCCGAACAATTTGCCACTTACCAAACAAGCTGAAAAAGTTTTGAAAATTACCGTGCTTGAAGCTAAAGTTTTAAAGAGCGATGTAATTGGCACAGAACATTTGTTGCTTTCTATTTTAAAGAATAAAGACAATTTGGCAACACAACTATTAGCGCAATTTGATATTGATTACGAAGTTTTCAAAAAAGAATTGGAAGTGGTGCAAAACGAATTGAAAGATATTAAAACTACTCGTGCCGAACTACCTAACGACCCGCAAGATGATGAGCCGTTTGAAGATGATAAAAGCAGAGGCGGAAGCGGAGGTGGAAATTTTGGGCAAACACAGCAACCTAAAAAGCCGGGAGCAACTAAGTCTAAAACTCCTGTGTTGGATAATTTCGGGCGCGATGTAACGCACTTGGCAGAAGAAGGCGCGCTTGACCCAATCGTTGGTCGCGAAAACGAAATTGAAAGAGTTTCACAAATTCTTTCAAGAAGAAAAAAGAACAATCCAATTTTAATTGGTGAACCCGGAGTTGGTAAAACGGCAATTGTAGAAGGGTTGGCTTTGCGTATCGTGCAGAAAAAAGTTTCGCGTGTTCTCTTCAATAAACGAATTGTGATGTTGGATTTAGCAGCCTTGGTTGCCGGAACAAAGTATCGCGGACAGTTTGAAGAGCGTATGAAAGCTATAATGAATGAACTGGAAAAGAACCGTGATGTAATTTTGTTTATAGATGAAATTCACACTATTGTTGGTGCAGGAGGGGCTACAGGTTCGTTGGATGCTTCAAATATTTTTAAACCTGCTTTAGCCAGAGGCGAACTGCAATGTATCGGTGCTTCTACTTTAGATGAGTACCGCCAGTATATTGAAAAGGACGGTGCTCTTGCCCGCAGATTTCAGCAGGTAATTGTTGATCCGCCTTCTCCTGAAGAAACGGTTCAGATTCTAACTAACATTAAATCGAAATACGAAGAATATCACAGTGTTGATTATTCAGAAGCAGCAATTACTGCTTGCGTAAAACTTTCTACCCGCTATATCACCGATAGATTCTTGCCCGATAAAGCCATTGATGTAATGGATGAAGTTGGCGCGCGCGTTCACTTAAAGAATATTCATGTTCCGAAAAATATCATCGAACTTGAAAAGCAAGTGGAAGAAATAAAGACCCAGAAGAATCAAGTAGTGAAGAGCCAAAAGTATGAAGAAGCGGCAAGATTACGCGATTCTGAAAAACGTTTGCTGGAAGATTTGGATAAAGCAAAAGCGCAATGGGATGAAGAATCACGCGTAAAACATTTTCCTGTTAGCGAAGTAGATATTGCAGAAGTTGTTGCAATGATGACCGGCATACCGGTGAATAAAATTGCGCAAACAGAAAGCAATAAACTCATTAACATGAGTGCGGAAATTAGCGGTGCTGTAATTGGTCAGAACGAAGCGGTGAAGAAAGTAACCAAAGCAATTCAGCGAAACAGAGTTGGATTGAAAGACCCGAAAAAACCAATCGGAACTTTTATCTTCCTTGGCCCGACCGGTGTTGGTAAAACAGAATTAGCCAAATCAATTGCCCGTTATTTATTCGATAGTGAAGATGCGTTGATTCGTATTGATATGAGCGAATACATGGAGAAGTTTTCTGTGTCTCGTTTGGTGGGTGCGCCCCCGGGTTATGTGGGTTACGAAGAAGGCGGACAGTTGACCGAGAAGGTTCGCAGAAAGCCATACAGTGTGGTGCTGTTAGATGAAATTGAAAAAGCGCATCCGGATGTTTTCAATATTCTATTGCAGGTTTTTGATGATGGAATTTTGACTGACAGTTTAGGTAGAAGAGTAGATTTTAAAAACGCTCTTATTATCATGACATCAAACATTGGTGCGCGCGATTTGAAAGATTTTGGAGCAGGGGTTGGCTTTGCTACAAAATCTAAAACAGACCAAAGCGATGAGTTCGCCAGCAACGTAATTACAAAAGCGTTAAAGCGCACATTCTCACCAGAGTTCTTGAATCGTATAGATGATGTTATCATCTTCAACTCGTTGAATAAGGGTGACATTCATAGCATTATTGATATTGCGCTACGCGATGTAACTAAGAGAATTGTTGAGCTCGGTTTTGAAATTAAGATGACTACAGAAGCAAAAGATTTCTTAGCCGATAAGGGTTACGACCCTCAATTCGGAGCTCGCCCATTGCACCGCGCTATACAGAAATATGTGGAAGACCCGCTGGCAGAAGAAATTCTTCGCGCCAACGCAAAAGCCGGTGACAGTTTTAATATTGAATTAGATAAAGAAGCTGATGAACTCAAGATTACTCATCAACCTGCTTTGAAAGAAGAAAAGGCATAAGGCTGATGATTCATTAAAACAAAAAAGCTCGACAAACTTGTCGAGCTTTTTTGTTTATGGTTGAGCTATCATTTCTTACTAAACTCTTCTATTACCAATTCGTTTATTCCCATTTTAGAGAAACCGCCATCATGATAGAGATTTTGCATAGTTACATACTTGGTTAAATCGCTGAATAGCGTAACGCAATAATTGGCACAATCTTCTGCCGGTGCATTGCCAAGCGGACTTGTTTTATCTGCAAAGCCAAAGAAAGAATCAAATCCCTTTATACCGGAACCTGCAGTAGTTACAGTTGGTGATTGCGAAACTGAATTAACACGAACCTTCTTTGCATTGCCGTAATAGTAACCAAAGGAACGAACAATAGATTCCAAAGTAGCTTTCGCATCCGCCATATCTCCATAACCGGGGAAAGCGCGCTGCGCTGCAATGTAAGTTAGTGACACTACACTTCCCCATTCGCTTATCGCATCCTGTTTCATACAGGTTTGAAGAGTTTTGTGCAATGAAAGAGCTGAAATGTCAAGTGTTTTCTGAAACCATTCGTAATTAATATCGGTGTATGTTTTTCCCTTTCTAACATTCGGACTCATACCGATGGAGTGAAGAATGAAATCCAGCTTTCCTCCCAAATGCTGAACAGATTGCGCAATTAATTTCTCTAAATCTTCAATTGAAGTAGCATCGGCAGGAACTACAAGTGCTCCGCAGGTTTCTGCCAGTTTATTTATTTCTCCAAGGCGAAGTGCCACAGGTGCATTGCTCAAAACGAATTTTGCTCCCTGCTCATGAGCTTTTAACGCTACTTTCCAGGCTATAGAATGTTCATCTAATGCTCCGAAGATGATGCCGTGTTTTCCTGCTAATAAATTGTTCATTGATTAGTTGTTTGCAAATGCAAAATAGAAATTCTGTTTTACGATGCAATCAATTCTCTTGCATTGGCAAGTGAGGCATCGCTTACCTTATCGCCACTGAGCATTTTGGCGATTTCTATTACACGTTCTTCGCCTTTAAGTTCTTTAATACGTGTATGGGTACGATTGTCTTTAGTTTCTTTATAAATGTAAAGATGCGCATCACCGGTTCGTGCAATTTGCGGAAGGTGGGTAATTGAAATAAGTTGATGGTTGCGTGAAAGCTTCTTCATTATCTCTCCAACCTTCAAGGCTACTTCACCGGAAATACCCGCATCAATTTCATCGAAAATCAAAGTTGGTAATGCTCCTGCATCTGCAATTAGTGATTTAATACAAAGCATCAATCGAGAAAGCTCCCCACCACTAGCAACATCTTTTATCTCGTGTGGGGCAAAACCTTTATTAGCAGAAAAGAGAAATTTGATTTCGCTTAAACCATTTTCATTCAACTGATGGGGTTCTAACTTTTTGATTTCAACTTTGAAAACAGAATTTGGCATTCCAACTTTTTCAAGCAGCGCAACTATACTGTTTTGAAATTCGACCAACACTTTTTCGCGCGATTGATGTAATTGCTCCGATAGTGAAAGTAATTCACGAAACTGCTTTTCCAATTGCGCTTTTAGTTGTTCAATTTCGGAAGAGTTGTTGTCAACCGATGCAATTTTCACTTGTAAGTCATTCTGAATTTTCAGCAATTCTTCAATGGTAGAAACGTTGTGCTTTTTCTGCAAGCGATAAATAGTATTCAGTCCCGCGTTTACTTCTTCTAATCGCTCCGGGTCAAGCGAAGCGTTTTCTTGTAATGTTTCAAATTCTTTATTGATGTCTTTTAATTCTTCAAAAGAACTATGCAAACGTTCGGTGAGCGCAAGAATATCTTTGCTATAAGTCTTTACGGTTTTTAATTGACTTTGAACTTCTATCATTTGGTCAAGCGTAGAAACTTCGCCTTCGCTTAAAATTTGAATAGAGGTTTGAAGTGCGCGTTTAATTTCTTCTACATTACTTAAAGTATTCTGCTCGGTTTCAAGTGAAGCTTGTTCATCGGCTTCCAACTTTGCTTCTGCCAATTCGTTGAATTGAAATTGGATGAAATCAAGTTCTGCAGAATTGGTTTTATTCTTTTCTATAAGTTGTTCATACAAACGGAACTGTTTTTTATAGTCGGCAAATTGTAATTTGTAATTCGCAATTTGTAATTGATTCTTTGCTAAAGTATCTACCACATCTAACTGAAATCCACCTTTTGTCAACTCCAACGTTTCGTGCTGGTTATGCAAATTCACCAATCGTTCGCCTAATTCTTTCAATACCGTTAAGGTAACTGGCGTATCATTAATAAACGCGCGGGATTTTCCGCTTTGGTTTATTTCTCTTCTTACAATGGTATGCGTATCAAAGTCCAGTTCGTTTTTTGAGAAGAAAGATTTCAGGTCTTTGTTTTCAATTTCAAAGTCAGCTTCTACTACGCATTTTTCTTCGGTATTGTAGAGGGCTTTGGTATCGGCACGCTCACCAAGAATTAAACTCAAGGCTCCAAGCAAAATAGATTTTCCTGCTCCGGTTTCGCCCGTAATAATATTCATGCGGTCGCAAAACTCAATTTCGAGTTTTTCTATAATGGCATAATTACGTATGGAAAGGCGGTGAAGCATAAGGCGAATATATACAAGAGATAATGGATTTTGAGCCGTCCAAAAATTTTCTTTCATTAACACGCAATAACTCAAAACTCGTTTGCGTTAAGTTGTGGCAAGTCGTCCGATGACTTATGTTTGAGTGGACTTAAATTTATCACTCCAATAGTCATCGGATGACTAACCTAAAGTGAACCCGCAAAATTATCTTAAACAAACCCTTACTGGAACTGCCTTGGTTATAGCTTCGCTATTGGCGCTATCGGTAATTCCAGCTTTTGATATTGGCGATTTTCATTTTAAGCGCATCAATACTCTATCTGATATTTTGAAGAAAGAGGTTGTTGTGGTTAATGATACGGTCAAAGCGATGAAGCCTGTGTATGTTGACACCTGCAAAACAGGTATTACCTGCATTGAAGACTACAGCCGCGATACTTCGGGGATGAATGCGTTTCTTGCTGCCCTCGACTCATCGAAAAGTAAAATCTTGCGAATTGCTTGGTTTGGTGATTCGTATGTGGAAGGTGACATTCTGCTCGACCCTTTGCGCGATACTTTACAGGCAATTTTTGGTGGGAGCGGAGTGGGCTTTGTTCCTATTACTTCGGAGGTGTCTGGCTTCCGGCAAACCATTATTCATTCGTTCAGCAACTGGAAAACGAATGCCATTGTGGGCGAAAGAGACAAAGAACATCCGCTTGGTCCTGCCGGTTTTTCCACGTTGCCGAATGAAGGCAACTATGTTTCATATACTGCCGAAAAGCGCAATCGTTTAAATTCTTTCCCAACAGCAAAGTTGTTCTACGGTTATTCGGATAGCACAACGGTTATAGTTAACGGAAAGGAAATGTTTATTGGCACAGCAGGCTCTATACGGCAAAAGAATTTGGGAGAGAATCTTTCTTCATTAAAACTTTCTGTAAACGGTAAAGCCGATTTGTATGGAGTTGCACTTGAAAGCAAAACCGGTATCTGCCTCGATAATTTTTCTATGCGCGGCAATTCCGGTATTGGTTTGAATTACGTAAACGAAAAAATGTATCGCGCTTTCGATTCTATTCATCCTTACGATTTAGTGGTATTGAGTTACGGCTTGAATGTAGCCAACGAAAAGTCGAAGAATTACGATTGGTATGTGCGAAGTATGAAGCCGACTATTGCTATGATGAAGCGCGCGTTTCCGAACAGTTCTATTGTGTTAGTTGGTTGCAGCGACCGTGCCGATAATATTGATGGCGAATTGCAAACCATGCCTTCGGTAAAACGGTTGGTAGAGGTGCAGCGCAAAATGGCTGCAGATAATCAGGTTTGTTTCTGGAATTTATTTGAAGCGATGGGCGGAGATTCTACTATGGTGAATTGGGCTAACATGCCTAGGCACGCACTGGCAAATAAAGATTATACGCACCTCACTTTTTATGGAGGAAAGAAAGTAGCAGAGATTTTTTTGAGAACGATTTTATACGAGAAGGAGAAATATGAAAGAAGGAAGAAGAGTAAATAGTCAACGGCTGACGGCTGGCGGACAACGGATAAAGGTAGGGCGTATGTTAACTGTTGTCTGTTGTCTGTTAGCTGTTGTCTGCACTGCACAGAACGCACAAGTAAACTTTACAGCCAAGAGTTACCCGTTTGTTCATAATGAGCGAAACGAAATAGTTAACGATAAGGTGCTGGATTCTTTCTTCAGCAAATTGTATATGCAACGCACGCAAAAAAATCAGCGCATTAGTGTTTTACAAATTGGCGATTCGCATATTCAGGCAGATTATATCAGTGCAAAAATTCGCACCAATTTCCAGAACGATTTTGGCAATGCCGGCAGAGGTTTGATTGTGCCTATAAAGGTGGCAGGCAGCAACGAGCCTTTTAATTATCGAATTACAAGCAATGTAAAATGCTACGGTAAGCGTTGCGTTTATGTAAACGATTCATTGGATTATGGCATTGGTGGGTTTGCTGTAAAGACAAGCGATGATACCGCGCAGTTTCGCATCCGCACGTTTGATTATGCTCCGCTGAATTATGCGTTTAATAAAATGACTTTGTTTTATCAGCAGGATTCTTCTTACACTTTTTCGTTACAGGATTCGCTGGGTAATATTCTGGGTTCGGTAAAAAAAGATTCTACGCAGTTGCGCAATGTTTCGGTTATTCAGTTGCCTACCACTACTAATGAAGTTTATTTGAAAGCGCATCGCAACGATTCATCGGAGAGCTACAGTATTCTTTATGGAATGAATTTAGAGAACGACAGCAGTGGCGTGCTTTATCATTCTATAGGAGTAAATGGTGCAGAGGCGTATCAATACGCGCACGCAAAATATTTTGCCGAGCAAACGGCTGTGCTTAAACCGGAGGTCATTATTATTTCTTTAGGAACGAATGAAGCGCAGCGCAGACCATTTGATAAAGCACTCACCGAAGCGCGGCTGGATTCTTTAGTAAAGCAATTGCAGCAGTACAATCCAGGCAAGCCAATCATACTTACCACTCCACCCGATTCGTATTACCGCAGAAAGTATTACAACAGTTCAATTTCTTCTTATCACGTAATTGTAGTGGACTACGCCAAAGCCAACAATCTTGCCGTGTGGGATTTATTTTCTGCCACCGGTGGTTACAAAAGCTGTTACCAATGGAAGAAATACGGTTTAATGCAACGCGATGGCGTGCATTTTACTCGCGGAGGTTACGAGTTGCAGGGGAATCTTTTATACCAAGCTATTATCAAGTCATATAACGAATATGCCGAGCATAGACATCCATAAACTGCTGGAGCAGTTTGTTTACCACCCAAAAGAACCGCTGATATTCAGCACCGGTTTTTTTCTGTGGCTGTTTCTGCTTTTTATGTGTGGCTTCTATTTGTTGCGAAACAAAAGAGACCCCAAGAAGGTTTACGTTATTCTCTTCTCGCTTTTCTTCTATTACAAAAGCAGCGGCATTTATTTTCTGCTGCTGATAATGTCAACGGTGGTTGATTACAGCCTTGCTAATTTTATTTACCATGCCGATACACAATGGAAGAAAAAGAGTTGGCTCATTTTTAGTTTGGTGCTTAACCTCGGGTTGCTTGGCTATTTTAAATACACCAATTTCCTGTACGAAATTTTCTGCAATCTCTCCAATCATCCTTTCGACCCATTCAGTATTTTCTTGCCGGTAGGCGTTTCGTTCTTCACGTTTCAATCGTTGAGTTATACTATAGAAATTTATCGGGGCGAATTAAAACCCGTTGACCGCATTATTGATTATGCCTTCTTCGTTTCCTTCTTCCCGCAATTGGTTGCCGGGCCTATTGTTCGCGCTAAAGACTTTTTACCGCAGGTAGACCAACCGGTATTAGTTACCCGACAAATGTTAGGTCAGGCCGTATTCCTGATTGTATCGGGGCTGTTTAAAAAAGTAATTATATCCGATTACATCAGCACCAATTTTGTAGATAGAATATTTGATAACCCTACGCTCTACACCGGTCTCGAAAATCTGTTCAGCGTGTATGGCTATGCGTTGCAAATTTATTGCGACTTCAGCGGTTACAGCGATATGGCTATTGGTATTGCTCTATTGTTTGGTTACAAACTCACTTTGAATTTCGATTCGCCTTATCAATCAAGCAGCATTACCGAATTTTGGAGACGCTGGCATATTTCGCTTTCTACCTGGCTGCGCGATTACCTGTATATCTCATTAGGCGGCAACCGCAAAGGCAGGGCGCGCACTTACTTCAATCAGTTTATGACCATGTTGCTGGGTGGCTTGTGGCATGGTGCTGCGTTCCGGTTTATTTTGTGGGGAGCCTTGCACGGTGTGGCGTTGGGGATAGATAAATTTTTAAAGGAATTTGTTTTCAAAAAACCACCTCCGTCCCGCCCAGAGCTGCGGGACACCTCCGCCAGCGGAGGACAAAGCGTGTCCCCCGCTGGCGGGGGTAGGGGGTGGATAGAAGGTAAGCTGTTTAAAATAGCCGGTGTAATGCTCACCTTTCACTTTGTTTGTTTCTGCTGGATATTTTTCCGGGCTGATGATATGCAACAAGCGGGCAGTGTAATTTCGCAAATTGCTTTTCACTTTACGCCCTCTATCTTTTTCGATTTCATAACCGGTTATCGAAATATACTACTGGTAATGGCTATAGGTTACATGCTTCACTTCGTTCCTAAAAATATAGAACTGAAAGCGCAGAACTTGGTGACCAATATGCCGCTTGCCGGCAAAGTAGCTTTGGTGGTTTGCATGATTGTCGTCCTTATACAGGTAAAGAGCAGTAACGTGCAGCCGTTTATTTATTTTCAATTTTAAATTTCCATTTATCCTTTATTCGCCTTGCGCAAACTAAACTACGCTTCGCGCTGTTTTACATTCATTCAACTAAAAACGATATACATGCTACCAACTAATGCTTATGCTGCCCAATCGGCAACCACTCCTTTAGCTCCTTTTAAAATAGACCGCAGAACACCCAATGCACACGATGTGCAGATAGAAATTTTATACTGCGGTGTTTGCCATAGCGATATTCACCAGGCGCGCAACGAATGGGGCGGCTCTACTTTCCCTATGGTACCGGGTCACGAAATTGTTGGTAGAGTAACCAGCGTGGGTAATAAAGTAACCAAGTTTAAAGCAGGCGATTTAGCCGGTGTAGGTTGCTTTGTAGATTCGTGCCGCGAGTGCGAAAACTGCAAACAAGGTGCAGAGCAATATTGCGATGGCGGTATGACCGGCACTTACAACGGTAAAGAGCGCGGCACCGGTGCGCCAACTTATGGCGGCTATAGCACACAAATAGTGGTTGATGAAAATTATGTGTTGAGCATATCTGATAAACTTACGTTGGCTGGTGTAGCACCGCTGCTTTGCGCGGGCATTACTACTTACAGTCCGCTTAAATATTTGGGTGTAGGCAAAGGGCATAAAGTGGCGGTGTTGGGTCTTGGCGGGCTCGGACACATGGCAGTAAAATTTGCTGTGGCGTTTGGTGCCGAGGTGACCATGCTTAGTTCTTCGCCCTCTAAAAAAGCCGATGCCGAAAAATTAGGCGCGCATCATTTTGCTTTAACCAGCGATGCCGCTACCATGAAGAACCTTGCCAATACTTTCGATTTTATATTGAACACTGTTTCGGCACAGCACGATTACAGCGTGTATCTGAATTTACTGCGTACTAACGGAACTATGATTGTAGTAGGCGTGCCACCTACACCGGCAACCGTTCCGGCTATTCAGCTTATCATGAAACGCAAAAGCATTATCGGTTCACTTATTGGCGGCATTAAAGAAACACAGGAAATGCTCGACTACTGTGCCGAGCATAACATAGTAAGCGAAGTAGAAGTAATAAATGCCGACCAGATTAACGAAGCTTATGAGCGTATGCTTAAAGGCGATGTGCGTTACCGGTTTGTAATTGATACGGCCTCGTTGAAGAATTAAACAAATGCATGAATCTTTCATTCCGAAAAGCTACCGGTGATGATGTTGAACTCATTAATGAGTTGGCGCAAAAAATTTGGCACGAACATTATCCGGCTATTATAGCTATGGAGCAGATTGAGTTTATGTTGCTCAATCGCTATTCTTTAAAAGTTATTGCTGAAGGAATGCAAAACGCAGAAGAGTATTTTCTTGTTTACGATAATGATGTTCCGGTAGGCTATTCTTCTATTGAATGGAAAGACGGCTTTTATTACCTGAACAAATTTTATTTAGATGTAGCTAAACACCGCAGCGGAATAGGGAAGGAGTTGTTCGATTATGTGCTCTCGCAAATAGATTCAACAAAGCCAATCAAGCTGCAAGTAAACCGCACTAACTGCAAAGCCATTAATTTTTATTTCAAACTCGGTTTCGTAATACAAACTGTTGGCGACTTTGATATTGGAGGAGGATATTTTATGAATGATTTTGTGATGGTGAGGAACCCTTTAGGGGTTTAGAAGTTTAAAGCGAATAGAATCAATCTTATACTTCAATCTTCTTCCCAAACTTTTTCCTTCCATTTCTAAAACCTGATGCGTTCTAAAAGAAGGGTTCAGCATCCATTTCAATAATCGTTTATAAAGCGGCAACTCTGAATAAGGGAACTTACGAATATCGAGCAGGTGTTTTATCTGCGGGTAAATCTTTTGCTCATATTCATTCCGGTTGTGCAAATAATACTCTTGAGTTAATGGAGGCATTACTTCCGTTCCAATATGGAAAGTAAGATGCAGGTCGTCTACTAACTTAAGTCTTTCAGCAAACGCAATCATGTTGTGTAGTAACGCTACTTCGCTGAATGAAACGCCCACACAAATATTTTCAAGAATAAATTTGTTCAGCAACTCACGTTTAAAAACAAAACAATCAAAGCCCGGATGTGGCTTGCCGAAATCGGCATACATAAGCGGCAATTCTTCAACCGATTTATATTTTGTTGAAATTCCTCTGCGGTTAATCAGTAAAGCGTCAAACCCTTCTTTCAATAGTTCTGCTACAGTTGTATAGAACTGCGGCATCAACGAAATATCCATGTTGGTGAAAACTAAATACTCTGCATCGCTCGCGTTGTATAAGGCTGTAAGAACATCTGTTAGTACCGGATACTTTTTTGTGCCTGCAAATTTTTTTATATCCTGAACGGAACGTAAAAGATTAGGCAGTTGAGTAAAGTGGTTGGGGACAATTTCTCTATCCTCTTCATAGCACACGGTATAAAGTTCTACATCAACTTTATCGGTTGAAAATTCTTTCGCCACTCTTATACTTTCAAAAGTTATGGGCTGCGCAATACCTAATTCAGATGCAGCAGGAACTTTTACGGGATTAATGATGTGAGCGAGTTTCATTTCGACAAAACTAAAAATTAAGATGTGTTCACCGGCTGTTCAAGTCCTTCTGCTTTTGGGAGAAGGATTTAGGATGAGGTTTTTTCTATTTTCACGCCATGAGTAAAACCGCGTATGATTATCCGCTGAAAGATATTAAGGGTAACGACCTTCTTCTTTCGAAATTTAAAGGCAAAAAAATTTTATTAGTAAACACTGCTTCTGCCTGTGGCTTAACACCGCAATACAAACAGTTACAAGAACTGTATGAGAACTATAAAGAGAAAGTAGAGGTGATAGGATTGCCCTGTAATGATTTTGGTGCGCAAGAGCCGGGTAGCGAAGAAGAAATTACAAAATTCTGCGAAGTAAATTTTGGAGTAACATTTCCGTTGACAGAAAAAGTGAAAATACTTGGCGAGCATCCGCATCCACTTTACCAATTTTTAATGAAAAAAGAATTGAACGGCTATAGCGATAGCGAGGTGAAGTGGAATTTTCAGAAATATTTGATTGATGAAAATGGAGATTTGATTAGTGTAATTCATCCTCAAACCGAACCGATTTCCGAAGAAGTTCTAAATCTGATTGAAAAGTAATGCAGTTTAAAGAAGTAGTAGGGCAGCCGGAAATTAAAACCAAACTAATCGGCATGGTAAGTTCCGGTAAAATTCCTCATGCCATGATGTTGTTGGGTCCGGAAGGCAATGGCAACCTTCCGCTTGCCTTGGCGCTTGCACAATATGTGCAATGCGAGGATAAGCAAGAAAACGATTCGTGCGGAGCTTGTTCTTCATGTATAAAGAACCAAAAGTTCATTCACCCAGATGTGCATTTCACTTTTCCGGTGGTCTCGAAAAAATCAACAGAGCCGCCTATTAGTGCTGATTATATTACGGAATGGAGGAGTGAACTTGCTTCTAACCCATACATGAACTCAAATGATTGGCTGCAAAGTATTGGAGCAGAAAATCGTCAGGGCAATATAACAGTGCGCGAGTGCCACGAAATTATTCGCGGTATGAGTATGAAAACTTACGAGTCTGCCTATAAGATTCAAATTATATGGCTGGCAGAATTTTTAAAAGAGGCAGGTAATACACTTTTGAAAGTAATCGAAGAACCGCCTGCTAACACTATTTTCATTTTGGTTGTAGAGAATGTAGAAATGATTTTAAACACCATTATTTCCCGAACGCAACTAATTAAAGTAAACGCTATAGACGATGTTGATGTGAAAGAAGCATTGCTTAAGCGTTTTGAAATGGCTGAAGATGCTGGCAGACGAATCGCACGTATTAGTGACGGGAATTTTAATGCTGCCTTGAGTTATGCGGAAGGAGAGGAGAATGCAAACGATAAATTACTACACCGTTGGTTGGTGTGCTGCTTTAACCTTAAGATGAAGAATACAACCACTAATTCTGCCAACCTAATGGAATGGGTAGAAGAAATTTCGAAAATAGGGAGGGAGAATCAAAAGATATTCTTGAAATACGCGCTTTTCTTTTTGCGCGAATGCAGTCTTATTTCGATACACGGAGCAAGCGAGAAATTAGAAGGAGAGGAGTTAAGAGTTGCCTCAGGTCTATCTTCTAAACTTGATCCAAACCAGTTAGCGTCAGCTTCAAAGATTCTGAATCTACTTTACTACCATGTTGAGCGGAATGGCAACCCTAAAATTTTGTTTATTAGCAATTCTTTTAAATTAGCTTCGGTTTTTAAAAACGAAGAGGTTTTTGTGTAATAATTCAATTGAATGTAGCCAGCTTTGCCTCACTTTTTAAAAAATCTTCGCATTTTTTTTGGCATTTTCCTTTTACGTCTTATTTTGCCGCAAGTTTCAGTTGCACGCAATTAAATTTTGTGCCTCTTTTACGTAATTTTAAATTAAACACATTATTTAAACACTAAACTCATAGCGAATGAGAAAACGTTTATTCTCCCAAACCACCACATTAAGAGTTTTATTTTTCACAACTATTTTGTTTTGCTTAAGCAAAATAGCCATAGCGCAGTGTGGACTTAGCGCATTTAACGAAGGCGGTACACTCACCCCTACAGCCGCATGGACAAACGTGAGTGTGGGTAGCGGTACCTATACTAATTTCAACGCACAGCCCGGAAGGATTTACTCCTTTAACTACGTTACAAACTCTGCGGTTTTACCGTACGTTTGGGATTTAACTTTGTCTACTTCATCGGGTGTTTTGAATTATAACAACTCTTTAACTCCAATTCGCGACCCTTGGACAGGTGGAGCATGCCCTCCTATTATCAGACCACAATCATCAGAATGGTGGTCAGGTACATTTAATGGATTAGTTACCGCAAATACAAATGCTTATAACACGAGTAATAGCACTTGTAATGCGTGGGTTCCAGGTCAAGGCTCTGCAATTTTATCATATAAAGAATGTATACCAACACCCGACCTTGGTTCTGGAAATAACTCATGGAATGTAGAAGCCTTTGCCACTGCTGATATTAACATACCGATACCCGATGCACGATACGGATTGTATACAGACAACAATTTGAATTTTGTAACTACAGCTTTTTGGGCAGCTAACAGCAACCCCTCTACTGCTGCCAGTTGGTTAGGATGCGAAGTTCCTAACGATAATTTTGCTATTCGCGCAAGAAGAACAGGTTTTCCTTGCGGTTTGTACACTATTTCTGACAATAATCATGACGACAATCTACGCATTTACGTAAATGGAGCATTGATATATGATGTATCTGGCGGTGCTCCGGCTGGCGTGGTTGGAAACCCAGCAGGGTATGTTTTAAGCTCTACAGATAATGTTGAAGTTCGTTTAGTAGATGTTTGTGCACCTGGAGTTGCAGATGTTGGAATAAATTTACAACCCCTTCCAATTTTAAGTGGAGGAACCATTGGTGGAGTTATTGATAATTCATCAGTATGTGAAGGTATCGCAATAGGTAATTTCACTAATGCTGCCGCTGCAAGCGGTGGTACTGTAGGTTTTCCAAATGGAGGCAACTTTACTTATGATTGGGAACTTTCAACTGATGGAGGAGGTTCATTTAGTTCTGTAGGTGTTTCTACTGACACATGGAATAGTTCTACCATTGTACCTGTAGGTTCAACCTATGTAATAAGGAGAAAAGTAACTGACCATTGTGGTTCGGTTGCTTACTCAAATACCATAACCGTTATAGGCAGACCGACACCTAATGCAAGTATGTCTCCAATCAGTCAGACTATTTGCCCGGGAACTTCTGCATCTCTTACTATTGATTTGAATCCAGGAAATGGACCTTTTAATATTGGTTACACAGATGGGGTTAGTAATTTTTCTGGATCCGGTTTAAACACTGGCGATGCTATTACAGTAAGTCCAACCCTTAGCCCAACTATTTACTCATTTACCACGCTTACTGATGTTTATGGTTGTACAAGAACTTCTGGTTTTACAGGAGGTGCGTCTGTAAGTGTTGTGCCGAATATTACTTATAATTCGGTTACATCTACCGATGTTTTATGCAACGGAGGAAATACCGGAACAATTACCGTAAATGCACAAGGTGGAAACGGGGGACTTGAATATTCAGTAGATGGAGGAGTAAACTATCAGCCGTCAAATATTTTTACTGGGTTAATAGCAGGAACATATAATGTATATGTGAAAGATAATTTTGGTTGCATTCAACCATACGGAACACCAGTGATAGTTGCAGAACCAACTGATGTTACCCAAACCCTCATTGGCGTTGATGCCAGTTGTGCTAACGTATTCGATGGAACTATTACTATTACCCCAAATGGTGGAATTGGGCCATATAACTACTCATTAAATGGTGGGCCTCTTCAACCGGGTAATGTTTTTAATGGCATTGCAGCGGGAAACTATTTAGTTAGTGTTTACGACTCCAATAATTGTTTAGATACTGCGAGTATTGCCATTGGCAATACTTATATTATATCTGTTACTATAGATACGCAAGCCAATGTTTCTTGTATTGGTGCCGCAGATGGTTCATTTACAGTTCAAGTAAATGGTGGTATTCCGGCTTATTCGTACTCTATTAACGGGGTTACCTATCAGTCATCGGGAACTTTTACTGGTTTAAGTGCAGGAACTTACATTGTAATTGGTCGAGATTCTAAAGGTTGCACAGAAACAGTTAACGTAACTATTGCACCGCCAGCTCCAATTATTGTAGCTGTAGATTCTTTTAATAATGTTTTGTGTAATGGCACTGCAACTGGAAATGTATTTATTTCTGTTAGCGGAGGAACCCCGGGTTATACGTTTAATTGGAACACAGGACCAACAACAGAAGATTTAATTGGCATACCAGCAGGAGTATACACTGTTACAGTTGCCGATTCAAGAGGATGTTTATCTACTGCATCTGCTACTATTACAGAGCCGCTTCCTTTATTCTTAAATATAGCTTCTTACAACGATTTATTGTGTTCTGGAGATTCTTCAGGTGCTATTGATGTTACCGCTAATGGTGGCGTTCCGGCATATACGTATTTGTGGAGCAATGGTGAAGTTTCAGAAGATATTGACGAACTTAAACTTGGTACATACACTGTTACGGTTACAGATAATAACGGATGCACAACAACTATTTCACAAGTTATTAATGAGCCTACACCTTTGATTATCACAGCTACAAGCGTAGATGTAACTTGTTATGGTGGTTCTAACGGTTCTATTAACGTCAGTGTAACAGGTGGCACACCCTCATATTCTTTCCTTTGGTCAACTTTTGAAACTTCAGAAGATATTGCAAACTTGCAAGCAGGTACTTATAACGTAATAGTTTCTGACAATAACGGGTGCCAGCAAAACCAATCAGTAACTATAAATCAACCAACAGAGTTAGTTCTTTCTACAGTAGTAACTCAAATTTCTTGTTTTAATACCTGTGATGGATCAATTGATTTAACCGTAACTGGCGGCACTCCTAACTATACTTACAATTGGAGCAACGGTGAAACAACAGAAGACATAGCCTCTTTATGTGGAGCCATATACGTTGTTACAATTACTGATGATGATGGATGTACAGCCTCTACTTCAGCAACTATTGTAGCTACGGCACCAATCAATACCAGCTTTATTATTAAAAACCCTTTATGCTTTGGTGAGGCCAATGGTTCAATTGATTTAATCCCCTCTGGAGGAACATTCCCTTATACATTCAACTGGAGTAATGGATTTACCACGGAAGATTTAGCAAACATTGGAGACGGTGTTTACATCATAACAATAACCGATTCTAGGAATTGCGTTAAGGTAGATTCTACAGAATTGGTAGAGCCAAGTGCTATTTATACTTCTGGATTTATTAAGAATGTATCTTGTAATGGAAACAACGATGGATTTATAGACATTACTGCATACGGAGGCACTTTGCCTTATGGCTTTAACTGGTCATGGGGGCCCTCTACCGAAGATTTAGGTAACTTACCGGGAGGCAATTATACTGTAACTGTAACTGACGTTAACGGTTGTCAGGCAGCTTCACTTTATGTAGTTACGGAACCTACGGTTCTTAATGTGCAAGCTGTAGGAACTGATATTTCATGTTTTGGAGGATGTAATGGTTCTGTTGCTGCTATTCCAACGGGCGGAACAACTCCATACGAGTATCTATGGAATAACTTTATTCCAGATTCTACTCAATCAGGCTTATGTGCAGGGAAGTATATTGTGTTACTGACCGATTCGAATGGTTGCCACACTTACGACAGTATTAATATTGTTGAACCATCTGAAATTAGTATTACAGGTGTTGTTACTAATGTTTTCTGTAACGGATTTAATACAGGTTCAATTATTGTAACCGTTGGTGGTGGAACTCCTGGCTATACTTTCTCATGGTCTAACGGAGAAACTACTCAAAGCATTACTGGTCTTGTAGCTGGAACTTATAGCGTTACTGTTACAGATAACAGAGGATGTATTAAAACAGCCACTTTTGTTGTTGCAGAATCAAATGGTATGTATACCAACGTATCTATTAATGCTCCAAAATGTTTCGGAGGAAACGATGCGTTTGTTTCTGTAGAAATTACTGGAGGCACACCTCCTTACGTTTATACATGGAATACAACTCCATCGCAACCTGGTGCTACAGCTACTAATTTGCAAGCTGGTGTTTATGAATTGACAATTACAGACGTGAATAGCTGTTCTGCAACTGTTTCTGCAACTGTAGCAAGTCCAAACCCGATAACTATTTCTACAAATCCTACTAACTCGAAATGTTACAATACTTCTACTGGAGTAGTAGTAGCAACAGCAACAGGTGGTCAGCCTCCATACATTTATGAATTAAATGGAATAATTCAAAGTTCTAATACGTTCGTTAATTTGGGAGTGGGAACATACATTATAGCTGTGCGCGATGCTAATGGCTGTGAAGCAACTAAGAACTTTGATATACTATCTCCTGTGCCGGTAACAGTTGATTTAGTGGCACCACAAATAGTTATATTGCAAGGAATGACAGTTCCGTTGATAGCAACAGCTAATTCTCCTAACTCTCCAATTGTTAATTATATATGGGAGCCAGGTGCAGACTCAATTTTCAATTTTAGTAATTGCGCAGATGCAACTAATTGCTTTAATCCAAACGTAACACCGCAATATACTACTGTATTTACGGTTACAGTTATGAACGCAGATTCATGCTATGCTTCTGATACGGCAACTATTATAGTTGAAGCTAAACCATCAGCGTTTATACCGTCAGCATTTACACCAAACGGTGACAATTTGAACGACCGATTTGAATTTGATATTCTTGGTGCAACAAACATTAATATCCAAATTTTTGACCGTTGGGGACATAAAATATATGATAATCCTACTCAACTAAATGGTACAAATAGCGGTAGTGGATGGGATGGTAAAAATGAAGGTAAGGCATTGCCTTTCGATACGTATGTTTGGCAAATGAAGGTAACCTACTTTGATGGTCTTGTAAAAGACCAAAGCGGTACGGTTACAATTATGAAATAGATTTCAATACATCTCCCTTGCTTTTTATTAAGCAAGGGAGTTTTGATTTATAGACACACAAGTATTATTTAAAATTCTGTATTATGAATAAGCACATGCTCTCTGGCACAAATGCTTCTTTTAAGAGATTTACACTTACCCTTGCTGTTTTTTTCTCCTTTATTTTTTCTTTTGAACTTTATGCCCAATGCGGGCTAAGTCCGTTTGTGCAAGGGGCTACCTTGACTCCAACAACAGCTTGGACGAATGTAAGCGTTGGTAGCGGCACGTATATTAATTTTAACGTTACTAATGGTAATTTCTATTCGTTTAGGTATACCACAGCGAACTCTAACCTAGGAGGGGCGAATTTGTGGGATATGACACTTTCCAATAGCTCAACGGCTCTCGCTTATAATAATTCTTCTACCCCCATTAATGACTCTTGGACTAATGGAGCTGGTTGTCCTCAATCTACCAGCCCAACTTCGGCAGAGTGGTATTCTACATTCACTGGTCTACTACGCGTAAATACAAAAACAGATGTTAGTGGAACATGCACAAACTGGATATCGGGACAAAATTCAGCTGTATTGCAATATAAAACTTGTGCACCTGCTGCTGATCCGGGTTCAGGAAGTAATGTCTGGAATGTAGAAGCTTTTGCAACAACAGATATATCTATTCCCAATACAAATGCACGCTACGGATATTATGTAGATAATAGCTTAAATTTCGTTACTACATCAAGTTGGGCGGTTGGATCAAATCCTTCAACAGCTTCTGGGTGGACAGGCTGTGGATCTGGAGGTGGAGGGCTCTTGATGCCAAACGACAACTTCACAATTCGTGCTCGCAGAACTGGTTTCCCATGTGGTCTATATAGAATTTTCGTAAATAATTCAGATGATAACATTCGTGTTTTAGTGAACGGAAATCAAATCTTTAATGCTACTTGTTGTATCAGTACATCTACCCAAATTGGGAACGTAGCAGGATATGTTCTATCTTCCACTGATATAGTAGAAATTAGATTAATGGACGAATGTGGTGGTGGCCAAGCCAATGTAAGTTTTGTAGCACAAACACCACCTACTCTTACAGAGGCAACTATTGGATCTAACCAAAGTTTTTGTGGAACGGCAACACCAGCAGCATTGTCAGGTGTTGCAGCAACAGGTGGTTACGGAACCGCTTACATTGGTGGGTCTTATACTTACGACTGGAAATATTTAGATGGATGTGTGCCACCTGTAGTAGCAGTTGGTTTAAACAGCACATCAATAGCTCCTCCATCATTAACAGCAACACGTTGCTATGTAAGGACAGTGGAAGATAAATGCGGAAATGTTGAAAATTCTAATTTAGTAACAATTACCATAAACACGCCTTCAGTAGCACCGAGTTCTATTACCGGTACAAGTCTGATATGTAACGGACAAAGCACCACACTTAACGTTAGTGGCGGCTCTCTAGGCACTGGTGCAACTTGGCAATGGTATACGGGAAGTTGTGGAGGTACACCAGCAGGAACAGGCGCTTCTCTTCCTGTTAGCCCAATAACTACAACCACATATTATGTAAGAGCGGAAGGAACTTGTAACAATACAGCGTGCGCTCAAGTAACAGTTACAGTTAATAACCCTTCTGTAGCACCTACAGGGGTTACAGGAATTACTACTATATGCAATGGAGGTACTACCACGCTTAACGTTGCTGGCGGTTCGTTAGGTACTGGTGCAGATTGGGCATGGTATAGCGGAAGTTGTGGAGGTAGTTTTGTTGCGAATGGACCATCAATTACTATTTCACCTTCCATCACCACTACTTACTTTGTAAGAGCTGTGGGTTCTGCCCCATGTACTTACCCTAGTGCCTGCGCTTCTGCAACTGTAACTGTCAACACACTTTCAGTTGCTCCCACTTCAATTTCAGGAACAACTACAATTTGTCAAGGAAGTTCAACAAATCTTACTGTGGTTGGCGGTTCCCTTGGCACTGGTGCAACTTGGCAATGGTATACGGGAAGTTGCGGAGGTACCCCAGCAGGAACAGGTGCTTCTCTTCCTGTTAATCCCCTAACAACAACTACTTACTATGTGCGCGCGGAAGGAACTTGTAACAATACAACGTGCGCTCAAGTAACGGTGATAGTTAATGACCCTTCTGTAGCACCTACAGGAGTTACAGGAATTACTACTATATGCAATGGAGGAGCTACCATACTGACCGTTGCGGGAGGTTCTTTAGGTAATGGTGCTAACTGGCAATGGTATAGTGGAAGTTGCGGTGGAACATTTGTAGGTAGCGGAACTTCTGTTACTATATCACCTACAACAAGTACAACCTATTATGTAAGAGCTGAGGGGCCATCCCCTTGTAATACTACTACAGCTTGTGCATCTCAATTGGTAACTGTTAATACACTTTCTACCGACCCTGTTTCTATTTCAGGAACAATCACTATTTGTGGGGGATTGTCAACTAATCTTACTGTGGTAGGCGGCTCCTTAGGTACAGGTGGTGTATGGACTTGGTATGCCGGAGGTTGCGGCACAGGCTCTTCCGTAGGTACGGGTGCTACTATAACAGTTACCCCAACCGCATCTACCAGTTACTATGTTCGTGCGGAAGGAACTTGTAATACAACCAATTGTACATTTACTCCAGTTACAGTTAACGATTCATCAATAGTTGCTTCTTCTATTACAGGTTCGCCAGCAATATGCATAGGTGGTTCAACTAACCTTGCGGCAGTTGGTGGTTATTTGGGAGTAGGAGCTAACTGGCGTTGGTATAGCGCAAGTTGCGGAGGTACGTTGGTTGGAACAGGCACTCCAATATCAGTGTCACCTACAACAACTACTACCTATTATTTACGAGCAGAAGGTTTGTGTAATACCACAGTATGTATTCCATTTACAGTAACAGTAAATCCTCTACCCAACGGAAGTATTGCCGGTTCTGCAACAGTTTGTTACGGAGTAGATACCACTGTTACCTTTAACTTTGCTGTAGGAACTGCCCCATTTGATGTGGTTTACACGGACGGAACAAATACCTTTACAAAAACTAGTGTAAGCAATGGAGATACTATTCAGGTATTTCCACTTACTACTACTACTTATACTATTCAACAAATTACCGATAACAATGGTTGCGTGAGAAGCACTGGATTCCTAGGAGCTGCAACAGTTACTATTGCGCCACTTCCGGTGGTTAATAGTGTAGTTGAAAACGATGTACTTTGTAACGGTGGAAATACTGGTTCAATTAGTGTTACCGCTACAAACGGTACACCTACTTATACTTACTCTAACGACAATGGAGTTACTTACCAAGGCAGTAACGTTTTTAATGGACTTATAGCTGCAACCTATCAAATATTTATTCAAGATGTATTGGCTTGTAGATCTGCTTTGGCATATCCTGTTGTAGTAGGCGAGCCAACTGCTCTTACTCATATTGCAACTCCGCAAAATGCAAGTTGCGATAATGTATTTGATGGAAGTATAACGGTGAGTGCCTCTGGCGGTATTTTGCCATATAACTACTCATTGAATGGCGGCCCAACGCAACCAGGTAATTTTTTCAATGGCTTATCTGCAGGAACCTATACCGTTTTAGTAACCGATGACAATGCTTGTACCAATTCCTCTACCGTAATTATTGATACAGCTTATGCTGTTTACGGAAGTTTAGTTTCGCAAACAGCTGTATCATGCTTTGGTGGAGTAGATGGAACTGTAACCGTTCAATTAACTGGTGGCGTTCCTCCTTATGCATACTCAATCAATGGTGTTCAATTCGTAGCTTCTCCAACCTTTACTGGTTTAGCTTCGGGTAATTATGTAGTTACGCTTCGCGATTCTAAAGGTTGTACTGATTTTGTTAATGTAACCATTGCACAGCCAAATCAATTGCAGGCGCAAATTGATTCAGTGATTAACATAGGATGTAGCGGAGCTAGCTCTGGTGCTATCTATATTACTGTAAGCGGAGGCAATCCAACTTATAACTTCTTGTGGAGTAACAGTGCTGTATCGGAAGACGTAACCGGATTGACTGCCGGAACTTACAATGTGGCTATTACTGATTCTAAAGGTTGCACTTCTTCTGTAGGAGCTACTATTTCTCAGCCACTTCCATTATTTGTAAACGTAGCTTCTTATAACGATTTAAGATGTTTCAACGATTCAACAGGTTCTATTGATGTTACTGTAAATGGAGGTGTGCCACCTTACAATTTTGCATGGAGTAGCGGAGATATAACCGAAGATTTGACAAACTTAGATGCTGGTACATATTCGCTTACTGTTACTGACGCTAACGGATGCCAACAATTTATTTCAAGAACACTTACAGAGCCGGCTATGCTTGCATCGGGCACGGTGGTTACCAACTTAACTTGTAATGGTTCAAATGACGGAGATATTAACCTAACTGTAACTGGAGGAACTTTACCTTTTTCTTACTTATGGAGTAATGGACTTGTAACTGAAGACTTAACCGCTATTGCAGCAGGATCATATACTGTTGTTATAACTGATGCTAATGGATGTGGTACATCGAATACTTCAGTGGTTACTCAACCGGATGCTTTGGTTCTTTCTACTACTATAACTAATGCAGGATGTAACGGAGCAGCAACTGGAGCTATTGACTTAGAAGTAACAGGCGGCACAGGCGCATATACTTACGAATGGACGGGTGGCGGAGCGACTCAAGACACCAGTAACTTGTTGGCAGGAACTTATGTAGTAACAGTTACCGATGCTAATAATTGTACGGCTACTGCATCTGCTACCATTTCACAACCAGCACAAGCATTAAATTCAACTATATCCGCTACAGATGTTACTTGCTACGGTGCGAGTGATGGAACAGTAAACTTAACGGTAACAGGGGGAACACAACCTTATTCTTACTCTTGGAGCAATAACGCAAATACCGAAGACCTTACCAGTTTAGGACCTGATACTTATTCAGTAACTATTACGGATGCCAATTTATGCACCACGGTTACAAGTATTGTGGTGAACGAGCCGGATACTCTTGTAGCAACTATTGCAGGAACTGACGTTTCTTGTTTTGGAGGAAACGATGGTGCGGCTAACCTTACCGTAACAGGAGGAAATGGAGGATACGTTTACTTATGGAGTAACTTCGCAGGGACAGAAGATTTATCATCGCTTACTGCGGCCAACTATGTAGTTATTGTAAACGATGCTAAAGGATGCCAGGCAATTACAAGTGTTGTTATTGCGCAACCTGCACAATTAGTTATTTCAGGAGTTGTTACCAACGTATTGTGTAATGGTGCTGCTACTGGAGAAATAAACTTAACTATAAGCGGTGGTATCGGTTCATACACTTATGCTTGGACAGGCGGTGGTGCTACAGAAGATACCAGCGGTTTGGTTGTAGGAACTTATTCAGTTACTGTAACAGACGGAAATAACTGTACTGCTACAGCAACTTATACAATCACCCAACCTACTGCACTTTTATTGAATGCTACGACCACGGATGTAGGTTGTGCAGGCGGAGCGAATGGTTCAATAGACATTACAGTTCAGGGCGGAGTATTCCCATACAGTTTTGCCTGGAGCAACGGTTCGGTTACAGAAGATGTGAACGGATTGAGCGGAGGCAGC
>CAMBIM010000006.1 GCA_945867505.1 Chitinophaga pinensis
ACTGCCGTTACTACTTTTAATAATTTAAACCTTGGTGGTGGAAGCGTAGTAAAGCGTCAGCAGAATATTGATGCGGTTACTTCTGGCTTATTGGCATTGAACGATGCTGAACTGGCTACCGATGTAAATGAAATGCTGGTGAGCAATGCAGCCACTACTGCCATTACTTGGAATAACGGATTTGTAAGTTCGGTTAACACCGGTAAACTTTCACGCGCTACCAATTCTACCAGCGCGTATGTTTATCCGGTGGGTTCGCCTTCTTATACCAATGCGCCAAGTATTTTCCGCCCAATGGAATATGCACATACAGCAAGTGTTGCAAACACTTATGGAGCAATGGTGGTTAAAGGCGATGCTACTAGTGATGGCTATAACATCAATACATTAGATGATTTGCTTTGTAAAGTGAATCCAAATTTTTACCACCGCTTGTATCATTCATCTGGTAGTGATGCCGCTGCACTCAAAATGTTTTTTGACCCCGCAAGCGATGGCGATTGGACAGACCAAGCCCATTGGGATTCTCCAAACCGTTGGAATTTTAATGGCACACCTATAACCGGCAATGCACTTGGCTTTTCAACTGTAAGTGTTTCTAACATAAGCGACTTCACTCCAGAGCCTTTTGCTTTATCAAGAATGAAATTTACAGTAGATGCCGGACCGGATGTAGAATTGGGGCTTGGTCAATCAACTACATTTAATCCAACCATTAGCGCAACAACTGTTGCTTCTTATAACTGGACACCCGTGGCTACTTTATCTTGCGGTAATTGCGAAAACCCGGATGCTTCACCAAACACAACCACCGAATATTTAATTACTGTGGTAGATGATGCCGGCTGCAGTGTTTCAGATTCTTTGGTAGTAACCGTATCAAGCCCTGAACTTTTAATTCCAACTGGCTTCTCGCCTAATGGCGATGGCGTAAATGAAGAGTTCCGCGCTTTGAATAAAAACTTAACCAAGTATAATCTTCAAATCTACAACCGCTGGGGAGTAAAACTGTTTGAAACCAGCGACCCATTTGAAGGTTGGGATGGTATTTACGAAGGCATTAAACAACCCATGGAAGTTTACACTTGGCAATGCAACTACCTATTTGCCGGTGCGCCAAAATCTAAAACTGCAAAAGGCAACGTAACCTTGGTGCGGTAGGAAATCAAAGTTACTAATTGCACTAATTAATGGCAACGCAAACACACTATTCGTGTTAATTCGTGGCTTTGCATTAATTCTCTTTTAAAAATTCGAATTAGAAGTCTCTAAACCATACTGCGTTTCGCGGTGGATGTATAGAACGAACTTATACGCTATATAAGAAGCCAAAGGAGCAAAAATTACATCGGTGCTGTAATGCACGTGTTGCCACATAATCATAATACCTACCATAATAGTACAAAGGAAAATCCACGCCTTGGCATATTTATCTACTACCAGCAACATCAGTAAAACCAAAGCCGCCACATGCCCCGAAAAGAAAAGGTCTTTACTTACAAACACATCAGAGGTATGTAAAAATAAATTTGCCATAGGGTCCCAAAGCGGCACCATATCTTTTGGCGGCTCCAGTGCCACTAAATAAATACTAAAGGTGCGAGCAAACACCATAATGGCAAACATCTGTAACCCCTTTACAAATCTATCGGGGTAAACCGAAATATAAGCTATTGCCAAAACCATGGCAGAGTATTCAAAAAAGAAAATAGGTAACGAAAGGTTAACCGGTGGCATTAAGTTCAGCAGCATATCGTTTATCTGAACACCCTGACGCTGCTGCCACAAGCGCAGGCAATAAAAATTGTGCAAGTGCGCAATTACAAACGCCAACAATGAAAAGATAAGCTGGTTTCTAAAACTTTTAGAACCACGCACATTGCGCCACGCTTGAGGAATATATTTTAACTCGCTGAACATTTTACAAACCGAAAATAATAATAAAGGTTTCACTTGTCAAGTCTCGCGTACCGAATACTTCAACACACAAAACATAGCTACATCGTATACAAAGTGCGCAGTTATAGCACTTGCTAAACCAAAAAACTTAAACAGATAACCAAAGCCCGCTGAAATAACTACCAGCAATACACCAAAAATATTCAAGCTGATATTGGTTGGTTGAATATAGCCATGCGAAAAGAAAACAAATGCAATAGCAGCCGGCCAAATGCCCACATGATGAATGGGCTGAATACCCGCACGGAACAAAATCTCTTCGCCCACCGCAGCGCAAAATGAATAGAATAGAATAGTCATGAGAGAAGGATTCATATCCTGCATCATATCGGTATAAAACTTGCGAACGCTTTTAAACCGCTTGCCATTAATTAATGCCACGGCAAGCAAGGCGGCTAAACTTCCAAAAAACAAACCCGCTACAACTTGCAGGTAATAATTCTTGCCACCAGTAAGTACATCGCTTACATCGCGCTGCTGCAAATAGTTTATAAGCACAATGCCAATGGCGCTCATACCTCCAAGGGTTAGCCAACTTAAATAGTAAAGGCGCTTTTTATCAGGAACAACCACGAAATGATTTTAGATTTTGGAAGTATGATTTTGGATGGAATACATGCCGCGCTTCGTTATCATATTATCAGTTGCTTTCAAATATAGTATTCTTGCGGCTTCAAATAAATAATATGGCAGAAGAGAAAAAGGTAACACCGGTAAGTGCTTTAGGCGAATTTGGTTTAATAGAACACCTAACTAAGAATTTCACTACCGTAAATTCTTCCACCAATAAAGGTATTGGTGACGATGCAGCGGTGATTGATAACGGAGCAAAGAAAACCGTGGTAAGCACCGATTTACTGGTAGAGGGAATTCACTTTGATATCATCTACACTCCGCTTAAACACCTGGGCTACAAAAGCGTGGTGGTCAACTTGAGCGATATATATGCCATGAACGCACACCCGAAACAGATTACCGTTTCGCTGGCAATTTCTTCGCGTTATACAGTAGAAGCGTTGGAAGAACTATATGAAGGCATTCGCCTTGCCTGCAAACATTATCAGGTTGATTTAGTAGGGGGCGATACTACTTCTTCGCTTAAAGGGTTAATTATTTCTGTTACTGCCATTGGCGAAGCCAACGAAGAAGATTTAGTTTACCGCAACGGTGCTAAAGAAGGAAACCTGGTTTGCGTAACCGGAGATTTAGGCGGAGCCTATCTGGGCTTACAAATTCTGGAGCGCGAAAAAAGAATCTACCTCGAGCACCCCGAAGTGCAGCCGGAACTGGAAAATGCCGATTACTTAATTGGCAGACAACTAAAACCCGAAGCACGTAAAGATGTGTTACAGTTCTTTAAAGACATGAACCTGAAGCCCACCGCTATGATGGACCTGAGCGATGGCCTTTCTTCCGATATTTTTCACCTGTGTAAACAAAGCGGTGTTGGTTGCGAGTTGAACGAAGCGCAAATACCGGTAAGCGAAGAAGCCTACCACATGGCGTTAAAATTTAACCTTGACCCTGTTACCTGCGCGCTTAACGGAGGCGAGGATTACGAAATGCTGTTTACCATTGAAGCCGAAGACGAAACCAAACTGGGAAACGACCCTACGTTTTCTATCATAGGCACTATTACTAAAAAGGAAGATGGCTGTGTGCTAATAACGCGCAGCAACAACCGCCATAATCTAAAAGCACAAGGCTGGAATCATTTTGGTAACGACTAAATAAATATGGCGAGTTGCATTTTTAATAGCAAAACGGATTAAGAGCAACAAACATACATTATGTGTCATCCTAAAAAAGCCATCTGATGTTTACAGCGGGCTTTCATTTATTTTTCAATTGTGTGCTGAATATAAAAGCAGGGTTTACAAAACCAGAGGTCAATAAGATACAATTTTCGAATTCTTCATTTTCCGCAAGTGCGCGCGCAATATTTTCTGCACCTCCAAATCATCATCATCATGCTTTACTACTTCCTTCAAATTGTCAGGAGTATTTGTAGTCAACTCGGGATTAAAATATCCGAAGCCGCGATAGGTGTTGTTCTCCACCCATATCACCGAATGTTCATCGGGGTGAATGCCTTCAGCTATAATGAAAAAGTTAGGATGACGATATAAATGCTTGCGCACGGCCTTTTCAATTTGAGCGTTGTAATTGTTCACGCTCTTCTCTTCCAATCCGTTATCCTTCATTTTAGAGCGTATGGCAAACCAACCGTTCAAATTATTTTCCTTGATAATCTTCCCCAAAATTTTATTCGCCACTGCTTTAGATGGAAACTTCAAAATCAATTCCCCTTCGTTCCAATCCAGCGGATGAATTTTAAGTTGAAGGAATCCCTGTTCATCTTTATCAATAAAAATTCCGTGAGTGTGCGCCTGTATGCGCGGCTTTTTATTGAACTCCGGCAAATGCTTTTTCAATTCGCGATACGAAAGCAACTTTGCCGTCAACTCATTGCCCGTTAACTCATAATCAATGTTGCGCATCAGCTCAAACATTCTTCTCACATCGGGCGAGTCGGCAGGTTTCGAAAAATCGGTAATCACCTTCTTGCGAATGTTCTTAGAGCAATCCAGGTAAAGAATTTTTCCTACCTCATCTTTATAGTAAAACACGCCTGCATCTTCAGGCAGCTTTTCAATTTCAGCTTTGCTTAAATAAGGCGGCAATAAATCTACATCTATACCGTGGCTCAATTCTATCTCAATATACTTTTGCGAAACCTGTTTATCTAAAATCAGTTTCAGCAGTTTTACCGTTGCCTCCGCATCACCGGTAGCGCGGTGGCGGTCGGTAATTTCAATTCCCAAACTATCGCAAATGTTTCCTAAGCTGTAAGAATTAAAACCCGGAATAACCTTGCGCGCCAGGTTCACGGTATCTAACTGCTTGCGGTTATAATCTATACCCAAGCGCTTAAACTCCTGCCGAATCATCCCAAAATCGAACTTCACATTATGCGCTACAAAAATATTCTCGTGCGTTAGCTCCAGTATTTTTTCATGTACATCCTCAAACAGCGGAGCATTCTTCACCATATCGTTACTAATGCCCGTCAGCTTGGTCACATAAGGGTCAATTGGTCGCCTTGGGTTAAGCAGAGAAGAATAAGAATCAATAATTTTTTCGCCATCAAACACAAACACCGCAATTTCTATCACGCGGTCTACAGAAGGGCTCCCGCCTGTGGTTTCTACATCAATGATGGCATACATTGGGCGTGAAAATAAAAATTAACACCAACCCTAACCGGACACAAATGCACAGCAGACAAACTTGGCTGTTTCTCCCCTCTTCCAAAGGAGAGGGGCTGGGGGTGAGGTAAAATTCTTTATTATCGTGGCGTGAACCAACGCGCTAAATATCTATTTCTCCTGCTCCTGCTCGGTGCTGCTTACCTTACCCAAGCGCAGGTAATAAAAGAAGATACCACTACGAACGCGCCATTTTTTGCCGCAAAAAAATTCGATAGCAAATGCTACGTGGGATTCGAAGGCACCGCTACTCAAATTTTAAAAACCAAAGCCGCCATGAATTTGGGCATGAGCCTGAACTGGGTGGTTAATCACAAATATGTAGTTAGTGCCAAATACTACATCCTCACCACCCCCGTAAACGTTCAACCCAAAGTGGCCATCGACCGCACCGATACCATTCTTCTCAAACATCAATCAGCCGGCTTGGCGTTCAGCTATATTCTGTTCCACAACAAAAAGTTTTCTTTCCAACCCGAACTTTATGCCGGTTGGGGAATGCTCAAATACGAATACGGTGGCAGCACCTGGATTCGCCACTTTGGCGTTATCATCCCTGCCGTTTACGGCACCTACAACGCCACCAAGCACTTCCGCTTTGGCGTAGGCCTAAACTACCGCATAGCTGCCGGTGCCAACCTGCTTAGCACGGCCGACATGAGCGGCATAGGCGGAGTAGTCTTCATCCGCGTAGGAACTTTCTAAACCATAATTAATCGGTGGTTACCCTCGCCAGCAAGCGTTGTATTTTATCCGAAGCGAAGTCAAAGGGCTCGGGTCGCGTTATCACTTCAAGTCCTCGGTTCGCAAAGCCTCTCCTGCGGGCTTTCAGTTCTACCGCTAACCCGAACAGCCACTCTTCACTGTTGCTGGTAGCCCCACCAATAACAAATTACTTTCAAACTACCCTTCACAGTATTTAGGCGTTTCATCCGAATAATTACTTTTGCGCCCTCTTAAAAAAAAGCACTAATGAGCAACACATACGTTGCAATAATGGCGGGTGGTATTGGAAGTCGTTTTTGGCCCGAAAGCCGCACCGCCAAACCCAAGCAATTTCTCGACATCCTCGGCACAGGCAAAACCCTGCTGCAAATGACTTACGATAGGTTTCTCAAAATCATACCTGCCGAAAACATCTACATAGTAACTGCCGATGCTTATCAGCAATTGGTAAAAGAGCAGCTACCAGCCCTTACCGATGCGCAGATTCTGAAAGAACCCATGCGCAGAAACACCGCGCCATGCATCACTTACGCCTGCGATAAAATTTATGCGCGCGATAAAAATGCCACCATTATAGTTGCCGCAAGCGACCATCTTATATTAGAAGAACAGAAATTTTTAGATGTAGTAACCAAGTGTATAGATTTTGTTGCTGACAATACTTACCTAGTTACCATTGGTGTAAAGCCCACAAAGCCTTCAACCGGCTATGGCTACATTCAGTATCAGGACGATAAAGCCAATGGAGATTTCTTTCAAGTAAAAACCTTTACCGAAAAACCCACGCTTGAAATTGCCCGCACCTTTATGAAGAGTGGCGATTTTCTTTGGAACAGCGGCATGTTTGTTTGGAAGGCAAAAACACTTTTACGTGCAGTCGTTAAACACCTGCCCGAGGTAGCCGAAGCTTTCCGCGAAGGCAATAAATTTTACGATACACCGGGCGAAGCAAAGTTCTTACAAGAAGCCTACTCGCAATGCACCAATATTTCTATTGATTATGGAGTGATGGAGAAAGCCGATAACGTTTACACCATCCCTGCCCAATTCGGCTGGAGCGATATCGGCTCGTGGGATTCGCTTTACGAAGTTTACAACCACGATTATCTCGGCAACGCTGTAGCAGGTGAGAACGTAAAAATTTACGACTCTGCCAACAACATGATTATGGTGCCAAAAGATAAACTCGTGGTTCTGCAAGGCTTGACGGGTTACTGTGTAATTGACACCGGAGATGTTCTTCTCGTTTGCGAAAAAAGCAAAGAGCAGGAAATAAAACAAATAACGGTTGACTTGAAAGTTGCCGATTTAGATAAATACCTCTAAAAGGTAAATTAGGCGAATGAATTTTCCTTCTTCTCTAAACTCCAAACTCCCCAACACCGGCACTACCATCTTTACGGTGATGAGTACGCTGGCGAAGGAGCATAACGCCATCAATCTTTCGCAAGGCTTCCCCGATTTTAATCCGCATCCTGTTTTGGTAGAAGAGGTAGAGAAAGCTATGAAGAGCGACTTCAATCAGTATGCTCCCATGGCAGGCTACCTGCCATTGCGCGAACGTATTGCAGAAAAAGCAGAATCGCTTTATGCAACCAAGGTAGATGCCGATACAGAAGTTACTATTACTGCCGGAGGAACTCAAGCAATATTCACCGCCATACTTTCTGTTATCCGCGAAGATGATGAAGTAATTTTGTTTGCCCCCGCTTATGATAGTTACGCACCCGCAGTTGAACTTACCGGAGGCAAAGCAATTTTCTATGACCTAGAATCACCTGACTATAAAGTTGATTGGCAAAAAGTAAAGCGGTTGATTAATCAGCGCACCAAGATGATTATCATCAACACGCCACATAATCCATCGGGCACTACATTAAAGCCTGCTGATATGGTGGAGTTAGAGAAACTGACCAAAGGCAGCGACATCATCATCATCAGCGATGAGGTTTATGAGCATATAATTTATGATGAAGTAAAACATGAAAGTGTGTTGCGCTATCCAAAACTTGCAGAGCGTAGTTTTGTTATTGGCAGTTTTGGCAAAACATACCACACCACCGGTTGGAAGGTTGGTTACTGCATTGCACCTAAAAATCTGATGGGCGAGTTCCGCAAGGTGCATCAGTTTAATGTATTTAGTGTAAGCTCTGTGGCGCAAGTTGCCTTTGCCGAAATACTAAAGCGCAAAGAACTTTATCTCGAACTTAATTCTTTCTATCAGCAAAAGCGTGATTATTTCCGCAGAGCCATTCAGTCATCGCGTTTCAATTTATTGAAATGCGAAGGCACGTACTTCCAGTTGATTTCTTACAGCAAAATTTCTGACGAACGCGATTTAGAATTTGTAAAGCGAATGACCAAAGAGAAAGGCGTAGCCGCAATTCCGGTTTCAGTTTTCTATCGTCATAATATTGACAACAGCGTTATTCGCTTTTGTTTTGCTAAAGAAGAAGAAACACTAAAGCGCGCTGCTGAAAAAATATCTTTGATGTAGTATCGTCACCACCGCATGAAGAACCTTCGCGTTACACTTGTTCAATCTAATCTCCACTGGGATAATATTTCAGCCAACCTTGAAATGTTTTCAAAGAAGATTGATACTGTTGTTGGTCCCCTGACCAACAACACAGATTTAATTGTTCTGCCCGAAACATTTACAACCGGTTTTAGTATGAACCCCAAGTTTGCCGAAACAATGGACGGCACTGCCGTTGAATGGATGCGCAAAACTGCACGCGAGAAAAACTGTGTTATCTGCGGCAGTTTAATGATAGAAGAAGAAGGAAAATTCTACAACCGCTTTGTTTGGATGCAACCGAACGGAGAATTTCAAACTTACGATAAACGCCACCTGTTTTGTATAAGCGATGAACCAAAATTCTTTACAGCCGGAGAAGAACGCTTGATTGTAGAACTAAACGGATGGAAAATCTGTCCATTGATTTGTTACGATTTACGCTTCCCCGTTTGGGCGCGTAACCAACACTCACCATTCGCCAATTATCACTTGCTATTGTACGTTGCCAACTGGCCCGAAAGAAGAAATGTAGTTTGGAAGAGTTTGTTGCCTGCTCGTGCCATAGAAAACCAAGCGTATGTAATTGGAGTGAACCGTGTGGGTATTGATGAGAAAAATATTACTCACACCGGTGATTCAACGGTGATAGATGCGCTCGGCAAAACTCTTTATCACATAGAACTTGAAGAAGATATTTTTACGATTGAGTTGAATTATGAAGAGTTGAAAAACGTGCGCGAGCAACTTCCCTTCTTGAACGATGCAGATGATTTTGTGCTAAATCCGAAATTGAAAATTAAAAGCCACTAAGCTAATGCCATTACTAAACGAACATAAAAGCGAAGATGAAAAAAGCTTTGCCTTGCGCTGGTACGAAGTGCGCAACCGTGTAAAAAATGAATTTGGTCAGCGGCCAGACATCAATGCCATGCTGTTTCTCATTGGTATGAACGAAGTAGGTGTTGTAAAAGAAAAATGGGAGAAAGAAGAAAAGCAGGATTTAATGCACGTAGCTGTTTGCAAACTTTTTAGCAGCGAAGGCTACTTTAACTTTATAGGTAATGATGATGAAGGTTGGCCCGAATATGAAGTAGTTGAAAACATTCCCAAGCTTGTTTTAAAGGAGCAAGATGAACTGCTGAAGAAAAAGATTGTAGAATATTTTGAGACGTTGTAGTCTTTCAATTAAAACGCTACTCCGCCTTCTTTCAGTTTTTCGCTTTGTTCTGCTACGGCAAGTGCGTCAATCATTTCTCCAATATCTCCACCCATAAACACAGCAAGGTTGTAAATTGATAAGTTAATGCGGTGGTCTGTAATTCTTCCTTGCGGATAATTGTAAGTGCGAATTTTTGCCGAGCGGTCACCGGTGCTTACCAATGTTTTTCTGCGCGCGGCAATTTCATCTTCGTGTTTGCGCACAGCTGTTTCATAAATTTTTGTCTTCAGCATTTTCATAGCGTGTTCGCGGTTCTTGTGCTGCGAACGCTCCTGCTGACATTCCACCACTGTATTGGTGGGAATATGCGTTAACCGCACGGCACTCTCCGTTCTGTTTACGTGCTGACCACCCGCACCCGATGCACGGAAAACATCTAAACGTATGTCTGCCGGGTTAATATACACTTCCACCTCATCGGCTTCGGGCAATACCGCTACGGTAACTGCTGAAGTATGTACACGTCCTTTTGTTTCTGTTTCAGGAATACGCTGCACGCGATGCACACCGCTTTCAAATTTCAATTTGCCGTAAACATTTTCACCGGTTACATCCAACACAATTTCTTTAAATCCACCCGCACTGCCATCGCTTGAACTGGCAACTATTACCTGCCATCCGAGAGTTTCGCAATAGCGTGTGTACATACGGCTAAGGTCTCCAACAAAAATACTGGCTTCATCGCCACCGGTACCTGCACGAATTTCAAAAAGCACATTACGTTCATCCTCCGGTTCTTTAGGAACAAGGAGTGTTCTTAAATCTGCCTCTAATTTTTCTTTTTGTAATTCCAGTTCGGCTAAATCGTTCTTTGCTAAATCGCGAAACTCTTCATCGCTCTCGTTAGAAATAATTTCTTTGTTAGTATCAATATTGCTTAACACGCTGCGATAATCATCATACAAAACCACCACTTTCTCCAACTCGCGATACTCTTTGTTGAGTTGCGTAAACCGCTTCATATCGCTCATAGCAGCAGGATCGCTAAGCGTTTTGCCTACTTCAATAAACTTGCCTTTAATATTTTCTAACTGACTGAACATGGACTATGATTCGATTTATGAAATGTAAACTATGATTTTAAAGCGTGCTAAAATAATTGAATTGAGCAGAGAGAAGAACCGCTAATACTTATAGAAATCTATTTTCTCTTTTTTCATTATTGCCAACCGGTCTTTTTCAATTGCGGCTAATGAAACATCGATAGTATCGGGAAGGGAAAGGGATTTTAATTCAAGTGTAAAAGAGTTGTAAGCATTCAACTGATGATTATCAAAATAAATAATTTGGTCTTGTAACACTTGAAATTTGCCTAAGCCTTTAAGCGGAACTGTTTTTTCGTAACTGCCGAAAATATCGAAGACAAGAATGCCAATATTCGGGTCGTTCATATAAACTTTATTGTCGCGCTCCATCATAAAATTTGGATTGGGTGCTTGCTCCAAAACTACATTCAAGGCTTGACTTTCGCGAAAAACCTTTCCGCCTTCATCAATCTTTTTCAGCTTGAATTCTATGTTGTCGTAAAACCAAATTCTTCCATCGCTAGAAGAAGCAACGGCTGAAATATTTTGATAACCGAGCTCGAAGAAATTGTAAGTATTGATGGGAGCGAGAAATCTGTCCATAGTCATCACCGTCATAAAATCGGGATAGAACACTAATAGCTTCATTGGGTTGTTTACATCTACCATTCCTATTTTACCATACTTAAATTCTTCATACCGGAAAAGAAATTTCCCGTCTGACGAAAACTTCATCACCGCATTGTTAGAAGCTGCATAAAAACTTCCGAAGTTATCAATGGCAATGTTGTTTGCTTTTGTTTGGTAGGTGTTAATGAGAGAAAAAGATGTTGCAGAAAGAAGAAAGACGACTGACGACATACAGCAGACCACAGTAAATACAAATCGTTCTATTTTTTTCATTTCCGTTGTCCGTTGTCCGTTGTCCGCTGTCTGTAATATTTCAATTCCATCTTCTCTCCGTCAAACACCGCATAGCTATAATAATCGAGCCAATCTCCGGTGTTGATGTAGCGGCTTTTTTCGTTCAACTGCACATCGAGTGGTAAATGGCGGTGGCCGAAAACAAAAAAATCGAAACGCTCTTGCTTTAATGTGGTGCGGCAAAATTGAACCAGCCATTCTTTTTCTTCATTGGTATATGCTTCGGCTGCTTTCTTCTTTCCTTCGTTTCCAAATCTGCTTTCGAACGAAAAATAATTGGCAATACGTGCACCAATATCAGGATGCAACCAACGAAATAAAAACTGACAAACAGGATTAGAAAAAACTCTCTTTATGAATTTGTAACCATGGTCACCGGGACCTAAACCATCGCCATGACCAATGAAGAATTTCTTGCCATTAAACTCCCGTTTTATGGGTTGAGTATAAACCTTTGCACCTAACTCTTGTTCAAAATAGCCGAACATCCATAAATCGTGATTGCCGGTAAAAATGTGAACCGGTATACCGGCATCGCATAACTCTGCAATTTTTCCTTGTAATCGAACAAAACCTTTCGGTATAACGGTTTTGTATTCGTGCCAAAAATCGAAGATATCGCCAATGATGAAAATTTCGGTGGCATCACCCTTAATTTCATCAAGCCATTGCACAAATAATTTTTCGCGAGCCGCACTCGATTTTTGGTCGGGTGTGCCTAAGTGTAAATCAGAAGCGAAATAGATTTTCCCCGAAAATGCCATCGGGCTAAAAATAGAATTATTGATGGAGAGTTACGGACGTAACGATGGCGGAATAATTTGATCAACTAAAAACACATAAATATCTTCTGTGCCTTCAGCATTCAAAATCAAACGTTGCTTATCGTAAAAGTGTCCGTTGTTGCATGAACCCAACTTGATAATGCTCGGAAGTTCGCCTTTGTTTAAAGCCGAAAATTTCTCTAACCCATCCGCCTCGCTTGAGGCCAAGTGAGCCATATCAGTGATAATGATGTGCGTTTTAGGAAAGCAATGCAATCTTCTGCGCGATGCTTGTTTAGGATTTAAGATGATAGTGCCTTCTTCAGCAACTAAACTTTCGCAAAGTGAAATTGCAGCATCTGAATTTTCGATGGTGTAACCAATAGAACCCTTCTGAAAATTGTTATCACAGAACGCATCTTTAATTTCGTTTTCCCAACAAAAAATGTGCGACCAGTTTTTTTCGGCCTTCAACATTCTCAACCCTTCAATGGCATTACTTATGTTTTCGCAGAAAATAAATTTACCGTTTGCCTGCAAAAACTTTGTAGCAAAACGAATATCCAAATCTTTCTCGGCCGGCAATGTGTATGAAGGTGCAGTTACTTCTACAGTGCGCAATGGAATTTCTCTTTCTGTTACGCTTTCATCGCTAACGCGTGATGTGTAAGTAAACACCGGTGGAGTGGTTACTACCGGTGTTTCGTCCGTTGCGTTTTGAAAATTTGTTTCAAACGATAAATCTTTAGCGGTAATAGTTGCAGTGCTTACTTCCTCTGCAGTAGATTTTTCGGAATTAGAAAATACGTTTTTCATTTTCGCAAAAAATCCGGTTCCGGTTTCTTCTGTAAACATAAGGGTCAGGGTTGATTCGATAATTTTTCTATCGAACTCAAAGTTAACAAGCCACTATGTGAACCGAAGTTTTATACAGGAGTATTCTCAACAGAAGGAGTATCAGCGTCTGTGTTTTTAGACACGACAGGTGTTACGATAGTCGCAATTTCTGCATCAAATACATCCGGTGTTTCGTAAGGGCGCTTGCCAATTAATCGCTCTAAATCATCTTTAAAAAGAACCTCTTTCTCTAATAACAAGCTGGCAAGGGCATCTAATTCTTTTCTTTTATCACGAAGCAAAACTTGCGCCCGTAAATATTGGTCTTCAATAATTTTGCGCGATTCTACATCAATCATCTTCGCTGTTTCTTCACTGAAAGGTTTGTTGAATGTGTTTTGATTTTGCATATCGTAGAACGAAACGTTTCCTACTTTTTCGTTCATACCAAAAATAGAAACCATAGCATAAGCTACGCGTGTTACCTGATCTAAATCGTTTTGTGCACCGGTTGAAATTTCATTAAACACAATTCGCTCGGCAGCGCGACCGCCAAGTGTCATACACATACGGTCAAGCATTTCGTTTTCGCGTTCTATGTATTTTTCTTTCGGCAAATATTGCGCGTAACCAAGTGCTGCTACACCACGCGGTATAATGGAAACCTTCAATAAAGGGTGAGCATATTCCAAGAACCATCCGCAAATAGCATGACCGGCTTCGTGGTAGGCAATTATTTTTTTCTCTTCCGGTGAAATCAATTTGTTCTTTTTCTCCAACCCACCAATAGCTCGATCAACAGCATCGTTGAAATCCTGCATGTCAATTTCAGTTTTGTCGTGGCGCGCAGCAATAAGTGCGGCTTCGTTACAAATGTTTGCAATGTCGGCTCCAACAAAACCCGGAGTAAGCGCAGCAAGTTTATGCACATCAACCACGGGACTTAACTTGATAGTTTTTAAATGCACTTTAAATATTTGCTCGCGTCCTTTTAAGTCCGGTTTATCAATAGAAATTTGACGGTCGAATCTTCCTGGTCGAAGAAGCGCACTATCCAATACATCAGGCCTGTTAGTCGCGGCAATCATAATTACGCCCTTTTCTGAACTAAATCCATCCATCTCCACCAACAACTGGTTTAAGGTGTTTTCGCGCTCATCATTTCCTTGCACTAAATTTTTTCCGCGAGCACGACCAATAGCATCAATTTCATCAATGAAAATAATACATGGCGCTTTCTCTCTTGCCTGGCGGAACAAATCACGAACACGCGATGCACCAACTCCTACAAACATTTCTACGAAATCTGAACCTGAAATAGAGAAGAACGGAACTTGCGCTTCGCCAGCCATTGCTTTTGCAATTAAGGTTTTACCAGTTCCCGGAGGGCCTATGAGCAATGCGCCTTTCGGAATTTTACCACCGAGTGCGGTATATTTTTTCGGGTTCTTTAAGAAGTTTACAATTTCGTGAACTTCCACTTTTGCTTCGTCTAATCCTGCCACATCATCAAACGTGATGTTTATTTTTTCATCCTTATCAAACAGAATAGCTTTTGATTTTCCAATATTGAAAATATTGCCGCCGGGTCCGCCAATGCCACCACCCGATTTGCGAAGCATAAAAATCCAAAGACCAGCAATAAGAAGAAGAGGAAGTAGCCAAGGCACAATATCTCTCCACCAGTCCTGACGCAATTCGTATTCTACATTTACTTGTGCCAACTCCGGTTTAAGTTTATAAAACTCAGTAATGAATTTGTCGAACGCATCGTTTGATGGAACGGTGAGATTGTAATGAGGGCCTTTGTTGACAGAGCCAAATCTGGTGCGGGCAATTTTTTTGTATGCAGCCTTAGTAAGCGAAGAATCTTTTAAGTAAACTTCTGCCTGTTTTTCGTTGACAATAACAACTTTGTCAACGTCTTGGTTGGCCAGCATTTCTCGCAAATTGTTCATGTTGCTCTTCTGCACGTTCTCGGCAAAAAACGACATGTTAAAAGAGATAACTATAAATACAAAAATAATGGCGTAAACCCAGAAGTAGTTAAACTTCGGTCCATCATCTAAAAGACTTTTAGCAGAACGCTTTTTTTCTTTTGGCTCTTCAGCCGGTTGATTATTGTCGCTTTTTTGATTCTTGTTTTCAGTTTCCATGTTACTCGTTTGTCAATTGTCCCCTTTCAGACGATTCTACTTTTTATTTATTGTAAGTTAAATTTTGTTCAATCATCAGAATGCTTGGTCAGTTTTCCATCGCTCCATAATTCTTCAAGCGCATAAAACTCTCTTTTGTCGCGGTGAAAAACGTGTACAACCACATCCACAAAATCAACAATAATCCATTCTGAATTTTTGCCGCCTTCGCTATGGTAAGGTTGAAGTCCTTTTTCAGCGGCATCCTTTACCACGCTGTCGAAAATTGCTTTTACCTGTGTGGTTGAATCGCCATGCGTGATAATGAAATAATCTGCGGCAGCATCGTTTATTTTTCGTAAGTCAAGAGATACAACTTCGCGACCTTTCTTATTTAAAATTGCCTCCACCACCAACTTCTTCAAACTTTCCGTTCCTGTGTTCTTCTTCGCCAAACCTTAATTTTTTTTGATAAAATACATGTATAACACTATCAAAAGTAATTAGTTTTTGAGAACGAAGAAGAAGCGGCTGCTTATGCAATAATTCGTTGAAGCTTCTTTTTTGTATAAACCAAAATTGAGCCTTGATGATAACGATTTAGCAGGGCAAGATATTCTTCGTAATAAAAGTAAACATCGGGCAAGTAATACCATAACGAGCCGATGTTTTTGAGGTGAAGTTTTCTGAAATATTTTTCAGGAGCAATAAACACTTTGTCTTTGTTCATCATGAGCGGTTTAATGCCCGCCCAATGAACTACGGTATCTTGTTTAACTACCGGTTCGTTGTTTGAAAACGAAAAAGTAGTTTCCAATTGTTGAATAGACCAAACCGGAACTATTGTTTGAAGATGTTTCTCCGATGCCTTCAATTCTCCTTTTTCATGCGCTAAAAAAATCAGATAATTTATCATGCCCTGTGGCTCGGCTGGCATCAGCGATTTGTCTTTCTTCCACAGCCAGTACATTTGCTTAAATTTTTCGAGGTCAAGAATTCCGCGCTTGCCGATAAAAACACCTGCATTAAAAAAATGACACTGTTGCCAGTTAAATTTCTCGACAAAATCAAATAGCCGTTCGTAATCAAAATACTGAGTCTTATATATTTTCTCGTTATAGGGCTCGTGCGGTTCGTTGTAAAAAAAATCAGCCTCTTCAATATTTATATGGCGAAGAATGTTTCCCCAAAGCACCAGGTCTGAATCGAGATAAAGAAATTTTTCGAACGGACTTTCCCAAAAGGCAATCATGTTTGTGCAGCGCGAACCAAAACAGTTGTCGCGGAGAAAATCGTTTTTCACATCCTTCTTTTTTATTACATGCGAAATGTTGTACGTATTCAGCGCCTCACCCAGCGGAAAATCTCCGTCCTGAATAATACAGATAGGAAGTTCGGGTGCGAATTTTTTAATGCTGGCGAGTAAACCTTTAGTGAGATAAAAATCGCCAACGTAGGTGGTGAGGACAATGCCAAAATCTTTATTCATGAGCTATCTGTTTCAAATTGCGGTTAATAATAGGAAGAAGAAAATAATTTAAAAGAAGAAGAAGCCATTTTTGCCTGCGAACAATCTAATTGCGTATTTTTAGAAAATGAGAATTGAACCCACTACACTTTTTGTTGGCAAAAATATTATTGAACTTGAAATGGTAGATTCAACCAATACTTATGCAAAAGAATTGCTTGCCAAAGAAAAACCGGTAGAAGGGACAATTGTATTTGCGCATGAGCAACACAGTGGGCGCGGGCAAATGGGCAACACTTGGGAAACCGAAGCTGGAAAGAATCTTACGGTTAGCTTTATTTTGTATCCCGATTTTTTGGATGCCGATAAACAGTTTTACCTGAACATGGCAATAAGCCTGGCTTTAAAAGATTTTTGCGAGAGTGTATTGCCCGATGAAATAAAAATTAAGTGGCCCAACGATATTTACTGGCACGATAAAAAACTGGGTGGAATTTTAATTGAGAATACCATTAGCGGAAATCGAATTTCATCATCTGTTATAGGTATAGGCATTAACGTAAATCAGGAAGAGTTTGACGGGACATTGCCAAACCCGGTTTCGCTTTTACAGATTTCGAATTTTGAATTTAAGCTAGCTAATTTAATTGAAGGACTAAGTGTATTTATAGAAAAGTATTATCTGCAATTGCGCCAATTGCATTTTAATTTTTTGGATAAAGGTTACACTGTTGCGTTATACCGATATCAACAAACACACGAGTTTAAAAAAGGCGAACAGATTATACGAGGCGAAATAAACGGTGTAGCAAAAGATGGCAAACTAATCTTTCATTCGGGCGGAAAAGAAATGCGGTTTGCGTTTAAGGAGATTGAGTTTGTTATTTAAGTCATTACTTCAACTTAATTTTCATTTTAACCGGTTGGTGGTCGCTGAAATCGAAGCCCATATCAACCCCTTTTACTTCTTCTACTTCTATGTTTGGCGAAGTGAAATAGTAATCAATAACCGTAGTAAATGTTTTAGCAGCATCAAACGAGTATTTGTTTTTACGGTTAGTAGCAGTAGTTGAATCGTAAGCGTAGTTCCAGCCGGTAACGTAATTCGGGTCATTGTTCTTTAAATACAATTGGTCGTCTTCGGGTTCTTTCTCCCAAGTGTGCACGTTGAACGATGGAGGCGCAATATTCCAATCGCCACCCAGCACTACATAGTTTCCTTTAGCGTATTCTTCTTCCAATATCTTTTTGGTTAAAGCCATTTGTTCTTTCTTAACGCTGCCATCGTCATATGCTTCAAAGTGCGTGTTGATGACGAGCAAATCTTTTCCGTTAGCTAGCTTGTAGCGTTGCATCAGTAAGCATCTCTCCAGGTAAAACAGTTTGCGCGGAAAATCGCTGATACCCGGTAGGGCAATTCGTTTTGACTCTACTGGTGTAAATTTTGAAAGGGTTTGCAAGCCGCCATATACTTTACCAATAGGGTTGGTGAATGGAAACGGCAAATATTCTACCTGATAATTGGGCGTGAAAGCATAATTATGTCTTGGCAATACGTTAGCAAACTGCTCTGCCTGGTCAATTTTCCAACTGCGCTTGCTGCTGCGGTCAACTTCTTGCAGCATGATAAAATCAACATCTGTATTCTCTGCAAAAAACTTCTTCATGCCTTCGTTATTCTTCAGCACATGTTCTTTAGGTGAGGTAACCATCTTTCCGCCATCGTAAAAAAAGTCGACTTCTTTACCCAAGCCACCGTAACCCACGTTCCAAATCATAAATGACAAAGTAGAATCGGAAATTGGACTTGAATCTGTAATTGCAGATTTTGGGTTGGTCAACTCCACCACCTCTACCGGTGCAGGTTTAAACTTGGTGATGATGCCAAACAAAATCATTCCGCCTACATATAGTATAGCGCTTATTAAAAGAATGCCCACGAATAATAACCCTTGCTTCATGTTTTTAAATTTCAGCGCAAGATAATTTCTACATTTGAATTGACGATAACAAAATCATAGTTTTCATTTCATCACCAAAATCAAAGTAATGAATCACTTTACCTGGACCTGGAAACAAGAGGGAGAAACAATTAGCGCACAAGGCTGGAACCCGCCACAAACCAAAGGGGTGGTTTGCATTGTGCATGGCTTTAACGAACACAGCAGCCGCTATGCCGATGCTGCTGAATGCCTATGCGCGGCCGGTTATGCGGTATTAACTTACGATGAATTTGGACACGGAAACACTACCGGTAAACGCGGACATGCGCCAACGTATGATGCGTTTTTAGATTCGGTGAAAATAATTTTAGATGAAGCGGAAACCCGTTTCCCCGGTGTAAAGAAATTTTTGTGGGGTCACAGTATGGGGGGAGGTATTGTGTTGAACTATTTATTGAAACGCCAGCCGAACATTGCCGGTGCTATTGCTACCGGCCCGCTATTAAAGCTGGGTTTTGAACCACCAGCTTTTAAAGTGTTTTTGGCTAAGATGATGGTGAATATTTATCCTGCATTTAGCGAAAGTGCTCCGCTTGATTCATCCGCTATTTCGCGCGATAAAGAAGAAGTGCGCAAGTATGATGCCGACCCTTTTAACCACGGTAAAATTACTGCCGGAACTTTCTTTGGAATGTTTAGTGCCGGCAAATGGAACATTGAACATGCCGGTGAATTGAAGGTTCCTGTCCTGCTGATGCACGGCACTGCCGATAAACTTACTTCGCCCGAAGGCACCAAAGAGTTTGCTGCTAATGCGCCAAAGAATTTGGTAACGCTTAAACTTTGGGATGGTTTTTATCACGAGCTGCACAACGAACCCGAAGCGGACAGAAGTCAGGTGTTTGCGTTTATCACTAACTGGCTGAACGGAAAGTAGTGTGCTAAAAAAACTCTTCTTCATTTTTCTATTTCTGCTTTTAACCGGAGCGGCTCTCTATCTTTTCCGAACGCCCATACTTCGTTCATTCGCTACTTTTTTGATAAGAGAAGATAGCCTTCAAACGGCTGATGCCATTTTTATTTTATCGGGTGGCGGGTACGATAGAGGCAACGAAGCCGCTAAAATTTACGATGCCGGTTGGGCTCCGGTAATTGTTTGCACCGGTGGTAACGAAATGCCGATGTTATGCGTGTTTGATATTGATACGCTGGAAAGCGATATGGCGCGCTGCAACCTGTTGCAGTTGGGTATACCCGATTCGGTAATTGTAATGATACGCCAGGGCACCAGCACTAAAGAGGAGTTTAAAATTATTCTGCGCTACTGCGCACAGCATAATCTTAGCCGCATTATTATTATTACCTCTAAACTGCATACCTACCGCGTAAACGATGTGTTTAGAAAAACCATGAAAGATGCGGGAGTAGATTTGATTATCCGCGCTGCCAAAAATTCGCGCTTTAATGAGTTGGAATGGTGGAAAACCGAAGAGGGTTTAATTGCCATTAACAACGAATGGATTAAGACCTTGTATTACTGGTGGAAGTATTAAATACACAGCCACGAATTTCACGAATTAATACAAAAGTGATTTGTCTTTAATTCGTGAAATTCGTGGCTGTTTCTCTTTCCTATTTATGGCTACCATCACAATCTTCCCTTCCTGAGTAACCTGTTTTTTTACTCCCTCACCAACTTAAGCGCGTAGCGTGGAGGCTTTACTCTTTTTCCTTTTCTTTTTATTTTGGCTTAAACAAAACTGTTATGGCGGTATATTTTCAAAACACACTACTGGCATCTGGCGATTTTATACGCATTACCCGCAAGTATTCATCTCCACAAAGTTTAAGCCGCGCGCGCAAACGGGGCACGGCTCATATAGTAGCTATTGGCAGAATGCGGTTTGCGCATACCACGCCCGAACAAGTGGCAGCTTTTCATGCTATTGGTTCGTGGCAAAACTTACAGGTAATAACCGAGGTGCCGGGTGGCTTAAGTTCGTTAAACAGCATCAGCAAAAAAATAGGGGTGGGCGAAGCGCAACTAATAAGTTGGGCTGTGTTCAACCGTATAGATGTTTACTGGATAGGCGGAACTTTTTTTGGCAACCAGCAACTGCTAAAGGCAATTGCCGATGGTGAGGACCAAAGAATGAATTCGTTTAACAAGAAGACCAAGAAACAATTAGAGGAGATGTATAGAAAGCAATTCGCACATATACTTAAGCAACCGTAAAAGGGCAATTTTTATAATAAATGCCTTTCTTTCTTCTATAAAATTGCCATTTACCTTACCAATTAGGCCTTTTGCAGGTCGTAAAGGGCAATAACGGAATTCTGATATATACCTTGCAGACTTGAAAGGTTAATAACAGAATCCTGATATGTGCCAGCCTGACCGGAAAGGACTATAACTGAATTCTGTTAGTTACCTGTCACACCTGCAAGGATAATAAGGGAATTCTCACATATACCTGACAGGTCAGAAAAGATGATAATAGAAACCCCACATTAACCTGCGCGACCTGCAAACTGGCTATTTGGAACCGATTATTTGCAAAGTATGAGTAAGCATTTGTGTGCTGCGCGAAGAATTACCAACCAGAACTTCATACTTGCCTTTATCTATACCCCAAGCATTAATGTCGGGATAGAAAAACTCTAAATCTTTCCGACTGAAGGTAAATTCTACTTGGCGCTCTTCGTTTGGCTCTAAATAAATCTTGCTGAAGCCGCGCAATAGTTTTTCCGGTCGCTCCTCTTTAGTTTCAGGAAAGACGATATACAACTGTACTACTTCTGCACCGGCTCTGGCTCCGGTGTTTTTAATCTTTACAGAAACATTTACTGTTTCAGAAACCTGTGAGGTTTGTAAATCAGAAATCTGAAACTGCGTATAGCTCAAACCATAACCGAAAGGATAGCGCGGCTGCTTGTCCTCCGCTGGCGGAGGTGTTCCGCTGCTTTGAGCGGAACGGAGGTGGTTAAGCTCATACTTATCAAAAAGCGTGTAGCCATGATAGTAACCGTAATCAACCGCAGTATCGAAAGAATTAAACGGAGGCAAATCGCTTTCTAATTTCGGAACGGTGAAAGGCAATTTGCCGCTTGGGTTTACATCGCCAAATAAAATACGCGCCAGTGCATTGCCGCCTTCCATACCGTTGTAGAAAGTTTCGATAATAGCCGAAACTTCTTCGCGCCATTCTTCTACCGTAACAGCACTGCCCGCTACCAAGCTCACCACAATGTTTTTGTTTACCGAAGCAGCGGCATGTATTACATCAATATCCCGCTGATGCAAATGCAGGTATTCTCTATCGCCACCTACACCCAATATACCGGTGCGGGTAATAAAGTTTTTCTTATCGGGGTTTTTCTTATCGCGAATTTGCCCGTTGCCGATAAACTCGCCTTCGTCTTTATAGGTAGTGCCGGAAATCACAATTACAGCATCTGCTCCTCCGCATATTTTTTTTACTGAATCGACATTATTGGTGGTGGTGACAATCTCTACACCGGTTCCGGCAAAATAATTCTTAATGCCATCGAGCGGAGAAACAATGTAAGTCGGAAACACGCGGCTGCTGCCGTGGTCGCCTGTTTGTTTTACATCCGCCAGCGAGCCTATTACGGCAATGCGTTTTATTTTTTCTTTATGAAGAGGAAGGAAGGAGTTGTCGTTCTTCAATAACACGGCACTCTTCTCGGCCACTTCGCGCGCTAAATCGGTATGCGCTTTACAACCCGCTAAACTTTTAGGATACTGCTGCACATCTTTCTGCGAAGCATAAAATAACTTGGTGCAGATGATGGGCAAAACCAAATCATCAATTTGTTGCTCTTTAATCTTACCATCTGCCAATAATTTTTTGATGGTAGAAAGTTTGTAGATAGTGTTGCTTGGCATTTCAATATTCATACCGGCTTCAATTCCTTTTTGCGCATCGTAAAGTCCGTTCTGCCAATCGCTGGTTATATAACCTTTAAAGCCCCATTGGTTGCGCAGAATATCGGTCAGCAGCAATTTGCTGTGCCCGCAGTATTCGCCATTCAGTTTATTGTACGCGCTCATTACCGAAGCCGCGCCCCGCTCTATTACTTTTTTAAAATGCGGAAGGTAAACCTCGTGCAGCGTGCGCTCATCCATGTTCATGGTGCCGCCAAACCGGTTGTTCTCCATGCTGTTGGCGGCAAAGTGTTTTACACAAGCCTGCACATTGTGTTTCTGAATTCCCTCCACCAAAGCCGAAGCCATTTCGCCTACATGGTGCGGGTCTTCGCCATACGTTTCCTGCGCTCTACCCCAAGCCGGATGGCGCAATAAATTCATACACACTGCACCGCTGTAGTTAGCGCCCAAGGCGCGGATTTCTTCTGCCATGGCTTCGCCAACACGCTTTTCCAAATCAACATCCCAACTGGCTCCACGCGCCATGGTAACCGGAAAAGCTGTGGTGCCTTTAGTTAAACTAACCCCTCGCGGACCATCTAAAAATATAGTGGAAGAAATTCCTAAGCGTTTACTGCCACCTGCATGTACCGGTTTTATTTTTTTAGAAAAGAGGATAGACAAGCCGAAACGTACCACGCCATGTCCGTGCATTTCGTACACCTTTTCTTTTAAACTCATTTGCGCAATAAGTGCGCGGGCGGTGGTGTCGGCTTCTTGTGCTGTCATGGTTTGTGCGGTTGAAGTGGTAGCGGTAAATAATAAGAATAGTGGGATAATACGAAACATAGTAAAGCCAAAATAAACAAATATGACTGCTGCCGATTTTCAGATTAAATACAAAAGCTATTTTTGAAGCCTTATGAAAAAGCAATTTGTATTCGCTGTTATCTGTTGTCTGCTTTCTGTTGTCAGCAAGGCACAGCAACCGCTTCCTGTTAAAACCTACCTCATTATGCGCGACTCTACCACCAGTATGGATATAGTAATGATGCAGGGCAAAGGCGGTAGCATGAGCCTGGATGGACGCAACGTAAAATTGTTCAATAATCTTTTCGAAAACAAAACGGCTGCTAAGTTCAACTCACCACTTGGCGGCAACATGATGTGGTTAATAAACGGAAGAGAATTTATTTCAGGCAATTACTTTCTTGGGGATAGCAATGGCTATATCGTTTTTCAAAAAGATGGAAAGGAATACGTAAACCTGATAAACGCACAAGGCAATTCATTTTTTAAAGGACAGATAAAGTAGTAAACCATGCCAAGTTTTGATGTTGTAAGCAAAGTTGATGCGCAGGTAGTAGAGAACGCTATTAACGTGGCATGGAAAGAAATTGTAAACCGTTACGATTTTCATGGCTCTAAAACCGAAGTGGATTTGAATAAGAAAGACCTGACTCTTCTTATCACCACCGAAAACGAAATGCGCTTGGGTGCAGCTATAGATATTATTATCAGCCGTGGTTTAAAGCAGGGCTTGGATGCCCGCAGTTTTGATGTCAGCAAAGAGCACTATCCATCGGGCCCCATGATTAAGAAAGATATTAAACTGAAGAACGGGCTGGATAAAGACACCATGAAAAAAATTGCGAAGGCAATTAAAGACAGTGGGCTTAAAGTGCAGGCCGCGCAAATGGATAACATCATCCGCGTTACCGCAAAAAAAATTGACGACCTGCAACAGGTTATCGCCTTCCTCCGCAAAGGCGATTATGGTTTTCCGCTGCAGTTCGATAATATGAAGAGCTAAATTGTATTTTCATTCCGCATCCCAAATTCTAAATTCAACATTACACTATGGGCTTTTTTGACCAGATGAAACAACTGAAAGAACTTCAGGAAAAAATGGAAGAAACAAAAAAACGTCTCGACAGTATTGAAGTAAGTTCTGAAAACGATTACGTAAAGGTTTCCGTTTCGGGCAACCGCAAAATCAAGAACATCGAAATTTTAAAGCAGGACGATAAACTTGTTTTAGAAGGTAAACTGCAGGCTGCTGTTAACGATGCTATGGAGCAAGCCGATAAACTAATGCAAAGCGAAATGATGGGAGCCATGCCTAAAATACCGGGGCTTACCGGTTAATTATGAACACCAAAAACATCGACATTGCCAATATTGCCCTAATGATAATTTCATGTGTGGCGGCATTTGTCATTCCCTTCGAATTGTTTTTGTTTTCGTATGCGGTGCTCGGCCCGCTGCATTATCTTACAGAAATAACTTGGCTGCACAAGCGCGATTATTTTACTAACGGTAAATTTGATTACGTATGGTTGATAATGCTTTGTGTAGTTCTTTTCCTGCTCAATTTTGTTTTTACCGACAACGCCAGTGCTTCCAACTTTATGATTTACCTTGCTTTTGCCAGCGCATTGGGCTTTGTGCTGTTTAAAGATTTGCTTTGGAAAATTCTGTTTGTGGTTATCGCTGCTTTTCTGGGAGGCATTATCGTAAACACACAATCTTTCTTTTTTCTGTTCGCGGTTTTTCTTCCAACCTTAATTCACGTTTTCGTTTTCACCGGTTTGTTTATTCTGCTTGGTGCTTTAAAGAATAAGAGCGTTACCGGTATTGCTTCGCTAGTTGTGTTTTCGGCATGTGCTATCAGCTTCTTTGTTTTATTCCCGCATTTCAGTTTTTATAAAGTGAGCGAATACGCAGAAAAAACTTTGGTGCAAAGTGGTTTTGCTATGGTTAACCAATCGTTCATTCATATTTTTAAACTAGGCGAAACCACACGCGAAAATATTTTCACTTCAAACATCGGCTTTGGCATTATGCGTTTTATTGCCTTTGCTTATACCTACCATTACCTCAACTGGTTTTCTAAAACTTCGGTTATCAAATGGCATTTAATTCCCAAGAAATGGCTGGTTTCAGTAATCGTTTTATGGCTGGCATCTGTAGCACTTTATGCATACGATTACCGCACAGGCTTAATTGCTCTTTACTTCTTAAGTATGCTGCATGTGTTTCTTGAGTTTCCGCTCAATTACCGTAGCTTCATTGGTATTGGGGAAGAGCTTGGCACACTCACCGGAATCCGCAAGCCAGCACCCGTTAAGAAAAAGTAAATTCTCTTTTTTGCTTTCTTGTTTCATATTTCCATTTCATTACTTTCATGTAAAATAAAAGTTAATGAAACGTTACGCTTTGCCACTTGCCTTTTGCTTTTTATTTATCGCTTCTTGTAAAAAAGAACCCAAAGAAAAAGTCCTTCCCATAGTTTACAACAACGGCCCAACCGATAGTTTAAAGATGAATCAAATTCAGGTTATTGCCAGCCACAATAGCTATCACTTAAAAACAGACGATAGTGTTTTTAACTGGATGACTTTGGCAAACAGCTTAGGCTTGCTTCCTGCACAATATAACCCAGCAGATTTAGACTACTGGCATTTACCTATTGAGCAACAGTTTGATAATTACAATGTTCGTGGCTTGGAACTCGACTTTTATAACGACCCACAAGGTGGAAATTTTTACTACCGCCAAGGAATGTCAATGGTTGGCTTAAACAACGATTCGCATTTGGAAATATTGAAAGAGCCGGGCTTTAAAATCTTGCACATACCCGACTTTGACTTTAACACCAGCTACTACACTTTTAAGCAAGCACTTACTACCGTTTACAACTGGAGCGTTTCGCATCCAAACCATCTTCCCATTTTTATAAATATTGAAACTAAAGAAGAAACGGTAGGCGATGCCGTTTCGCTTCAGGATTTAACCCGTTCTATTCCTTATGATGCAAGTGCTTGCGACAAAATGGATGAAGAAATAAAATCAGTTTTTGGAGATGCATTAAATAAAGTAATTACCCCTGATGATGTTCGCGGCACATATTCTACTCTTGAAGATGCAGCAGTGGATGGTAATTGGCCAACGTTAGCAAAGGCTCGCGGCAAGGTGGTTTTCATTATGCAAGGTGCAGCGGAGTCGCTTTACAAAACTGGTCATCCTTCGCTGCAAGGCCGAGCTATGTTTGTTTACTCAAATCCAGGAACGCCCGAAGCGGCTTTTGTAATTATGAATAACTCGTCACAAAAAACACAAATTCAAAACCTGGTTACGCAAGGTTATATTGTAAGAACAAGGGCTGATGCTGGAACTAAAGAAGCAAGATTAGGCGACTACACCGATATGAATAATGCTTTTGAAAGTGGAGCGCAAATTATTTCTACAGATTACTACAAAGCCGATGACCGTGCCGGTACACCGGGCTGGACAGATTACCATGTGCAATTTCCAAACGGAGAATTAGCCCGCATTAATAGTTTTTCGGCAACCGGACAAACCAACTTAGGGCTTATTAAAGAATAACCTTCTGTTAACATGGCGTTGCGAAATTTGACCCGCTTATGGCTGATGTGAAACGAAAAGTAAAAGTGGCTGTTATCAGCGATGTTCACCTTGGCTTTATTGGCTGTAAAGCTAAAGAGTTGAACCGCTACCTAGCCAGAATTGAACCCGAAACACTTATCATTAATGGCGATTTAATTGACATCTGGCAGTTTCGCTCGTACTACTTTCCTAAGTCACACACCAAGGTAATTGAGCGCATTTTCAAATTTGTTTCGGAAGGTGTGAAGGTTTATTGCTTAACCGGCAACCACGATGAAATGCTGCGTAGATATTCCGGTTTAAAACTCGGTAATCTAGAACTGGAAGATAAAGTGGTGCTGAATTTAGATGGCAAGCAGCATTGGTTTTTTCACGGAGATATTTTTGATATTTCTATGCACGGTTCGCGGTGGCTTGCAAAGCTGGGAACTACCGGTTACGAAATTTTAATTCTCATCAACAAACTCGTTAACCTTCTGCTGGGATTTATGGGCAGGGAGAAATCTTCTTTCTCGCAACAGGTCAAGGTAGCCACCAAGCAGGGGATAAAAAAACTAAGTAACTACGAATTGACTGCTGCCGAAATTGCGCTGGATAAAGGCTATGATTTTGTCGTCAACGGACACACCCATATTCCCTGCATAAAGGAAATTAAAACCGAGCGCGGCAGCGTAATGTATTTAAACAGTGGCGATTGGGTAGAAAACATGACCGCACTTGAATACAACCTCGGCAAGTGGGAACTGATTTGGTTTAAAGATTTAAAATTCCCCGCTACTTGGCTACAAGTAGATGAAGAAGATTTGCCGTAAATAAATTACTCGTTAAGAAAATTACTTTTGAATAAACCACCCAATAAATCAATATGAAGAAATTCTACTTGTCATGTTTTACTATCATTTTTTTTCTTCAAATTTCCTCCGCGCAAAATGCCGAAGTTTCAGGAAGTGTAAAAGAATCGGATAACAACGAACCGGTTTCAGGTGCTTCTGTAAAATATGAAAAAGGTAAAGGTGTAATTACGGATGCCGTAGGTAAATATATATTGAGTTTACCGGCTGGTGAGTATGAACTTGTTTTTAGTTCTATCGGTTATAAAAAGGACAAGAAAAAAGTAACGCTTACCGCAGGCGAAAAACTAAAGCTGGACATTAAACTAAACTCCGATGTGTTTAAATTGAACGAAGTTGTAACGGTAAGCCAGTATAAAAAGAATGCTTCTACCGAAACCATATCTACTTCAGTTATTACTAGAGACCAAATTAGAAACACCAACAGTAATGACTTAGGAGAGGTGGTAAACAAAACACCCGGTGTGTTGGTGCAAGATGGTCAAGTGAGTATTCGCGGAGGAAGTTCTTTCTCTTACGGTGTAGGCTCGCGCACCACTTTATTGGTAGATGGTTTAGATTTATCGAGTGCAGACTTAGGGCAAACACAAAACACATTTGTACCGCTGGAGAATGTAAAACAAGTGGAAGTAATTAAAGGCGCTGCTTCGGTTATTTATGGCTCATCCGCCTTAAACGGTATTGTAAACGTAATTACCGAATGGCCTAAAGATGCTGAACCTAAAACCGAAATTGAAACTAACGTAGGGGTAAGCGACCAACCCAAAGATAAACGGATGAAATGGTGGGATGTCACTCCCCCTTTCTTAGGTTCTATCAATATTACTCACGCTCGCAGAGAAAAAGATTTGCAAATAATTACGGGTGGCAACATCAGCTACAACAGCAGTTTTTTGCAAGGCGATAATTATTGGCGGTTGCGCGGGTTTCTAAAAACGCGCTATATACACCCTAAAATTGCAGGTTTAAATTTTGGTGCTAATGCCAGTTTTCAAGTAGAAAGAGCCGAGCAGTTTTTTATCTCACAGGATTTAGATTCTCTCTCGCTAGTGCCCGCTGCTAAATCTGGCAGCGAATACAATAAAGTAACTTTCGACCCACACTTAAATTACAGCAACATAAAAGGCCATAACTATCGGTTGCAAATCAGGTACATGAATATTTTTAGAGAAGGTAATGGTTCAGATATTGATGCCATTAGCCATTCGCTTATTGTCAACAACCAATATCAATATCGCTTTAAAGAAAAGCTGTTGATTCTTACCGTAGGTACGCCCTTTTTTATGGGGCATTCGCAAAGTAATTTGTATCAAAAAACCGGAAGTCACTTTAACTTCAATTGGGCAGTATATGCGCAAGCAGAAGTCAACTATAAAATTTTATCGCTTCAGGCAGGTGTACGTTATGAAATTGCCGGGCTGAACAAGGAAATTAATTATGGGTTTCCTTTAGAAGTAAAACGTAAAAATGGCGAGAGCTTTAAAACACTTAACCTACCCATTTTTAGAGCGGGTTTAAATATTCAGGCATCGAAGAGTACTAACATCCGTATGTCTTGGGGGCAGGCGTTTCGAATACCAAGTATTGGCGAAAAATACATTGGGCAGCCTTTTGTTACTGGCATAAATATTGTGCCGAACGATACGCTTAAAACCGAGCGCGCTTGGAGTATGGAAATTGGTATACAGCAAGGTGTGCAGGTAAAAGATTGGAAGTTGGGAATAGACTTGGCTTTCTTTTGGCAGGAATACAAAAACTATGTGGAGTATACTATCAGCACTTGGCCTAATCAATACTCTAACGGCACACAAATTTTTGCGGACTCGCTGGAGTTTCCGCAAAACAGCGGTTTAGTGTTAGGCCCCAAACCATTGAACGTAGAAAACGCCCGCATTGCCGGTTACGAAATCGGGGTGATAAGTGCCGGTAAAATTGGACCCGTAGGTTTGCAAATAAATGCTGGTTACACGTATAACTTCCCCGGCAAAAAAGATAACGATACCGGTTCGTCACACTACAGCACCAAAGAGTTTTTAAGAGATATGTTTGTTTACAATGTTAAGCGAGTAGAGCCGGAGAATAATGGCAGAATTCTTTCTTACCGCATTCGCCATTTGTTTAGAGGCGATGTAGAAATAAAATATTGGAAAGCCTACCTTGGTGCTACATTCTATTATGCTTCTACACCAGAAAGAATTCCTGATTTCTTCCGCTTGGCTTCTATCTTTATTTTTAAAGATGAATTGGCATTGGATAAATACTTAGCCAAACACGGCAATGGCGATTTTGCTATGGACTTGCGAGCAGGTATGAAAGTGAACGATCATTTTAGCATGGGCTTTATTGTAAAGAACGTAACCAATCATCTTTACTCGTTGCGCCCGGGCAGACCGGAACCGTTGCGTAATTATACGTTACAATTTCGCTACAACTTTTAATGAATAGACGACAGACAACAGACGGCAGACAACAGAAAATACATCACGCCCTTTTGTGCTTGTTATTTGCGATGTACTATTCACCACTTGCTGCGCAATACATTACCCACGGCCCTGTAATTGGCGCAGTTAGTTCTTCTTCTTGCAAAGTTTATATCCGTACTAAACAATGCGGAAAAATTTTGATGGAGTTAAGCCAAACGCCCGATTTGCAAAAAGCATTTTCGGTAGCTGGTGTTACCGATAGTTTGCACGATAAAAGCGTTATGCTTCAAATCTCTTCGCTAAATGCAAATACAAAATACTACTACCGGTTACTTTTTGAAGGAAGAGAAGATGTAGTAAAAGGAAGTTTTAGAACCTTTCCTGCCGAAGGGGCAAAAGGCGATTACAGTTTTGTAACCGGTAGCTGTCAGGAAACCGAAAACATGAAAGTGTTTGAAGCCATGCCTAAAAACGACCCTTACTTTATAATGCACACTGGGGATTTTACTTACCCAGATTATATGATTGCGCGCAATTATGCCGCCACACAAGAAGGGATAGACAGCAGCTACCGCAGACGTTACAACGAGAAAGTAATGAAGCAAATGCTTTACAACTTACCTATAGATTATGTGTTTGACGATGATGATTATGTGGGTGCCAGCGCGGGCAGATATTGCACTAACGATTTAGTTTCGAAACGAGTGAATGGCAAAATTACGTATACCATGCCGGCCGATACTTTCCCTGCCTTATGGCGCAGCAACGTAATTAAAGGCTATGCCGATTATTTTCCGCACTACCAATTACCGGATACTAACGAAGGCATTTTCCATTCCTTCAAATTTGGCAACGCAGAATTTTTTGTAATTGACCGCAATAGCGCAAAAGATGCACCCGATAGCGATGTGTTTCGCTACAACGCCCAAAAGCACAAGTGGTATTTTGCTCCAGATTCAACTATGGCTTTGTTTGGCAAAAAGCAAATGGATTGGTTGAAGACATCTATCAAAAATTCTACAGCCGATTGGAAATTTATTGTAAGCGGTGTGCCGCTAAACGGTGCCTGCGAAAAACTAATTCAGGCGGGAGTGAAAATTCAGAAACTGCATTATAAAGAGTGGTATGGTTTCCATCTCGCCAGCGGCTTTGGGCATTATTGGGCAGGCTTTCCATACGAGCGCAACGACTTTGTGAGTTTTGTAAAACAGAATAACATTAAAAATGTGTTGGTTATTAGTGGCGACACACACCATTGCGTAATGGACGATGGCAAAAATTCAGATTTCCCCGAAATGAATGCCAGCGGGTTGAGCGTATCTACTACCGAATTAGCTAAATACATAAAACTAATTGGCAACGGCTTTGGGCTTTACCATTTTAAAAAAATATGGAACAAAGGCGGCATAGGCATAACTACCAAGGAATGTAAAAACGGTTTCGGCAAAGTGCGCATTGTGGGCAGCGACTATGTGGAGTTGAGCATTATTGATGAAGACAACAAGACCATTAGCAGTTTCAATGTGCCGTTTAAAAAGTAATTAGCATCTTTTACCAAAATAGTTGTAGCTACAAATATTAGCTTAACTTCAAATTTTCACCTTTGCAATCTCAAATTTTGTTCGATGTCAAAATTCACTTGGTTTATTGTAGCAATTGTTGTTTTAGTGACAGGCATTGTTGTTTACAATAAGGTTCTTCATCCTAAAGAGAATACTACCCCTGCATCAAAAGGCGGTGCACCCAAATATATTTCGGTAAGCGGGTTTGTGGTGCAACCCAAAGATTTAGACAACGGAATTGTAGCATCGGGAACTTTACTAGCAAATGAAGAAGTGGAACTTCACCCCGAAGCATCAGGAAAAATTACTCAATTGAATTTGAACGAAGGAAGTGCGGTGAGCAAAGGAACTTTACTGGTCAAATTATTTGATGCCGATTTACAGGCACAACTGAAAAAGTTACAGCTACAAAAAGGAAGTGCAGAAAAAACCGAAATGCGATTAAAACAATTACTTGCCATCAATGGCATTGGTCAACAAGAGTATGACAATGCAGTTACCCAAATCAATAACATAAATGCAGATATAGATTTAACACAGGCGCAAATTTCCAAAACAGAAGTCCGCGCACCGTTTAACGGAGTGGTGGGTTTAAAAAATGTAAGCATCGGTGCTTATGTTTCGCCAACCACTTCTATCGCCACGCTCCAGCAAATCGACCCGCTCAAAATTGACTTCACTGTGCCTGAAAAATATTCTTCATCGCTTGGAAAAGGCGATGCAATAAAATTTACAGTGGATGGTTCAACAGAAATTTTCACCGGAAAAATATTTGCTATTGAACCAAAGATTGATGAAGCCACTCGCAGTATAAAAGTTCGTGCGTTGGTAGCCAATTCAAAAACAAAATTATTTCCCGGTGCTTTTGCAAAAATTGATTTGGGGTTAAAAAGTGTAGAAGGTGCAATGATGGTACCTACTCAATGCATAATCCCCGAAGCACGCAACAAAAAACTGATTGTGGTAAAAGATGGCAAAGCAAAATTTATCATCGTAGAAACCGGAGTGCGCAATGAGAGTTACATACAAATTACAAGCGGGGTAGAAGCTGGCGATACCATAGTAGCCACTGCACTGATGTATGTAAAACCCGATGCTGGAGTGAAAGTTGTAAAAGTGATTGAATAAGAAATGAGTTTACCCGGTTTAAGTTTAAAGCGTCCTGTACTTGCCATAGTAATGAGCATCATTATTGTGCTCTTCGGTATTATTGGCTATAAGTTTTTGGGTGTGCGTGAGTATCCGAGTATTGACCCACCGGTAATTACCGTTCGCACTAATTATACTGGTGCAAATGCCGATGTAATAGAATCGCAGATTACCGAGCCGCTTGAAAAAGCCATTAACGGTGTAGAAGGAATCCGGACTATTTCTTCATCGAGCAACCAAGGTTCAAGCATCATTACAGTTGAATTTAATTTGGGAGCAAACCTCGAAGCCGCAGCGAATGATGTACGCGATAAGGTTTCGCAAGGCATACGGTTGTTGCCGCAGGATATTGATGCGCCACCGGTAGTTACCAAAGCCGATGCGAATAGCGATGCGATAATTTCCATGACTGTGCAGAGCAACACACGCAATCAATTGCAGGTTTCAGATTATGCTTCGAACGTGTTGTTGGAAAAATTGCAAACCATTCCGGGCGTAAGCACCGTGCAGATTTGGGGCGAGAAAAAATACGCTATGCGTCTTTGGGTGGACCCAATGAAACTTAATGCTTATTCCCTTTCATTTACCGATATTCAAAATGCGCTCACGAGAGAAAATGTGGAATTGCCTGCAGGAAAAGTGTACGGCAACAACACCGAACTCACGGTAAAAACTTTTGGTCGTTTAAGCACAGAAGTCGATTTCGAAAACCTCATTATAAAAAGTGGCGATAACCAAATCATTCGTCTGCGCGATGTAGCTGATGTGGTGTTGGGTCCCGAAAACGAAGAAACCATTTTGAAAGAAAGCGGAGTGCCAATGGTAGCACTCGCTATCACACCACAACCGGGTAGCAACTATGTAGAAATAGCCGATGAGTTTTACAAACGCTACGAGCAGATTAAAAAAGAAGTGCCAGATGATATCAAGCTCGATATCGCACTCGACCAAACAGTTTTTGTAAAGCGGTCGATTACCGAAGTAGGCGAAACCCTCGCCATTGCTTTCGCATTGGTAGTGCTTATCATCTTCCTCTTCTTCCGCGATTGGCTCATAGCCATTCGTCCGCTCATTGATATTCCGGTTTCGCTGATTGGCGCGTTCTTCATCATGTACATTTCCGGATTCACCATAAATGTATTAACGCTGTTAGCTATTGTTCTTGCCACAGGTTTAGTGGTAGATGATGGTATTGTGGTAACTGAAAATATTTTCAAAAAACTTGAAGCTGGTTTAGACAAACACCGTGCGGCAAAAGAAGGAAGCGAAGAAATTTTCTTTGCAGTCATTGCCACCTCTATAACACTTGCTGTGGTTTTTCTTCCCATAATTTTCTTACAAGGTTTTGTAGGCAGTTTATTCCGAGAGTTTGGAATTGTAGTAGCCGGAGCGGTTTTAATTTCTGCCTTTGTTTCGCTCACGCTCACGCCAGTGCTGAATGTTTTGTTGACGCGCAAGGAAAATAAACGCACTTGGTTCTACGAAAAAACAGAACCGTTTTACGAAGCATTAGATAACGGCTACCGTCAGTCTCTGCAAACATTCATGAAACGCAGATGGCTGGCGTTTCCAATTCTGCTTGCTTGCGGACTTTTTATTTTTCTTATCGGAAAGAATTTGCAAAGCGAGTTGGCGCCAATGGAAGATAGAGGCGCATTTCGTTTAAGTGTAAGCACACCCGAAGGCACATCCTACGATTACATGAATCGTTACATGGATAAACTCGTCAGTTTTGCAAAAGACTCTGTGCCCGAAGCAAAAATTGTTTTGAGTGTAACAGCACCGGGCTTTGCAGGCAGTGGAGCCGTTAACACCGGCTTTGTGCGTTTGCGCTTGAGCGAACCAGACGAGCGCAAACGTTCGCAAAATGATGTGGCGCAATACGTTGCTAAAAATGCCGGTCGGTTTAACGAAGGAAAAGTTTTCCCTATCCAGGACCAGACTATTTCTACTGGTGGTGGTGCGCGTTTTGGTTTGCCGGTTCAGTTCGTTATTCAGAATTTGAACTTCGAAAAAATACGCGAAGTGTTGCCGAAGTTTTTAGAAGAAGCAAATAAAAATCCAACATTTCAGGGAGTAGATGTAAATCTAAAATTCAATAAGCCTGAGTTGCAAATAGAAATTGACCGGCTCAAAGCAAACGAATTGGGCGTAAGCGTGCTCGATATCTCAACCACACTTCAACTTGCGTTGAGCGGAAGACGTTTGGGCTATTTTATCATGAACGGAAAACAATATCAGGTAATTGGTCAGGTGGACAGAGACAACCGCGATGAACCGCTTGATTTAAAAACCTTTTTTGTGCGCAACAACAAAGGCACACTTATTCAATTAGATAATTTGGTTTCCATTACCGAGCAAAGCAATCCTCCGCAACTGTATCACTTCGACAGATATAAAAGCGCTACCGTATCAGCAGGACTTGCTCCCGGAAAAACGGTTGGTGATGGGGTAGCAGCTATGGAAGAAATTTCGAAAAAAATTTTAGACGAATCGTTTAACACCGCAGTCACCGGTGCATCGCGCGATTTCAAAGAGAGCTCTTCGAACATCGGCTTTGCATTTTTACTCGCGCTCATTCTTATATTCTTAATTCTTGCCGCGCAGTTCGAAAGTTTTGTTGACCCGCTCATCATCATGTTTACTGTTCCTCTTGCTATTGCAGGTGCGTTGTTGAGTTTGTGGATGTTCAATCAAACACTCAATATCTTTTCGCAAATCGGCATCATTATGTTAATTGGTTTAGTGACCAAAAACGGAATTTTGATTGTAGAGTTCGCCAACAAAAAACGCGAAGCCGGTGAAGAAAAATTAGAAGCGGTCGTAGACGCTGCCGCTCTTCGCCTGCGCCCAATCTTAATGACCAGTTTGGCAACAGCTTTGGGTGCCTTACCTATTGCGCTTGCTCTTGGTGCTGGTGCATCCAGCCGCGTTTCATTAGGTATTGTAGTAATTGGCGGAATTATGTTTTCGCTCATACTTACGCTGTATGTAATTCCGAGTATGTATTCATATCTATCAAGAACAAAGAAACATGCCGAATAAAATCTTGAGATTGTTTTTTGCTTTTCTGCCGTTGTTGGTGTTATCACCAACAAATCTCTGCGCCCAGGAAACCCTCACAGTTGAACAAGCTATAGAATTAGCGTTGAAGAATAACTACGACATACAAATTGTGAAGAACGATGCAGAAATTGCTGCACGTAACAATACGATAGGTAATGCAGGTATGTTGCCAAGAATAGATGCAACAGTTGCCGATAACTATACACTGATTAATCTAAACCAAAAATTTACTAATGGAACAGAAATCAATCGCAATGATGTAACCGGAAATAATATCAGCGCGGGTGTTTCGCTTAACTGGACTTTGTTCGATGGCTTAAAAATGTTTGCTACCAAAGGGAAACTAAAGCGATTAGCTGAAATTGGCGAGTTGCAATTTAAAGATGAAATACAAACATCTGTAGCCAACGTGATGAACGCTTATTACGATGTAGTGCGCGCGCAGCAACAGGTAAAAGCAATTGAGGAGGCCATTAAGATTTCTAATGAGCGCGTGAAATTAGCCGACATGAAGTTTCAAGTAGGTTCTGCCAGCAAAGTTGATTTGCTGCAAGCCAAAGTCGATTTAAACGAACAGAAAAGCAATTTGCTTACGCAACGTAAAACCATTGAGCAACGCAAAGGCGATTTGAATACTTTACTGGCACAGAATATCGAAACTGATTTTAGCGTAACTGATTCTATTCCGTTCACAGACCCGAATCTTTCAGCAGACTTAGACAAAAACTTTCAACTGCAAACGGCTATGAAAAATATAGA
>CAMBIM010000007.1 GCA_945867505.1 Chitinophaga pinensis
TGAACTCCATTATCATCATTACCGATGGCAACGAGAACTGCGATGGTAATCCGTGCGCAGCTTCGCAGAAGTTGTTAGACAAAAGGATTTCGCTTCGTCCGTTTATTGTAGGCTTAAATGGCGGAGAAAATTTTATTGACAAACTAAAATGTATAGGCGCTGTGCTGGACACTAAAGACGAAGCATCACTTTACAACACCGTGGGTGTAATTATTAAGCAAACGCTCAATACTACCACCACCCAGGTGAATTTGCTCGACCAAAACGGCAGCCCAACCATTACCAATATATCGTTTACACTTTACGACCACGCCAGCGGAAAAATTCTTTACAACTTTGTGCATACACTTAACGAAAAAGGAAATCCTGATACACTTTATCTAGACCCTGTTGGCGTTTACGATTTAGAATTGCATACCACACCCACTATTCGCAAAGACAATATTGAGTTAACCGCAGGCATACACAATATTATTGCAATAGACGTTCCTGCCGGTAAGTTAAATGCAGAATGTTTGCAAGCCAATTATGCTAACAACGATGCGCAGGTTGTAGTGCGAGAAAAATCTCAGCAGCGCGGAATATTAAACGTGCAGGATTTAAACTCGCCAGAAAATTATCTGCAAGGGAATTATGAGTTAGAAATTTTGACCAATCCTGAAACAGTTTCAGAAGCCGCAGTATTGGCCATGAACGAAACTAAAATGACATTGAAGAACTATGGCACAGTTTCTTTAATGGCGAGCGAAAATTTATTGACGAGTATTTATCAATGGAAAAACAGAAGATTAGAAATGGTAGACCGATGGGAAATGAAAGCCAAAACCGAAAGCCGAAAACTGCAACCCGGAGAATATTGGTTGGTTTATAAAACCATTAGCAGTTATGAAAGTGAATCGACCCGCACGCAAACGTTTAAGGTAGAAGAAGGTAATGTGGTGGTTTTAAATTTGGCTAAATGAAAAAACAGTTTACAGTTGGCAGTTTACAGTTGGCAACTAATACAAAGGTGTTTCTCTGTATTTTTATTGCCTACTGCTTACTGCCTACTGTCGCTTTTTCTCAAGAGCGTACCCGCATCCTCTTTCTTCTTGATGCATCGTTGAGTATGAAAAACGAATGGAAAGGCGGGAGCAAATGGAACGTGGCAACCTCTTCGCTTTTAGAAATTGCCGACAGTATTTCAAAAATTCCGAATGTAGAAATGGGTCTGCGCGTGTTTGGCGATTTATATCCCGAGCCGGATAAAAATTGCGGAGATACCCGATTGGCAATTTCGTTCGATACCAATAACGTTTCAAAATTCAGAAGAAAGTTCGAAGAGCTACGACCAAAAGGAATTACACCTTTGGTGTATTCTATAGAAAAAGCAGCACTTGATTTTGGCGATAAGGGAACAAAAAATGTGTTGATAATAATTACCGATGGCGAAGATGCCTGCGACCGCGACCCCTGTTCAGTTGGTTTTATTTTGCAGCAGCACAATGTTATTCTTCGTCCGTTTGTTATTGGTATGAGTTTGCAGCAAAACGTTTTTGCAAAAATGAATTGCATGGGGCAACTCTTTAATACCAACGACCATGCTGAATTTTCTGATGCACTAAATACCGCAGTGCTAGAATCTATTGCCAAAACAACTTTGCAGATAAACCTGAACGATGTTAACGGCAAACCCACCGAAACGGCTGTGAATATGACGCTTTACGATATAGAATTAAATCAACCTAAGTATAACTTCTACCATACGTTGAATGCACGAGGCTTGCCCGATACCATTTCTGTTTCCCATATGTTTAAGTATCGCTTACAGGTGCATACTATTCCACCAATAATTAAAGATAGTATTGTGTTGCGCAGAAACACGCACAACGTTATTACTCTAAACGCACCACAAGGTTTTTTGAATTTTGTTTTGCAGGGAACAACCTCCCAGGTTCACGCCACCGACCGCATTAAATGTTTGGTGCATTTAACGGGCAAATACGAAACGCTGAATGTGCAGCGTATTAACACAAAAGAAAAATATCTGTGCGGCAATTACGACCTCGAAGTGCTGACCCTTCCGCGATTGACTGTGAAAAATGTAAAGATTGATCAAGGCAAAACCACCGATGTGCAGATTCCAACTCCGGGCATTTTGACTATTAACAAAACGTTTGAGGCGTACGGAGGGATTTTTATTGTAGAAAAGGGGGCTATGGGAAAAATCTACGAACTGCATTTGAAAGATAAACAGGAAACGCTGGCACTGCAGCCCGGCAAATACCGTTTGGTTTACCGTTCTAAGAATGCCCGAACAATCCACACTAGTGTAGATAAAGAGTTTGAGATAGTGAGTGGCGGAAGTTTAAGTTTGAAGCTTTAAATCACTGGCCTAAATTCTTCCAAGATGGCTTCAACACAAACACAAAAGGAAATGACCTTAGCAGATTTCGTTTCAACAGGAAAGAAAGACACCCGTTCTGGTTTTGGAGCAGGCATTTTAGAAGCAGGCAGAAAAAATGCAAATGTGGTAGCCCTTTGTGCCGACCTTGTAGGCTCTCTTAAACTGGAGGATTTTATTAAAGAATTTCCTGAACGCTTTGTGCAAACCGGTGTGGCGGAAGCCAACATGATTGGCATTGCGGCCGGTATGACCATTGGCGGCAAAATTCCTTTTGCTACAACCTTCGCCAACTTTGCTACCGGTAGAGTTTATGATCAAATTCGTCAGAGTGTGGCGTATAGCGGAAAGAATGTAAAGATTGCTGCATCACACGCGGGGCTTACACTTGGTGAGGATGGAGCTACGCATCAAATTTTAGAAGACATTGGTTTAATGCAAATGCTGCCGGGAATGGTGGTTATCAATCCGTGCGATTACACCCAAACCAAAGAAGCAACTCTTGCAGCGGCAGAATATGTTGGTCCGGTTTATCTGCGCTTTGGCAGACCTGCATGGCCTATTTTTATGCCCGAAGGAAGTTTTAAACTGGGTAAGGCAATTTTGATGAACGAAGGAAAAGATGTAACCATTTTTGCCACCGGTCATTTGGTTTGGAAGGCAGTGGAAGCCGCTAAACAATTAGAGGCGGAAGGTCTTTCTGTGGAGCTGATAAACATTCACACCATAAAACCTTTGGATGCCGAAGCAGTTTTAAAGTCAGTTTCGAAAACTAAATGCGCTGTAGTTTGCGAAGAGCATAACCGCATTGGCGGACTTGGTTCCGCTATTGCATCTTTGCTTGCGCAAGAACTGCCAACTCCTTTAGAATATGTAGCCGTGAACGATTCGTTTGGCGAAAGCGGAACACCTGACCAATTGCTGGCTAAGTATGGTTTAGATACACCGGATGTGGTTGCTGCAGTTAAGAAAGTTGTTGCCCGCAAAAAATAGATTGCATTTAAACCTTTTGTTAAATTGTCTGTCAGAAGCGTAACCTTATACCCATGACAGATAGAAAAATTCTTGACCTTTTTCATTCAGGCTCTGGTAAAGAGCGCGCGTTTACTTTGCTTATTGAGCAATATCAGCAAAAAATTTATTGGCACATCCGCAGAATGGTGCAAGACCATGACGATGCCAACGATGTAATGCAAAACGTTTTTATTAAAGTATGGAATGCGCTCGAAAATTTCCGTGCCGATTCGCAGTTGTTTACCTGGTTGTATCGCATTGCTACGAACGAAACTATCTCGTTTATTAATTCAAGAAATAAAAAGGCTACTATCAGTTTTGATGGCGCTGATAGTGATGATGACGAGAATAATTATTCGCCATCCAATTATTTGAAAGGCGATGCGCAACCGATAGACGGGGAGAGTATTGAAGCACGTTTGCAAAAAGCAATTGAGAGTTTGCCCGACAAACAAAAGATGGTTTTCAATCTGCGCTATTACGATGAAATGCCTTACGAGCAAATGAGCGAAGTGCTGGGCACCAGCGAAGGTGCGTTGAAGGCAAGCTATCACCATGCCGCGCAGAAGATTGAAAAATATTTACTGGGGCAAGATTAAACTTTGATAAACACCGAACGTCAGACCGAAGCAAAACAATGAAACCAAGCGAAACTATAGTAACGGAATTAAAGGAGATAGCACCGATGCTGTCTAAATTGGAGAAGAGAAATTTCTACTCGGTTCCCGAAAACTATTTCGTGAATTTTAAGAGCGAAATGTTAAAGCAAGTAAAGTTGAGCGGAGTAGAACAGGAATTGAAATCTATTGCTCCCGCGTTATTGAAAGTTAAAATGCAAAGCGCAGTAGAAGTTCCCTATAATTATTTTAATTCCTTCTCTAGCGATTTAATGAAGAAGATTCGTGCAAATGAAGTGGCTGTTGAATTGAAAGAAATTGCACCAACACTTTCTGAAGCAGGAAAAATAAATCACCTAGAAGTTCCGACCAATTATTTCAATGCATTCCCAGAACAAATGATGAAACGTATTGTTGTGGAACATAACACGAAGGAAGTTTCAGCAACTCAACGATGGTTAGAGGCATTAAACAATGTGATTGAAAACATTTCTGTTGTTGTTTTCAGACCCAAGTATTCCTTTGCTTTTGCCGGTGTGGCTTCTATACTAATTGTTGCATCAATGCTGTTTACACATGTACAAGAACAATGTGCCGATGTAGATTGCAAAATGGCAATGCTCTCCAACGAGGAACTGAATACGTATTTAGATAGCGGAACTGATGAAGAAATTTTTGAGACAGAGTTTAACACTAAGCAAACCAGCGAACAAGCCATTGAAAACGTATTGAGCAACGTAAGCGATGAAGAATTGAATAATGCCTTAGCAAACTAAAACAATAAAAATGAGAACAATGAAAAACATAATGACAGTTGCTATATTATTAGCAGTGATTTTTGCCGCAAACGCGCAGGCTCCACAACAACCGCTACGCGAGCCAGGCGGTAAAGGGGAGAAAATTGAAGCCCTGCGTATAGCTTTTATTTCGCAGCAATTAAACCTTACACCGCCAGAAGCGCAAAAGTTTTGGCCGGTTTACAATCAGTTTAATGGCGATATGAAAACGCTACGTCAAAACTTTAAGATGGATGCAAACGGACAATTAACTGCTGACCAGCAATTAGATTTTGAGCAGAAGAAGTTGGATTTAAAGAAGAAATATAAAAGCCAATATGAGGCCGCTATTGGAAAAGATAAAGTTAACCAGTTGTATAATTTAGAAAAGCAGTTTCATGATAAGTTGAAAGAAATGCGCGACCAACGCCAACAAAACGGAAACGGGCAGCACGGTGGAGGAAAGCAAGGGGGAAGATTTTAATTGATGGAAGTTTTAAAATAAAAAGGGCGTTCCGCAATTCTGCAGAACGCCCTTTTTATTTTTTTCAAATCGTTGGCAATTCATCATTAGCTTTTACATTCGCCCTCGCTAAAACAAAATAAATGGCTGAATTCAGAAAAGAAAAAGATACGATGGGAATTGTAGAAGTTCCCGCTAATGTTTATTGGGGCGCCCAAACACAACGCTCTATAGAGAATTTTCAAATAGCGCAGGATATAAATAGAATGCCGAAAGAAATTATTGGCGCGTTTGCTTATCTTAAAAAAGCTGCTGCGCTTACCAATTTTGATGCCGGTGTTTTAGAAAAATCTAAAGCAGAAATTATTGGCACAGTGTGCGATGAAATTCTTGCAGGTAAATTAGATGACCAGTTTCCGCTTGTAGTTTGGCAAACCGGTTCGGGCACGCAAAGTAATATGAACGTAAACGAAGTGGTAGCTTACCGTGCTCACGTTTTGCTTGGCGGAAGTTTATTAGATGAAAAAAAGCAATTGAACCCGAACGATGATGTCAACAAATCACAATCGAGCAACGATACTTTCCCCACGGCCATGCACATTGCGGCGTATAAAATTTTAATGGAGGTAACTCTACCAGGAATTAAAAAACTGCGTGACACGCTTGCCTTAAAATCGAAAGAGTTTATGGGTGTTGTTAAAATCGGTAGAACGCACTTGATGGATGCTACTCCGCTCACACTTGGTCAGGAAATTTCGGGTTACGTATCGCAACTTAACCACGGTATAAAAGCAGTTGAAAACACACTTTCGCATTTATCAGAACTTGCTCTTGGCGGAACAGCTGTTGGAACAGGAATTAATACACCACCTAATTATGATGTAAACGTAGCTAAGCATATTGCTACTCTTACAGGTCTGCCATTTATTACTGCAGAAAATAAATTTGAAGCGTTGGCGGCTCATGATGCCATTGTAGAAGCGCATGGTGCATTAAAAACGGTTGCTTGCTCGCTTATGAAAATTGCGAACGATATTCGTTTGCTTTCAAGCGGTCCGCGTTGCGGTATTGGTGAGCTTTTTATTCCAGATAACGAACCGGGTTCATCTATTATGCCGGGCAAAGTAAATCCAACCCAATGCGAAGCCATGACCATGGTAGCTGCGCAAGTTTTGGGTAACGATGTTGCCATTAACATTGGTGGAGCAACCGGCCATTTCGAATTGAATGTTTTTAAACCGGTAATGATTTACAACTTCCTACATAGTGCGCGTTTGATTGGCGATGTATGTGTTTCCTTCAACGATAAATGTGCAATAGGAATAAAACCAATTGAAGAAAATATTAAGAACAACTTAAATAACTCGTTGATGCTGGTAACGGCACTCAACACAAAAATTGGTTATTATAAAGCAGCCGAAATTGCTCAAACAGCCCACAAAAACGGAAAGACTTTAAAGCAAACAGCTGTTGACTTAGGCTACCTAACAGCCGAAGAATTTGACCAATGGGTTGACCCTAAAACAATGGTTGGTAATTTGAACTGAATTAGTTTTATACATTCACGCCACAAAAATTAACATGAAAAAACTTTACTTCTTTATCACATCAGTGCTTTTTAGCATTCAAACAATTTTTGCAGCAGGCTGCACCATTGATTCTACTAACACACAATTTTTTTCTCCAAGGCCAGACAGTATTCCTTGTATTGAAAGAGGCGTGGCTTACACACAAATAATTCAAATTAATATTCCTAGCTCAATTGATATAGGACCCTTTGTAGGTTTCCCTGCGGGCATAATTATTCTAACTGTTGACTCCATGCAAATTGATTCATTAACAGGTTTCCCAACAGGATTATTATACGAGCTAAATCCGGCATCTGGTCATTTTTTAGGTGGCGATAATGGATGTTCTCAAGTTTCTGGAACTACCAATGACCCCACAGGAAATTATCCATTGAGTGTTAATGGAACAATTTCAGTAAGTGGTATTCCCGGAGGCTTCGGCTTTCCACCAGATACTACCTTTGATTTAGCGCAAGCGCAAGGTATGTCGGGCATGTTTAACTTATCTGTAGATGTGATTAATACTGGAGATGTTTGTCGCCCAAGTACTAGTATTCGCGATTTTAATGCAGAGTTAAATTCGCTTGTTCAGGTTTATCCAAACCCAAACAATGGAGTTTTTGATTTACGTTTAAATGCTGGCAGAAGAATAAATGGCGAAGTTGTAATTGTGGATGTTACCGGAAGAAGCGTTTATTCGCAGCCGCTTGATGTGGTTGGTTTATACAATACGACTATCAATCTTTCGCAATTTGGCAAAGGGCTTTACACCGTTCAAATTAGAACTTCAGAAGGCTTTGCATCAAAAAGCATTTCAATTGAATAATCTTACTTATTTTTAAACTTCATTAAACATAAAAACAACCAAAAACAGAAAATGAAAAAAATCTACTCTTTGCTGGCTTCAGTGCTTTTTGCCTTTGCCGCACACGCTCAATGCACTATTGACCAAAACAACACAGATTTGTTTAACCCAAACCCAAATAACGTACCATGTGCGCAAGTAGGAACGGCTTACAACCAAACTTTGCAATTTTATATTCCTGTATCCAGAGATATTACTGTTGTGGGTCAAAGTGTTACTGTTTTTATTGATTCAGTCGTTCTTAATACCGTTACAGGCTTACCTGCTGGATTAAACTGGACAGCAAATCCGGTTGGGCCTCTTTATTTACCAGATACTCACGGTTGTGGTCAAACTGTTGGAACTACAAACGCTGCTCCGGGTAACTATCCTATTTCTTTTGACGGACGAGTTTACATGAACGGCTCTTTGTTTGGCTTTACCGTAGATACTTCATTTACTCTCGATCAACTAATACAACAGGAATACGGAAAAACATTCTCGATTGATGTGGTTGCACAAGGTGCATCTTGCACTCCAACAGGAATCAATAATTTCAATGCTGCTTTAAACGCTGCTTTGTCAGTTTACCCTAACCCAAGCAACGGAAACTTTGAAGTTAGATTAAACGCTGCCAGCCGTGTAAACGGAACATTGAATATTGTAGATGTAACCGGAAGAATTGTTTACACGCAACCATTAGATGTAGTAGGTTTATACAACACAAGCGTTGATTTAACTACTTTCTCTAAAGGTCTTTATACCGTTCAATTAAGAACGGCTAACGGTGTAGCTTCTAAGAGTATTTCGGTAGAGTAACAATACCTCTCCTTCCCGCTAAAACGGGGTGAAACAAAAAGGGACTTTAAATACAAACAGCCATTCTTTCGAGTGGCTGTTTGTATTTTGTATAAGTTCCACTTTTATAAAAAGTGGAACTTATGGTTAACGGAACTCATACCCAATATCCTTTCTGTAATACTTTCCTTCAAAGTTTATTTTCTCAATAGCAGCATTCGATGTAGCCACCGCTTCATGAATATCTTTTCCGTAAGAAGTAACGGCTAAAACTCTTCCGCCATTCGTAAGAACTTTATCTCCATCCCGTTTTGTTCCTGCATGAAATACTATTGTATTTCCCTGCTCACTGCTACTGCCTACTGACGCTATTCCAGTTATCTCTTTTCCTTTTTCATAATCTCTAGGATAACCTCCCGATGCTACAATTACAGTGGCGCAAGCGCGTTCATCAATTTCAATATTCTCTTTGGCTAAAGTGCCGTTGCCAACTGCCACTAATAATTCTACTAAATCGTTTTTGATACGAGGTAAAACTATTTCCGTTTCTGGGTCGCCCATGCGGCAATTGTATTCAATTACATGAGGCTCACCATCTACATTCATAAACCCGATGTAGATAAAACCTCTGTAAACAATATTGTCTTTTTTCAATCCTTCAATTGTTGGAATAACAACGCGCTCTTCTACTTTTCTCATCAGCGCTGCATCTACAAACGGAACGGGTGAAATGCAGCCCATGCCACCGGTGTTTAATCCTGTATCGCCTTCGCCAATGCGTTTGTAATCTTTTGCATTAGGAAGAATTTTGTAATCCACTCCATCCGTCAAGACAAAAACAGAGAACTCAATTCCTTTAAGAAATTCTTCAATCACCACTTTGGCACTTGCCTTACCGAATTTATTTTGCTCAATCATTTCGCGAAGATTTTCTTTCGCTTCGCCATGTTCTTCAATTATCAAAACACCTTTACCGGCCGCCAAGCCATCAGCCTTTAAAACAATAGGTGGAGTTTGTTCATCAATAAAATCGAAACCGTCTTCTAAGTTTTCGATGGTAAATTCTCCGTAAGCCGCAGTTGGAATATGATGGCGAACCATAAACTGTTTCGCAAATGCTTTGCTGCCTTCTAATTGCGCACCGGTTTTTGATGGACCGATAACAGGAATATTTTTCAACTCTGCTTTCGATAGAAAATAATCGTAGATGCCATTTACCAAAGGGTCTTCGGGGCCAACTACAACCAAGTCAATTTCGTTTTCGAGAACAAATTTCTCAATGGCATCAAAATCGTTCACGCCAATCGCTACGTTTTCGCCATGCTGTAAAGTTCCCGCATTTCCGGGAGCAATAAAAAGTTTTTCGCAAAGCGGGCTTTGGGTAAGTTTCCAAGCAAAAGCATGTTCACGACCACCAGAACCAAGTAAGAGAATTTTCATTTTGTTTTTGTCTTTTCTCCCCTCTCCCATTGTAGAGGGGGCAGGGGTGAGTTTCAGAATTTATGGCACGAATCTAAAATCGCAACGGACACATTCGCCCTTATATTCTCCACATTCTGCCATAAATTCTACAAAAAATTATAAGTGTGGTTCTTGATTGGCAACAGCGAACCAAAAGACAATAAAACTTTTAGTTTAGCGTCCCTTTAAAAATTACCAATCAAAATATTCAGGAAATGGGCTTTTTCGATAATATAGTAAAATCACTTTTCGGTAGCAAGAGCGACCGCGATTACAAAGAAATGCAGCCGATAGTTGCAGAAATAAATGCAGAATATGGCAAACTGAAAAGCTTGAGCAACGATGAGTTGCGGAATAAAACCGTTGAATTTCGTTCGCGTATTACCGAACACCTTTCAGCTATTGATGCAGAAATTGCCGGCTTAAGAGAACAAGCGGAAGCCGAAGAAAATTTACAGGCAAAGGACGACCACTACAAGCGAATTGAAGTATTGCGTAGAGACCGCGATAAGCAAATTGAAGAAGTACTGAAGGAGCTTTTACCTGAAGCATTTGCTGTGGTAAAAGAAACTGCTTTTCGCTTTACAAACAACCCAATACTTGAAGCGACAGCAACAGATTTAGATAGAGAGCTGGCGGTGAAATTTCAGAACATTATAATTGATGGCGATAAAGTTCGTTACGCTAATACTTGGTTAGCTGCGGGCAGCGAAGTGAAATGGGAAATGGTTCACTACGATGTGCAGTTGATTGGAGGGATTGTTTTGCACCAAGGTAAGATTGCGGAAATGGGAACCGGTGAAGGAAAAACTTTAGTGGCTACGCTTCCGGCTTACACCAACGCACTTGCAGGTGAGGGTGTTCACATTGTAACGGTGAACGATTATTTGGCGCGCAGAGATAGTGAATGGAATGGTCCGTTGTTCCAGTTTCTTGGTTTGCGCGTTGATTGTATTGATAAATACCAACCGCATTCTGAACAAAGACGCAACGCTTACTTAGCGGATATAACTTACGGAACCAACAACGAATTCGGTTTCGATTATCTGCGAGACAACATGGTGAGCAATCCGAATGAGATGGTGCAGCGCAAACACCATTTTGGAATGGTGGATGAAGTGGATTCGGTTTTGATTGATGATGCAAGAACACCACTGATTATTTCCGGTCAAGTGGATTCAGACGATGAAGCACAGTTTCAGGAATTAAAGCCAAGGATTCAAAAATTATTCGATACGCAAAAGCGCGTAAGCAATAATTTCCTAACTGATGCAAAGCGATTAATTAAAGAAGGAAAGACGGGAGAGAAGGAAGGCGAAGGTGGTTTGGCATTGTTCCGTGCGCAAAGAGGTTTGCCAAACAATTCGGCACTCATTAAATTTTTGAGTGAGCCGGGCATGAAACAAATAATGCAGGCATCTGAAAACTATTACTTAGGCGAGCAGCAAAAAAATATGCCGATAGTTGATAAGGAGCTTTATTTCCATATTGACGAAAAGAACAACAGCGTTGAGTTAACCGATAAAGGAATTGAACTCATTACTGGCTCTGGCGAAGACCCGAACTTCTTTGTAATTCCTGATATGGGAAGCGTGATTGCAGAAATTGAAACACAAATTCTTTCACCGGAAGAAAAGATTCAACGCAAAGATGTCTTGATGCGCGATTACAGCGAAAAGAGCGAGCGCATTCACTCCGTTCAACAATTACTGAAAGCCTACACGCTTTTTGAGAAAGATGTGGACTACGTGGTGATGGACGGCAAAGTGAAAATTGTGGATGAAAATACCGGTCGTATCCTTGATGGAAGAAGATACAGCGATGGTTTGCACCAAGCCATCGAAGCCAAAGAAAATGTGAAAGTGGAATCAGCTTCACAAACACTTGCTACGATTACCTTACAGAATTATTTCCGTATGTTCCATAAGCTTTGCGGAATGACCGGAACTGCCGAAACTGAAGCGCAGGAGTTGTGGGATATTTACAAGTTGGAGGTTTCTTCTATTCCTACCAATCGCCCGGTAGTTCGAGATGATAGAGAAGATTTGATTTACAAAACACGTAAAGAAAAATTCAACGCCATTATTGAAGAGATTGTAAAACTAACAGGCGAAGGAAGACCGGTGCTTGTCGGAACAACCTCTGTTGAAATTTCGGAATTATTAGCGCGTATGTTGACCATGCGTAAGATTAAACACAACGTATTGAATGCAAAGCAACATCAGCGCGAAGCAGAGATTGTTGCTGAAGCAGGAAACGCTAGTACCGTTACTATTGCTACCAACATGGCTGGTCGCGGAACGGATATCAAAATTAAAGAGGAGGTGAAGAATGCCGGTGGTCTCGCTATCATTGGTTCAGAGCGTCATGATTCACGAAGAGTGGATAGACAGTTGCGTGGTCGTGCTGGTCGTCAGGGAGACCCTGGCAGCTCGCAGTTTTTCGTTTCGATGGAAGATGAATTGATGCGCCTTTTCGGGTCTGATAGAATCGTGAAGGTGATGGATAGAATGGGTTATGAAGAGGGCGAAGTAATTCAGCACTCTATGATTTCAAAATCTATTGAACGCGCGCAAAAGAAAGTAGAAGAAAACAACTTCGGTATTCGTAAACGTTTGTTGGAATACGATGATGTAATGAACCGTCAGCGTGAAGTAATTTATGCTAAGCGCAAGCACGCTTTGTTTGGCGAACAACTTTCTCTCGACATCAACAATAGTTTCTATGATTTGTGCGAAGAGTTAGTTTCTACTGCACAAAACGGTGGCGGCTACGATAATTTCAAATTGGATGTAATCCGTTACTTCTCTTTAGATACTACCATCACGCAAGATGAATTAGGCAGCGGGAACATTGAAACGCTTACAGAGAAATTATTTTCTGAAATAAAGGAACTATACAAACGTAAAATAGAAAGCACAATCAACGCTATGATGCCGGTGCTAAAAAGTATTCACCAAACCCGTGGCGATACAGTTCACCGTGTAGCCGTGCCGTTTACCGATGGCAAAAAAGGTTTGAATATTTTAATTGACTTGAAGGAAGCACTTGCTTCTGAGGGAAAAAACTTGATTTCGTATTTTGAGAAAGCGGTGACGCTTTCGTTAATTGACGAAGCATGGAAACATCACTTGCGTGCGGTGGATGATTTGAAACAAGAAGTGCAACTCGCTTCTTACGAGCAGAAAGACCCGATAGTGATTTACAAAAAGGAAGCGTTTAACCTTTTCAGCGAAATGATGGGAGAGGTGAATCGCGAAATTGCTTCGTTCCTTTTCAAAGGACAAGTTCCACAATCGGATGGCGAACAAGTGCGCAATGCCGAACAGGAAAAGCAAAAAGCATTTGCCAAAAAAATTCAAGTAGGCAGAGGCGAAATAATGACGGGTGCAAACCCAGATAACGGACAACAACAACCGCAGCAACAAGAAGTAGAACCAAAGCAAGAACCAATTCGAGTAGGCGACAAAACTGGTCGTAACGACCCTTGCCCTTGTGGAAGCGGCAAGAAGTTCAAGAACTGCCACGGAAAGGATATGGTGTAAATAAAGAAAGCGGGCTAAGCCCGCTTTCTTTATTTCTAAGTAATTACATCGCCCAATCTTCTCTGTCCAAACTTCTGAATTGAATAGCTTCAGCAAGATGTTCCGTTTTTATTTCCTCATTTCCAGCAAGGTCAGCAATGGTGCGGGCAACTTTAATAATGCGGTTATAAGCGCGAGCCGATAGATTTAACTTTTGCATAGCGCGGCTCAACAAATTTTTACCGGCATCGGTAATGGTGCAAATTTCTTCTACCATCTGCGGTTCCATTTGCGCATTGCTATACAGATTCGCTTTCCCTTCAAAACGTTTTTCCTGAATTGCCCGCGCTTGAATAACGCGTGCGCGTATACTCTCGCTGGTTTCAAATTTTCTTGAACTCGAAAGTTCTTTAAACGCCACTGGTGTAACTTCCACATGCAGGTCAATTCTATCCATCAGCGGACCCGAAATTTTGTTCAAATATTTTTGAACCACACCGGGAGCGCATACACATTCCTTTTCCGGGTGATTGTAATAGCCACAGGGGCAAGGATTCATAGAAGCGACAAGCATGAATGAAGCGGGATAAGTGATAGAAACTTTCGAGCGCGAAATGGTTACACATCTTTCTTCCATTGGCTGTCGCATTACTTCCAACACTGTGCGTTTAAATTCAGGCAACTCATCTAAAAACAAAACACCATTGTGGGCTAAAGAAATTTCTCCCGGTTGCGGATTACTTCCGCCCCCGACTAAACCTGCGTCAGACACGGTATGATGTGGCGAACGAAATGGCCGCTGATAAATGAGTGCGCAGTCTTTCCCAAGCTTACCGGCTACTGAATGAATCTTTGTGGTTTCCAATGCTTCGTTTAAGCTTAAAGGAGGAAGAATAGTGGGGAAACGTTTTGCCAGCATAGTCTTACCTGCACCGGGTGGACCAATTAGAATTACATTATGTCCGCCAGCGGCTGCTATTTCCAAGGCGCGTTTAATATTCTCCTGGCCCTTTACATCCGAAAAGTCAAATTCGCTTTTCAGAATATTGTTCTCAAATTCTGCACGCGTATCAACTACCGTTGGTTCAATTTTTTCTCTGCCTTCTAAAAACTCAATCACTTGGCGCAGCGTTTCAACACCTATCACTTCTATGTTATTTACAATAGCCGCTTCGCGGGCGTTTTGTTTGGGGAGTATAAATCCTTTGAACTTTTCTTTACGTGCTTGTATAGCAATAGGCAACGCTCCTTTAATAGGCTGAATAGTTCCATCCAGCGATATTTCACCCATAATCACATACTTATCCAGTAAATCAGTTTCAATTTGGTGCGATGCAGCAAGTATTCCTATTGCACCTGGCAGGTCGTATGCGGTTCCTTCTTTACGAACATCAGCAGGCGAAAGGTTAATGACAATTTTTCTGCGCGGCATTTCAAAGCCATTATGCTTAATGGCAGTTTCCATTCTATGCCACGACTCTTTTATGGCATTGTCAGGCAGACCAACCATAAAAAAATTTTGACCAGTTTCTACACTAACTTCTACTGTAATAGTAGCGGCATCAACCCCATAAACGGCACTGCCAAATGTTTTTACGAGCATAAATTAAAAATAGAAATATTGAATTGGTTTCATAGTCTAACCAATGAACTTAGCTGCTAAGGCTTAAAATCAGGATTGGCTGCTCTGCGTTTTTTTACGCGCTCGTATAAAAACGAAATAGGATTGCTGAACTTTGCCTTTGGCGTAATATGCGAATATTTTGGCGGAGCAATACCGGCTATGGATATTTTATTAATGTCTTTAGCATCCATAAACGCATCAATAAATTCTTCTTTGCTGTGGTAGGGATAAATGATTACATCTTTAATTTTTATAAAGTCGTGTATCAACTGAATCTCCATTGTGTAATACTTACCCGAATCAATATCGCTGATGTGAATATTCTTAGAGATGTAGCCCGTTGATGAAAACTTCAGCGTATCATAGGGGTAAACATACATGGTAAAATTCCCTTCATTGTCGCAGGTAACTCCTCTTCCATTTTTTATGAATACTACGTTTGCTAACGGAATAGGTGCTTTTGTTTGCACATCTACCACCTTTCCCTTAATCAAAAATTTTCCGGCTGTGTAATCGTAATTAAGTTGGGCAAAGCAGACGATAGAAGATAGACAATAGACGATAGACAGCAGCCATCCTTTGTTTATTACTTTTCTATAAATATAACTTGTCTGAATCATTCGGATTGTGGTAAAAATAAAATCCCTGCCGTAATAAACGACAGGGATCAAATCTTGTTGTGAATCTTTTGCTTTTTGTTAAGCTACTACAGCTTCTGCTACCACTTCAAAAGCAACTGTCACTTTATGGCTTTGTCCTAAACCTACTTCAGCGGTATAGCTGCCAAGGTTTTTTACTTCGCCTTCTACGATAGTTATCTTTCTGCGGTCAACTTCCACCTGCAATTGGTCTTTAATAGCTTCTGCTATATGGTAAGCCGAAACACTTCCGAAAATTTTTCCGGTAGTTCCCACCTTAGCCACAATCTTAACAGGAGCCGAAGTTAAACGTGCTGATATTACATTGAATTGCTCCAACAGTTTTGCTTCGCGTTTTTCGCGAGCCTTTACTCTGCCGGCAAGTTGTGCCAAAGCTCCTTCGCCTTTCATTACCGCAAACCCTTGAGGAATGAGGTAGTTCAAACCGAAACCCGGACGAACTTTAACCACGTCATCTGCGTAGCCAAGTTTTTCTACATCTTTTATAAGTATAAGTTCCATTGTTTAATCTTTAATTGGTTTACCGATTCTATTTCAACAAATCTGCTACGTATGGCAGAATGGCAATATGACGCGCGCGTTTAATAGCTTGCGAAATCTTGCGCTGATATTTAAGTGAGTTACCACTCAATCTGCGCGGAAGAATTTTTCCTTGCTCGTTGATGAACTTCAATAAATATTCAGGGTCTTTGTAATCAATGTATTTAATACCGTTCTTCTTAAAGCGGCAGTATTTCTTTTTAACCAGACCAATTTTGGTAGCGGTTAAATATTTGATGCTATCGTTTGGTTTCTGTGTGCTCATACGGTTGCCTCTTTTGTAGTGTTAACTTTTTTGTTTCTTCCAACTAAACCAGCGCGCTTGTCATCGTTGTATTTAACAGCGAATTTGTCAAGCTTTACGGTCATGTAGCGTAACACGTTTTCATCGCGTCTAAACGCAATTTCCAAAGTGTCAACAGCTTTTCCGTTGCCTTTAAATTCTACCAAATGGTAGATACCGGTTGTTTTTTTACCAATTTGGTAACGAAGGTTTTTAAGCCCCCAATGTTCTTCATGAACAATCTCAGCTCCGTTGGACTTGAGAAGCTCAACATAATTGCTGATGCTTTTCTTGGCGTCATCTTCCGATAACACGGGAGTGAGAATTAATACTGTTTCGTACTGTGTCAGCATGTTTCTCTGCTTTTTTGGGTTTATCCGGCGCAATATCGCACAGGGTTTTAAAAAATTTGGACGGCAAAGATATTCCGATAGGCGGGATTTCCAAATGGTTCAACTACTTATGGGGTTTCCGCTCGCAAAGCCTCGCGGTCGCGCTATCCGTTCCAAGTCCTCGCCCCAAAGCGGGCTGCGGGCTTTCCACTACTATCGCTAACCCGAAGAGCTAGTTTTGTCCTTCACATCATTACTACTATTGCGCCACAAGCACCACGTACGACCCTTCGCCAGCCCGCAGGTATAGTTGGTCGCCCTTTAACTCGTAAGTAGTGGAATGTTCAAGCATGTAGCTAACTATACGCTCCATTTGCTCGTTCGGGTCAACGCACTTCATTTTGGTGTAGCCAATTCCGCTAAATGAAATTTTTCTGCCTTCAGCTTTTACCGTTCCGCGCAAACTGTTGCAAACTATGCGTCCGCTAATGCGGCTGTTGGTTATATTGAATTTTAAAAAGTAAGTAGTGTCCTGCAAACTCATGGTATGCCCGTTATCGCGAATAGCCAGCAGGCGCCATTGCTTACCTTCTAATTTTACAGCAGGGTTGTAACCGGTTTTCTTTTTAGATAGAAGTTTTACAAAAGTATAAGCCACTCCGCTTTTAGAAGCCGTTGCTTTTATCTTGTATTCATATCCTTCTTCGTACACAAAGCCATTGATAGAATCTATACAAACGTTCCAATCGCCTTTCTTCTTTTCCTTCAACTGAATACAATCTGCTCCCGAGCGCAACACTGTGCGGTCAGCTACATAAAGTGTTTTTGTTTTTTGTGCTGAAGCAACAACAAACAATAGACACGAAACTAAAAACAGTATCGCCTTTAAATTTTTCATGCCAATTCAACCTCTACTTGGTTTCTCAAAATATCATCCAGTGTTTCGCGCTTGCGTATGAGGTAATCTTTCCCTTTATGAACCAAAACCTCTGCCGGGCGGAAACGCGAATTGTAATTAGAACTCATACTAAAACCATAAGCCCCTGCATTTTGAAAAGCGATGATGTCACCCTCGCGTACTTCGCTCAGTTTTCTATCCCAACCAAACGTATCGGTCTCGCAGATATAACCCACCACCGTATAAATACGTTGCGTGCCTTCGGGGTTAGAAACATTCACCATGTGGTGATAGGAGTTATAGAACATCGGACGGATTAAGTGGTTCATACCCGAATCAACGCCCACAAATACAGTAGCAGTGGTTTGCTTAATCACATTCACCTTGGCCAGGAAAGTCCCGCTTTGGCTCACCAAAAATTTTCCGGGCTCGAAGAAGAGTTCTAAATCTCTACCATATGCCTTACAAAACTCCTTGAACTTAGCCGTAAGCTTTGTTCCTACTTCCTGAATATCGGTGTAGTAATCATCAGGCTTGTAAGGAACTTTAAATCCGCTTCCAAAATCTACAAACTCTAAATCAGGGAAATGCTCGGTTACTTCAAACAGAATATCAGCCGCGCGCAGGAAAACATCTACATCTAAAATATCGCTTCCGGTGTGCATATGCAAGCCGTTCACGCGAATTTTCGCGCTCTTAATTACCCGCTCTAAATGGCGCATTTGGTAAATAGAAATACCAAACTTAGAATCAATATGTCCGGTGCTGATATTGATGTTACCGCCCGCCATTACATGCGGATTAATCCGCACACATACAGGAACACTTGAACCATACTTATGCCCGAATTGTTCGAGAATAGAAATGTTATCAATGTTTATCTGCACGCCTTCCTTTACCGCCAGCTCAATTTCCTCCAGCGAAACACAGTTAGGCGTGTAAATAATATCCTTAGGGTTAAAGCCCGCTTGCAAGCCCACCCACACTTCCTGAATAGATACAGTATCAAGCCCGGCACCAATGTTCTTGAAAAACTTCAGCACGTTAATGTTATTCAATGCCTTGCATGCAAACTTTATTTTGGTGTTTGCTCCGCTAAATGCTGTTTTCAATTGAGTGTATTGCCGCTCCATTATGGCGGTATCATACACATACAAAGGCGAATCGTATTTCTCGCACAATTGCGAAACCAGCACACCGCCTATTTCATACACTCCATTGTTAAGCTGAATCATATTGATTTTTTATTGAGAGTGCGAATATAACAGCAGAGAGAGAATTGCATAGTCATCCTATGGCTACAATAAATAATGTCATCCTGAACGAAGTTGAAAGACACTTTCACCCAATCGGGGGATTGAACTAACCCTGCTCAACCTGCACATTTGCATCATAATAATTCAAACAAAAACAAACGAAATGAAAATGTCAACCACCCAAAACATCAATATGAAATCACTTCTTTCATTTTTCACGCCTGCTCTTTTTGCAAACGGCTTATTCGCCCAAAATACTTTATCTACTAATCACGCTACAGGTAAGGTGACTTACCGCTTCACTATTCCTGTTAACGTAAATGTAACCAACGAAGAAGCGTATGAAATGGCGAGCAACTGGTTCAGCGGGCATACTAAAGAGTGCACTCGTTCTAACGTTTCAGTAGCTGCTGAAAACATGAGTGGAGTTAACAAAAGCAATTTGGCAGAAGTAGAGCATGAGTTTAAAAACACTGCGCCTGTTCAGTCGCTTGACCCAGCATCTAACCGCATGACAATTAAAGTAGTTACTAAATATTTTGGCGAAAACGGTGGAACTATTCACGCGCTTTATGTTCAAGGTTATATGATTTTAACTGTAGAAAACCATCAAATAACCTGCGAAGTGAGTGACTTCCGTTACAATCACTTTAACGAGCATAGCTTTCAGTTTAAAAGAATCCAAAACTGGGGCAACTCAACTTCGCTAGACCCGGTTGCCACTTTAGAATACATAGTAGAAAACGAACAAAGCCATGCAGAATTCAGCAAGTTTTATTCATTCTTAAACAAAGATTTGAATCGTATGGTTGAGAATTTCACTACTGCAGTAAAAGAAAAAGAAGCGCTTGCTTCTAACTAATAATTATCGACCTTATAAAAAGCGAAAGCCAATCATTTATGATTGGCTTTCGCTTTTATTTTCTTACTAACTTTACTGATGTAATTCATCTCTCATCTGCTCCACTGTAACCGTATCTTTTATTTTGAAGACATAAATAGCCAGGTAGTAGAGCACCACATTCACCGCCATAATGCCGGCAAATAACCAGAAGTAGCTTGCCCCTTTATAATGGCTAAAGAAACCGCCCGATTGAATATTGTTGTTGATGTAACTAACTAAAATATTACCTAAGAAGACAGTGAAGAAGAATATGGCCATGATGGTGCTCTTCATACTTTTAGGCGCTTGCGAAAACGCGTATTCTAAACCTGTAATGGAAACAAAAATTTCAGCAACCGTTAGCAATACATAAGCCAGTAACTGCCAGCCAATGCTCAGGGTTACTCCATTGTCAATTTGCTGCTGAATCCAGGCCACCAACACAAACGTAAGCGCAAGTACAATTAAACCCCAGCCTATTTTTCGCAGTGCAGTAATGCGAATTCCTATATGTTCTAAAAGCGGGTAAATACCGAAACTAAACACCGGTATTAAAATTAAAATAAGCAAAGCGTTTACTACTTGTATTTGTTCTTGCAGCCATTCAATACCCATAAAATGCAAATCCATCTTACCGGCTTGTATTACAAATTCACTTCCGTTTTGGTCATACAATGCCCAAAAGATGGGGATAAATGAAAACACGACCAGCACTTTCCAAACCGACATCACTTGTTCTTTGAAAGGGATTTTTTCTTCGTTACGCGTGTGTTTAGGCAAAGTGATTTTGTATTTGCTTTTACCTAAGTAGAAAATAACCAAGGCTATAAACATTAAAATACCCGGCACTCCAAATGCCAATGGCGCACCGTAACGACTGTTCTTAATTACCGGTGTAATAAGCATAGAAAAGAACGCACCTACATTTATTCCGAAATAGAAAATATCGTAGAGTTTGGCAATGTTGGCATCGCTTTCATTTTCAAACTGGTCGCCCACCATTACGCTCACATTGGGCTTTACTCCTCCTGCTCCAACAGCAATCAATAACAAGCCTGCATAAAATAACTGGTAGTTGGTATCGAACATAGCAAGGAACGCATGGCCGATGCAATACACAATAGCGAGGTATAAAATAGTGCGGTATCTGCCCAGAAAATAATCAGCTAAAACTCCACCAACAATAGAAAGCAAATAAACCAGCGCAACAAACAAGTGCGTTACTTCATTAGAGTGTGCTTCTGCACCGGCAACCAAAGCAGGATTGTTGGTTGGATTAAAAAACTGCGAAATCAAAAACGTAGAAAGAATGGCTTTCATTCCATAAAAACTGAAACGCTCTGCTGTTTCGGTTACTACTATATAGGGGGCTGCTTTCGGAAAACTTTTAAACCGGTCGAGGATGGATGACATGGATTTTATTTGGTTTAAAAATAGAAATTTACGTCATGAAGAAAATTCTGAAACTTCTTGCTGCGATTATTTTGCTACTTCTTATTCTTCTTTCCATTTGCTTCAAGCCACTCGATACAACTCCCTATCAGCAAACAGAATTTTATAAGAAAGAACTTGCAGCAGTTGATTCAGTTCTTATAAGCCAAAGCGCAAAGATTTTACATAAGCAAATCTACAGCGGCCACGTGGCTCCTATGTCTTCGCACTCGGCAATTGAAATCCCGCAATTACAAGTTGGCTGGGCCCGCATCAATCTTCTCCCGCCTTTCACCACGCCAATTGCAATTGATGCACACCGCGGAGGAAAAAATTTTGAAGGAGTTCACGATTCTATTTATGTGCGGGCTTTTGTGTTTAAACAAGGCGAACATAAAGTTGCATACATCTCTGCCGACCTACTCATTATTCCGCCTTCAGTTACAAAAATGTTTGCTACTATTTTAAAGAAAGAAGGTTTTGACGAAGACAATATTTTCTTCACCGCCACGCATACACACACCAGCATTGGCGCGTGGTATAATAGTTACGTAGGTCAACTATTTGCAGGAAAATATGATGAGCGCGTTCCGAAATTCATTGCCGAAACAATCTCGCAGGCTATTATAGAAGCCGAACAAAATTGCGCCCCGGCAAAGATTGGCTATGGTGAATTTCCTACACGGAAATTAGTTTTCAATCGCTTGATTAGACAAATGGCGCACTTGCCCGATTCGCTAGGTGAAGTAGATTCGCTGCTGCGTGTGGTGAAAATTGAAAAGGAAACGGGAGAGACTGCTGCTATCATCACCTTTGCTGCACACAATACAGTGTTTCACGAAAACCTGATGAAGCTTTCTGCTGATTGGTGCGGCATGATGATGAAACAGCTGAACGAATCGGGCAAAGTAAATTTTGCTTCGTTTAGCGCAGGTGCAGTTGGAAGCCACGGACCTTATGAAGCAACAAAAGATCAAGAAGCAGAAGTGCAATATATGGCTGATGGAGTTGCGAAAATCGTTCTTGAACATTTCGATTCCATTCCAACTTCGGTGGTCAGCGGTCAATCGTCAATGGTCTTTCATCACCTGCCGCTTTATTTGCGGGAGCCAAATTTGCGAGTGTCAGACAACATCGTTGTCCGTCCCTGGCTTTTCAAAAAACTGTTTGGTTATGAGAAAACTTATATCAATACGCTTCAACTCGGCAATATATTTTTTGCGGGAATGCCTTGCGATTTTAGTGGAGAACTGGTAAACGAAATTGATTCCGCAGCCGACCATAAAAATTTAAAACTGATGGTGACCAGCTTTAATGGCGGTTACACAGGCTATATTACTGATAGCCGTAGATATAAGTTAAACACTTACGAAACCCGCACTATGGGCTGGTTTGGCGACCACAATGGCGATTATATGAGCGAGATTGTGATGCGTGTATTGTTGAAAACAAATTGACAGAACATAGCTTGAATTCTTTGAACAAAAGCTCGGTGATATTAGAGCAAATAGGCAACAAGTCTTTTATAAAAATGGTGAACCAAATTCTGTATGACCTTGAACGGATGAAAGCGGTGGCTTCCTCTTAGCGAACAATTGTTCTAAAAGTTAAATTCACTCTTGATTTTGAAATTAATTTGGTTGGCGGCAACCGGTGCAGCCAATTAGTTTGTGTAGTGTCTTTCATTACCAACAAACTGCCGTGTTCTAAAACTACGGAAACGGTTTCTTTATCCTGTTTGTGTTTGAACGAAAACTTTCGTTCCGCGCCAAAACTTAACGAGCCAATGGCTCCGTTTTTCTTCAAATCTTTTTCTGCATCGCTATGCCACGCCATTCCTTCTTCGCCAGTGTGATACAAATTGAGCAGGCAGGAATTAAACTGCTCGCCTGTCTTTTCTTCTATCGCAGCTTTTAGTTCCAGCAATTCTTTTGTCCACGGCAAGGCTCTTTTGGTGGTGTTGGAATAGGTGTATTCAAAATCTGTATCGCCATACCAAGCTACTTTGCGCTTGGTAATGATTAGTTTGCCATAAATAATTGCTTCATCATTCTTCCAATCAATATTATTGAGCAAACAAGTTAAGTAGTGGTTAGCTTGCTGTGCAGAAAACAACTTGCCGTAATAATTTACCGTTCCATCTTTAGGCAACAGATTTATGTGTGAGTCAGTCTCGGTGGAGAATAAATTCATTTTCATTTAACATTGGTAAAAATCCAATTCACCATAAAAATAACCGCAGTTTGCAGATTAAGAATAAATTCTACTTTTAGAGAATCAACCAAAGCCCACTACGGTAATGCGAAAATTATTGTTGCTATCTATCGTCCTTTCTTTTATAGCTGCTTGCAGCAAAACAGAAGATGTAAAAATTACCGGCAACGTTCCTCCGCCCGACCATACTATCGATTCTTCTACTATCAGCATTTACGTAAACAAAGCGTATATCAATTTGCTTGGTCGCGAGCCGGTAGGAAGCGAAAGAAGCGATGCGCTTACCATTTTGCGTCAGAATAATTTTTCGTTAGATAACCGTAAACAATTTGTAGCTACGCTTTTCTCAAGACAAGAATACACGCGCAATCTTTACAACGTTGCCAACAACGAATATTTGCGCAATCTTGATTCAATGGAGATTGAGCAACAATTTTTTGTGTTCAACAATTTTTTGGGCATGCCACAATATGCTGCCTTTTTTGATGCTATTAATTTTGAGCTAGGCCGTCTGGATACGTTGAAAAGAACGCTTTCGAATATGTATGCGGGCTCAATGGATTACCGTGCTATGCTTTCGCGCATGACCAATAATTATTTCTACGACCAAATAAACATGGGTTCTGAAAATTTTGTGGTAAGCACGTATCAGAATTTTCTGTTCCGCTACCCAAGCGATGGCGAACTACTTGACGGTAAAATAATGGTAGATGGAAATACTGCTACTATATTTTTCAAACAAGGCAAATCGAAATACGATTACATAGATATTTTCTTCAAAACTGATGATTATTATGAAGGGCAGGTGCGTTTCATTTTCAAAAAATATTTGTTCCGCGAACCAAGTTCTGCCGAAATTTATTTGTATGCTAATCTCTACAAGAACACCAACGACTATAAGCAGTTGCAGAAAGAAGTTTTTTCCCTAGATGAATATGCGGGAATACAGTAATCAGCAGCAGGAAGCAGTATATACAAAATGCAAAAACTAATAGCATGAATCGCCCAACATCATTTCTGAATTTCCGAATTTCCGAATTTCCGAATTTGGCAATCGCGATAATCTTCGCAGTTCTAATATCTCAAACTTCTTGTAACAATGTGAAACGCTACATTTACCAAGTGCAGGAGCAGGAGTTGTATCAAACAGCTGCGCAAAAGCTAAATCTAAAAACAACCGACCAATTTATTTCTATTGCCTACTCGCATTTGTTCGGCATTTCTATTGCTAATAATGAATTAGCAAAGTATAATGTTTCGCTGCAAGCCTTGGGCGACAAAACTACCATGCAGGATATGATTGTAAAAAGTATGATTAACCGTGGAGGAGTTCAATTGATTACCGATGCCAATATGCGCTCAGATATTCCAGCGTTTATAGAAAGCACGTATCTGCGTTTTTACAACCGCAAACCCAACGAATTTGAGCGTTGGAAAATGAAAGACTTGATTGAAAAGAATACAGATGCTACGCCTAAAATGATTTACTATTCTATGATGACTAGCGATGAATACCGCTATTATTAAGCAAAACGAATTGGCTGTTATATTAACATACTTAATACTCTTACAATGAAACGCAAACAGTTTATAAAAAACGCAGCACTTACCGCAGCAGGCAGTATGGTGGTGCCTTATATTTTACCAAGCGGAAGATTGTTTGCTGCCACCGGTTCGCGAAGGGCAAACCATGTGGTGTTTTGCTTGTTTGCGGGCGGTGTTCGCAATTTAGAATCTATTCATAAAGCCGAGGGAAACTTAATGCGTAATATGTTGAATGGAACGGAAGCCATTAGTGCTGATATTGCTCCGGGCATTGTGCAATTGCCATCGCTTACTTCTACTCCGCTTCAAAACGCGGGTACACTTTTTAAAGAGTTCCGATACGCAAGTGGCCCAACCGGTCACTACAACGGTCATACTACCGCCATTACAGGAAAGTATTCCGATGAATCTATTCAGCTAAAACAACCGCCAAAATATCCGACAATTTTCGAATACTACCGCAAGCATACTTCGCCAAATACTAGTGCGCTAAACGCTTGGTGGGTGAGTAACGCGCTTGGACCATATCCGTATTTGAACTACAGTATGTTCGATGGCTACGGAGCAAATTACGGTGCAAACATGATTCAACCTTCGTCTATTTTTAATGGCTCGTCAGCTTCTGTTTTAGGAAATCCGCTTACGCTTTCGCAAACCGAAAAAAGCAAGTGCGATATGATGCGCGATTTTATGAACGGTCAATTTAAAATTCCGCAGGCGGCTCTTTCATCTGGCATTGTAAATACTGTGGCAGATGCAGAACATTTGCAAACCTGGTTAAACACTATGATTTACCAAGTAGCCAATGGGAATATCGAAAACCCATGGGGAACGGGGTTTATGACAGGTGATATGGTAAATGTTTATTTCGGCATCGAAGTAATGAAAGAATTTAAGCCCGAGTTAATGGTGATAAATATGACCGATGTGGATATTGCACACTTTGATTATACTCAGTATGCAAACGCTATTGGTGTGGCAGATTATGCACTTTACAAATTGTGGGATGCTATTCAAACTACACCGGGCATGGCAAATGATACGGTATTGATAGTTGTACCGGAACATGGAAGAAACCAAGATGCAAATAGTGTGATAGATGCTTACGGTCGTTACGCGCTTGACCATAACAACGACCAAATGAGCCGCGAAATTTTCTGCATGATGGCGGGTAAGGGTGTGAAACAAGGACAAGTATTTAGTCAGCAACAAGGCGAGAGTGTTGACGTGGTGCCTACCATTGCTAATATTTTGGGATTCGTTAATGAAATACCTTTCGGGGTTTTAGATGGAAGAGTTCTTTCAGAAGCGTTTGCATAATTTGAAATAAAAACTGATATGAAGATTACAAAAGTAAATCTCCTTTTATTGCCGGTTGTTATGCTTTCAGTTTTGCTCGCAATTCATTCGTGCAAAAAGCCGAACGATAATTTGCCGCCAAATCCTTACGATGATATTGACCGAGATGATACCACAACTTATGGTATTCCGCTTGACTCACTTACTGTAACTTATGTCCATACAAAAGTGTTTGAAACGCGTTGCGCTTTGCCCGGTTGCCACGATGGGAATTTTGAGCCGGATTTCAGAACTCCGCAATCATCATTTTCTACCTTGGTTTATGCTTCTATCATTAAAAATAATACGGCAGCAAGTTTTAAATACAGAGTAATTCCTTTTGATACCACTAACTCGGTTTTGTATGAGCGCATTACCAACTGTTGTTTTATAACACAAAATGATAGAATGCCGCAAGATGATATTGGAGTGGCGTTACCGGATTCGAGCATCAACTTAATTGCCTCTTGGATTATGCGCGGTGCGCGCGATATGTTTGGCAATGTAGCAAAACTGCCAAACAAAGAACCGACCATAAATTATTTTGTTGCGTTCGATACTCTTTCGCTTATACCTCCATTTGCTTTCCCAACTTTGCGATACGATACAGTGCGCATGGATGCTGTTTATTACAATCCGTTTATAGTGCCGTTGAACAAGAGCGCATTTTATTTTGCCGTTAACGTAACTGACGATAGCACTGCCGATGGCTCTATGTTGGTGAACAAATTGATAATTTCCACTAATGCCGATAACTTTAGTTCTGCTTCTCAATATACGGGTACGTATGTAAGCTATGGAGGTCTTTCAGTTTGGTTGGCTACGGTTCCCTTAAACAGTTTACCCGCAAGCGATACGCTATATATGCGCTATTACGTAAACGATGGCGACCATGCAGCTAACACAGAGTTTCCACGCACGGAAATGATATTTCCTTATAAAACTTTTTGGTCGTTTATCCGCCAATAAAAATGAAAGTCATGAAATTATTTAGTGCCAATATTTTAATTCTTGCTGGTATTTTGATTTGCTTTTCGGGGTGTAAAAAAGAAGAACCAATTTCAAAAGTGCCATCAATTAAGTTTCTTTCCATCACTCCAAACCCTGCTGTAAAATACCAGGATGAAATAAAAGTTACGATTGAATACACTGATGGTGATGGCGATTTAGGAGAGAATATAGCAGACGCAAAAAATGCTTTTATTACTGATAGCCGCAACAATGTGATTTATGAATTCCGAATTGCGCGGCTTGCACCTGATAATGCGAACATTATCATCAACGGTCAGCTTATTGTCAATTTAGCTCCACAAGGGTTTATTGATGATAACAACATCACCGAAACTACTACGTATTCCATTTACATAAAAGATAGAGCGGGCAACGCAAGTAACACCGTGCAAACTTCTTCTCTGACGATTAACAAATAGGAATCAGTTTACACGAATGAATATCGCATCTAAAATTGACCACACACTTTTAAAGGCAGATGCTTCTGAAAAAGAAGTGAAGAAGATTTGTGCCGAAGCTAAAGAGTTTGGTTTTGCTGCGGTTTGTATTCCCCCGTATTTTGTTCGTAAATGTAAATTGTGGCTAAGCGAAACAAATGTGAAGGTGGCAACAGTAGTTGGCTTTCCTTTGGGTTATGCGCACACGCCTGCCAAAGTAGAAGAAGCCAGAAGAGCCATTGATGAAGGAGCCGATGAAGTGGATATGGTCATCAATATTATTGCACTAAAAGCTGGCGATTGGAATTATTTAAAAAACGAATTAACCAGCGCAGCAACTATTGTTCAGTTACGCGGGGGGAAGTTGAAGGTTATTTTAGAAACTGGTTTATTAACCGATGCAGAAATAATAAAAGCATGTGAACTGTGTGCAGAAATGACAGTTGATTTTGTAAAAACTTCTACCGGCTTTATTAAACCGGGCGCAACTGTGGAAGCAGTGAAATTATTGAGAGCAAACCTTCCTAAATCAGTTAAAATAAAAGCAAGTGGCGGAATACGCGATAAAGAATTTGCTTTGCAGCTAATAGCAGCAGGTGCCGACCGTTTGGGTTGCTCTGCCAGTGTAAGTATAATATCAGAATGAAGATTCAAAGTTCAAAGTTTAAAGTTCAAAGTAATTGCAGATTGGCATTTCTGTCTATCGTCTTTTGTCTAATGTCTATTGTCTGTTATTCGCAAGACAGCACTGTAGTAACCAGCAACAAAAACTTTACCGTTAAGCAAGATCCGCAGATTGCTTTGCTGCTTTATAAATACAAAGAATACAATCGCAAGCGTGAATTTGCAGAAGGTTTTCGTATACAGATAATGTATACCGATGTGCGCGATGAAGTTTACCAAAGCAAAGGCGCGATGTATAAAGAATTCTCCGATTTAAGTTCGTATGTAGAATACGAACAGCCGTATTACAAACTTCGTTTAGGCGATTTCAAGAGCAGATTAGAAGCTACTTATTATTTGCAACAGGTAATTGCTTTATATCCCGGAGCATTTATTGTTCGTGATAAAATCAAGATTAAATAACGCGAAAATTGAAAGACAGAATCAAATCGCTTTCCGAAAAATATTTTCTGCGCGTTGTTGAACTGCGAAGAAAAATTCATGCAAATCCTGAATTGAGTTGGGAAGAAATAGAAACATCAAAATTGGTGGCAGAAGAGTTGATGCGCTGCGGAATTGAGGTACAAACTAAAGTAGCAAAGAATGGAGTTGTTGGAATTTTGAAAGGAAAAAATCCGAATTCAAAATGTATCGCACTTCGTGCTGATATGGATGCGCTACCAATTCAGGAAGAAAACAAAGTAGATTGCTGCTCAAAAAACGAAGGAGTGATGCACGCCTGCGGACATGATGTACACACGAGCAATTTGCTGGGTGTGTCCATGATTCTTTCTGAATTGAAAAATGAAATTGAAGGTACAATCAAGTTTATTTTTCAGCCCAGCGAAGAAAAAATACCGAGTGGCGCAGAAGCCATGATTAAAGCGGGCGTTTTAGAAAATCCGAAACCGGATAAAATTTTTGGTCTCCATGTTTCACCCGAATTAGAAGCGGGAACATTTGGTTTTTGCGGTGGTAAATTTATGGCAAGCAGCGATGAAATTTATTTGAAAGTTATCGGTAAAGGCGGACATGCTGCTCGCATTGAAGAACTAAAGAATCCATTATTGATTGCTGCCGAAATTTTATTGGAACTAAAAACACTAACCGACCCGCAGATTCCTGTAGTGCTTTCGTTCGGAAAAATTGAAGGCAAAGGCGCAACCAATATTGTTCCTGATGTAGTGGACATTGCAGGAACTCTTCGTTGCTTTGATGAAAATCTTCGAGTGCAATTGCACAAACAAATTGCATTCATCTGCGAGCGCGTTACCGAAAAATATTTGAGCCATTGCGAAGTAACTATTCTGAAAGGCTATCCGGTTCTCATCAACAACGAAGAAGTAACAGCCGATGCAAAACAACTTGCACAAGAATTTATCGGCAATAAAAATGTTTTGAATTTACCACCACGCATGGGTAGCGAGGACTTTGCTTATTACACACACCAGGTTCCTGCTTGTTTCTATCGACTTGGAGTTGGCAATAAAAAATTAGGAATTACATCAGGTCTTCACACATCTACTTTTAATATTGACGAATCTGCTTTGAAAGAGAGCATTGGCTTGATGAGTTGGATCGCACTGAACTCGTAATTACTCTACCACCAACTTTCCACTCTTCAAAAATTCGTATGAAGAATTTTTTAGTTGATAGAAGTAAAGTCCGACAGCTAACTCATTCACTTTAATTTCTGATTTCAGATTTTGAATTTTAGTTTGAAACACAACCCTTCCACTTACGTCCGTAATAGTGAAATTACTTCCTACTAAATCATTGCCGACTGCTAATTGCCAACTGCCAATTGAATTTGGATTCGGAAATACAGAAACTTGAACATCGTTCTTCAAATCACTAATTGCCGTTGCTGCGCTTGGTGTAATTTCTAAAATGCGAACAGGTGTTCCATCACTCCAATTGCTCATGCCGTGCTGCTCCGGTGTATCGCCAAAAGCATATTCGCAGTTCTGATTGTACAAAGCGCAATCCATTAGCGCATCCTGCAATTTCCATGTGCAGTAGTAATCAAAGGCATCTACAGGTCCGTTGCCCGAAGCAAGAATGAATAAATTAGTTTCGCCATTATCAAAAGCTGCATCGCCAGCTAATGGGTCAAAGTGCGAAGCTGTTACCGCAGGAGAACCATGGTTATCTGCATAAGTATGCACCAAATTTTTGTGCGAAGTAGGCGCGTTTACCGATTGATTGTAAATAGTAGTTCCGGGCGCAGTGCCAACTATAATATCATCATTGCTCACTAACGATAAATACGGAACATCGGAAGGGAAAGCAGAATAGTCAGGCATTAAAAAAGAAACCGCGCCTGGTTGCATAGAAAATGCGCTTAGCGGTTTAGGCAAACCATATTGCTGATGCAGCATGGTCATGTTTGCCGTTAACAGACCACCCACAGAATGACCAAGAACAAAGAAATTTTGAATTCTGCCTTTCACATGCCCAGCTTTTTGGATAGTATCAAGTCCGCGTTTAATTCCGTGCGCGCAGCTGTCGTTAAATGTTGTGTTGCTTGTATTCAAATCTTTTTGGTAGCGCGGGTAAATTACAATGTTGCCTTTGCGCACCAAGTGCTTGATAAACGCACCATAAAGTTTCGGATTGGTTTCGCCCAAACCATGAATAAATACCACAACATTGGCAGAATCTGGTGTTGGTGAGTTCGGTTCATATAGCCAAAAATCGCCACCGCTTCCGTTTGTGCCGTAATCGTATTGAGTTACACCGCCAAAAGTATAATCGCTTCCACCTGGGCCGGATGATGGTTGGTTAGGTTGAGTTTGAGAAAATACTGAAAGCGAAAGAAGAACTGCGATAGGGAGTAGAAGTTGCTTCATGATAGAATTTTTTTTGTAACTGAAATGTAAAACTTCTTCCTAAACATTCAAAAATAAATAACGGAAGCCACTTCCTTGAACTTCCGGTTTTAGGGACACTTCGATTTTTGTGCAAGAGCATAATAAAAGTTGTTGTAACTGAACTAAGTTGTAAGTAGTCTACTATCTTTATAGATATAGAGGGAAATCATACATTTGCGCCCCTATTTACAATGCATTTAAAGTCTGAAAATATTCATCCGTTCAATTACTTGCTCTCGCGCGAAAGCAAAGAGCAATTGCTAAAGCAGCACGCGAAAGTTTTTTGGTTTACAGGCTTGAGCGGTTCGGGCAAAAGCACTATTGCCAAAGGTTTAGAAGAAGCACTACATTTAAAAGGCTTTTATACGGGGGTAATAGATGGCGATAATGTTCGGACGGGAATCAACAGCAATCTTGGCTTTAGCAACGAAGATAGAATAGAGAATATTCGCAGAATTGCAGAAGTAGCCAAACTATTTTTGCAAAATGGCGCGATTGTTATTTGCTGTTTTGTTTCGCCAACAGAAGAAATAAGAAACCTTGCACGAACAATTATTGGTGCAGACGATTTCAAAGAAATTTTTGTGAATACCCCGATTGAAGAATGCGAAAAGCGTGATGTAAAGGGTCTGTATGCCAAAGCACGTAGAGGTGAAATAAGAGATCTTACAGGTGTGAATGCGCCCTTTGAAGTTCCTTCAAAACCGGAATTGGAAATTCAAACAAAAAATAAATCGGTAGAAGAAAGTGTAAGCGAAGTTTTGGAATTCTGTATTCCAATCTTAACCCTTAAATCTTAAATCACGAATGTCTTATACGCTTAATCATTTAAAATCTCTTGAAGCCGAAAGCATTTTTATTCTGCGCGAAGTAGCTGCGCAATTTCAAAATCCCGCTATACTTTTTAGTGGCGGTAAAGATTCTATTCTTGTTACTTATCTTGCTAAAAAAGCATTCTATCCTGCTGCAATTCCATTCCCTTTAGTGCACATAGATACCGGTCATAATTTTCAAGAAACAATAGATTATCGAGACAGCTTAGTAAAGAGGTTAAACGCAAAATTGATTATAGGTTCTGTTCAGGAATCTATTGATAGTAGCCGAGTGGCAGAAGAAAAAGGTTACAGTGCTTCGCGAATTCGTTTGCAGACAACAACGCTGCTTGATACTATTGAGAAATATAAATTTGATGCCTGCATTGGCGGAGCAAGACGCGATGAAGAAAAAGCGCGGGCTAAAGAACGTTTCTTCTCGCATCGCGATGAGTTTGGGCAATGGGACCCCAAAAATCAGCGACCGGAACTTTGGAATTTATTCAACGGCAGAATGCAGGTGGGAGAAAACTTTCGTGTGTTTCCAATTTCGAATTGGACGGAATTAGACGTATGGCAATACTTGGCAATGGAAAGAATTGAAATGCCTTCGCTTTACTTTTCGCACAAGCGGAAAGTATTTAATCGCGATGGGAATTTATTGGCAGAGTCACCATACATTCCTATGAAGCCAAATGAAAATGCAGAAGAGCAGGTGGTGCGTTTCCGCACTATTGGTGATATTACTTCTACCGGAGCTACACTTTCTACAGCAGGAACATTGGATGATATTATACAGGAAGTAGCTTCGTCAAGGACCACTGAACGTGGTGGAAGAGCCGATGATAAACGCGGAGAAAGTTCTATGGAAGACAGAAAGAAGGAAGGATATTTTTAACCCCCTATATCCCCGAAAGGGAACTTTAAATGCAAACGCAAAATTGAGATGATTGACATAAAAAACAACGACAACTCTAATTCCTCTCCTTTGGAGAGGTTAGGAGAGGTGGTTTTTAATTCTGCTAGTTACAAGAACATGGAACTTCTGCGTTTTACAACGGCTGGAAGTGTAGATGATGGCAAATCAACTTTGATTGGAAGATTGTTGTACGATTCCAAATCTATTTTTGAAGATCAATACGAAAATGTAAAAGCAACTTCTGAACGCAGAGGTGAATCGACTGTCAATCTTGCTTTGTTTACCGATGGCTTAAAAGCTGAACGAGAACAAGGAATTACCATCGATGTAGCTTACCGGTATTTTTCTACACCTAAACGTAAATTCATAATTGCCGATACACCCGGACATATTCAGTATACGCGAAATATGGTTACAGGCGCAAGCACTGCTAACCTCGCTATCATTTTAGTTGATGCTCGACAAGGAATTGTGGAACAAACTAAACGCCACAGTATTATCGCTTCACTGCTGGGAATCCCCCACATTGCGCTTTGTGTAAACAAAATGGATTTGGTGAATTACGATGAAGCTGTTTACAATAAAATTGTTTCGGAGTATCGTGAGTTTGCAACGCGCTTAAAAACAAAAGACATTCACTTTATTCCAATTTCAGCATTGAATGGTGATAATGTAGTTCACCGTTCAAAAAATATGAATTGGTACGAAGGAGTTACGCTGATGTATTTGCTGGAAAACATTCACATTGCTTCCGACATCAATCATATTGATTTACGCTTTCCGGTTCAGTTTGTTATTCGGCCATATAGCGATGAATTTCATGACTATAGGGGTTATGCCGGTAGAATTGCCAGTGGAGTTATTCGCAAAGGCGATAAAGTAACGGTACTGCCTTCGGGCTTTTCTTCTAAAATAAAATCGGTTGAATTGGATGGAAAAGAATTGGAAGAAGCCTTTGCTCCTCTTTCGGTTACTATTCAGTTAGAAGATGATATTGATATTTCGCGTGGCGATATGTTGGTGCGCGAAGGAAATTTACCAAAACAAAGTCAGGATATTGAGGCCATGATTTGTTGGATGAGTGATAAACCGCTACAGCTGAATGGTAAATATTCCTTAAAACATACTACTAAAGATGTACGTGCTGTAGTAAAAGAAATAAAATACAAACTTGACATCAATACGCTTCATCGCATCACTGAAAATGTTTTGATAGGAATGAATGATGTGGGCAGAATTACTATTCGCACCACAGCACCTTTGTGCTTTGATGCTTATACCAAAAACCGTGACACGGGTAGTTTTATTTTAATTGATGAAGGAACGAATATCACAGTTGGAGCATGTATGATTATTGACTAAAAAATAAAAATCATGAATAGCAAAACAGTAACTGAGCTAAAGCAAATGCTCGACAACAGAGAAAATTTTCAATTGATAGACGTTCGCGAAGAGCATGAATTTGAAATCTGCAATTTGAAAGGCGAGTTAATCCCCATGGGTGAAATACCTGATAACGTGGAGAAAATTTCAAAAGACAAACCGGTGGTAGTTCATTGCCGCAGCGGGAAACGCAGCGGAAATGTGATTCAGTATCTGGAAAGTAATTTCGGCTACACCAATCTTTATAACCTGGAAGGCGGCATTCTTGCCTGGGCAGATGAGATTGATACTTCTATGCCTAAATACTAAAGCAGCAGACTGAAACAAGTCGAAACTATTAACGTTCGCTCAATTGATTAAATTTGGTATTAGTCAATATGCTGAACCGCTTAAACCATACCTTCTCTAAACTGGTAAACCACGAACTTCGAACAGCTCAAATGCTGTTCTTTTTCGTTACTGCTGGTTTCACCGCCTTCGTTTTTTTTGGCGATAACTTACCGGTTAAGGGGCCAATAAGCCATCAAATGCTTAACGCAATTGACGCCATTATTGCCGGCTCTATTCTGATAGGACTTTTATTTTTAAAACGGATTCAGGAGAAATATCAAATATGCGCCTATGTGTTTATGTACACCATGAACACTGTAAATATTTTCTTACTCTACGGCACTTCATTCAACATTCAATATTCCTATCAGTTTATTGTAGCATATACTATTTCGGGGTGGTTTTTCCGAAGCAAAAAAAGTTGGCTTGTTCATACTATCATCATGAACGTATTGTTGTTATTCGTCACTTTGGTAAGCGAACATAACGGAAACACTACTTTCGATTTTTATGCCACCTATATCATTGCATCTTTCGCACAGGCCATCTTAATTCATTTCCGGTTTACCATTGAAGAGCGCTTAAAGGACAGCGAAAAAAAATATCGGCTTTTGGCAGAAAACTCCTTTGATATAATTTGTATTCACAAAGAAGACGGACGAATGGAATTTATCAGCCCTTCTATTAAACGGCTTTTAGGCTACACTCCTGAAGAACTTACCGGGCACCGACCTTACGAAATAGTTCACCCCGATGACCGCCACATTATCCGTAATCTAAATTTAGCTGAGCGCAATCACCCATCAATCTATAGCCCTTCGCAATACCGGTTACGCCATGCAGAGGGTCATTATATTTGGGTGGAAACAATTTTTGTTCCGCTGGATAGCGAGGATGGAACGGAGCACTTGGTACTAAGCCAAAGCCGCGATATAAG